>CAZPKI010000042.1:0-13255 GCA_964587015.1 uncultured Limnohabitans sp.
GTAGGGGTGGAGGATGTAGAAGATCTCAAAAAAGACCTTGCGGACGCACTTTCGAAAATTTAGATGTAATGATCCGCAGTTAACCACTGGAATAATAAAATTGGTGGGAGCGGATCATTGCTAACTGTCCACAGTCCACGGACCACAGTTAGTTGTAGTCTGTTTACAAAAGCGTAATGAATTTTAGATTGTAAACCTTGTCACACAACGAACCGGCTGTCGTCGGTGGACGGTTGACTGTTGGCAATTTGACCTTTTGATTCACGCTCATTTTGAACTACTGAGATCATTTCGGAATAGTTTTCTCTCGACTTAGCCTCCTACTTTTCGAAGTAGGCTTAGGGCTTGTTTTTCTAAGGTTGAGCTGAGTGCTTTTTTCTCTTCCTTTAGTTCTTTCACCCAGTCCAGGTATTTTTTGGAAACTCCTTCTTGTTGTCCGATAAAATGCGTTAGGCTTTGCAGTTTGAGATGGTTGGCATACCAGGGTTTCAAGCCATTTTTGAGTTGCTCCAGCTCCTCATGCACTTGAGGCAGGTAGATGGGGTTGAGGCCGAGGTGAATCAGTAAATTTTCCAAAATGATCACTTTGCGCAGCCCCTCAAAAAGATCCCGAAAGCCGGAGGTAGACATGGGTGGCGCCACTTCCTTAGTTAAGGAAGCAAGTTCCTCTTGAACCAATTGATGGATGGAGGTAGTAAGGACCAAGGGTTTGATGCCCTTACTTGCTTCATGGGCTTTTTCGAGGTACTCCTCCCACATTTTTAGGGAACTCCCAACCATCAGGTCAAAAGCCTCTTTTTGCATGCCTCTTTTCTGTTCGTTCAAATAGGTTTTGAAACTTTCGAAAGGAAGTACATGTGTCTTTTCTCGTTGTTTGAGCCCTCTTTCAACGAGCTTGAGGTGGTGAATTTTTTTTAAGGATTTCTTCAGGGTTTTTAGTGGAAAAAATAAGGAGTAGCCCAAGTGTTTTTGTTCAAAATGAATCTTCTCCAGGAGCTCCGAATAAAGCTCTAAAAATTCCAATTGTTCCAACAAGGCGATGGCTTTGGAAGATTTGATTTCTTTTCCTAGCTCCAGGAAAAGGGCTTTTGCTTGTTGGTGTTGGTGTGAAAAGAGCTGAAATACAGGGGATTTCATTCTGTTTGAACTTAGGAAATTTTGACCAAGGTAGCACCATAGCCCCACTGGTCCTTCTGCGTGTCTTGAAAGTAGGAAATATTTCCAAGTTGACTCAATCGCTTGTGAATTTCTTTTCGAAGTACGCCATTTCCAATGCCGTGGATGAAGGTAATCTGGTCCATTCCTGCGGCAATGGCTTGGTTGAGGTTTTTCTCAAAAACTTCCAGTTGAATCCGTAATTTTTCTGAGTTGCTCAAGCCATCTGGATTGGGGTGAATCTCCTCAATGTGGAGGTCGATGGATGCTGCCGGCGCCTGAACTTTTACAGCTGGAGGGGTAGGTGCGAGTTGATTTAGTGCTGCATTCAGTCCTCGGATGTCCAGCTCCTTGGTGGTATTTTCCAGTCCAAAAAGGTAGGCACTCTTCCCGATCAGGGGGGACTTGCTGAGGTGCTTGAAAAACTGGGTTGGCTTCATTTTTAATTGCCGCTCGAAGGCTGGGATAGCCCGATCCAACTTGGCTTGAATGGGGATAAAACGCAGGAGAAAAGCGGGCCACTCGTCCAATTCTTTGAGTAGTCGGTCGTCTATTTTTTTGGCTTCTCCAGGACCGAGCGTTCCTGCATACAGGGTCCTTTGGTTGGTTCCATACACCTCGGAAGCATGCGTGAGGTAGGATTGACGGCTATCGTTGATCAGGTAGAGGCTTAAGCTTTGGTCGTTAATTGGGACGAAAGCGAGGTATAGGCCTTGATCTTTCGGGGCTGAGATGGGCAGGGGAGTTTCGACCTCTTGGGAGGAGCTGTGGGCCTCACCGAAGTAACTTTTCTCCGCTTCTGCTATGAGGACTACCTCGGATTTGAGAACAGGAATGACAAAGCCATCTTCGATCTCTACCTCGATTCTGCCTCCTGCGGATACTTTCCGAACGATCCCCTCTTCTTTCCCGTGCAGGACGCGTACTCGATCTCCTATGTTCATGGTGTCAATGCTTTTTTGTAGGTTTCTATGGCTCGATTGCGCGCAAATTTATGATCTACAATCGGGTTTGGGTAGGATGCGGTGCCGAATTCTGGAATCCATTTTTTGATGTAAACCAAATCCTTGTCAAATTTTTCAGTTTGGGAATCGGGGTTAAATACTCGGAAGTAGGGTTGTGCATCGGTGCCAGTCCCTGCGGCCCACTGCCATCCTCCGTTGTTGGAAGCCAGTTCAAAGTCGAGTAATTTTTTTGCAAAATAAGCCTCTCCCCAGCGCCAGTCAATCAGCAAGTGTTTGGTGAGGAAGGAAGCGACAATCATGCGCACCCGGTTGTGCATAAATCCCGTGTGGTTCAGTTCCCGCATGCCTGCATCTACGATGGGGTAGCCGGTAGTGCCTGCACACCAGGCTGCAAATTCGGCCTCGTTGTTTCTCCAGGGAATGCGGTCGTACTGGGGTTTGAAAGCTCGATCCACTACCTGAGGGGCATGACCTAGAATCATCGCATAAAATTCCCGCCAGATCAATTCATTCATGTAGGTGGCGTTGAGCGATGCAGCCTTGAGCGCGAGCCGACGGATGGAAAGGGTGCCAAATCGAAGGTGAATACCCAAGCGGCTGGTGCCCCGCTGTGCTGGAAAATTTCGGCGCTCCTCATAGTGACGAACGATCTCCTCGTCGAGTTCGCTACTTGGAATTTCAATGGGGGAGGGGGTAAACCCCATTTCCGATAGTGAAGGCATGGGTAGCGGGGAACTCTGTACTAAGTTTTTCCAGTTGGCAGATGGGAGGGGTTGTACTCGAGTTTGTTTAAATTTCTCCAACCAATTTCTACTGTAGGGGGTAAAGACCTTGTAGAATTCTCCGGAGCCATTTAGAATCTCTCCGGGCTCAAAGATCACTTGATCCTTGAAGGATAAGAAGGGAATGTTTTTTTCGCGAAGCAGGGCTTCTACTTGAGCATCTCTTGATTGCGCATAGGGTTCGTAATCCCGGTTAGTATAGACTGTTTGTAGCGCATACTCCTGTATGAGCTCCTGAAAGATTTGCTCCGGATGGCCATACTTGACCAGCATGGAACTCCCTTGTTTTTCAAAAAATGCTTTCAGGTTTGCGATTTGCTGATGAATAAAGGTAACCCGGGCGTCGTTTTTTTCCTCCAAGGCATCCAGGATTTGGCGGTCAAAAATAAAGAGGGGCAGCACCTGCTCCTCTTGTTGCAAGGAGTAAAACAGTGCCGTTTGATCTTCTATTCTGAGGTCACGGCGAAACCAGCACAGGCTAATTTTTTTCATACATGTTCTTTAGGTAGAGAATAGCGAGTAGATGGAAATTGTTTAAAAATTGTCAACGGTTGACAGTCAACAGACGACAGTCAATTCTAGTAATACATCACTTTTAATCAAAAATAACCATCTGCTGTGGACAGTGGACCGTTAGCTGTTGACCAAATGTCAACGGTTGACAGTCAACAGACGACAGTCAATTCTAGTAATACATCACTTTTAATCAAAAATAACCATCTGCTGTGGACAGTGGACCGTTAGCTGTTGACCAAATGTCAACGGTTGACAGTCAACAGACGACAGTCAATTCTAGTAATACATCACTTTTAATCAAAAATAACCATCTGCTGTGGACAGTGGACCGTTAGCTGTTGACCAAAAGAAATAGTCAACGGTTGACAGTCGACAGCCAATAGTGCTCAATACATAGAGAATGTATTAAAATTTGAATTCTAAACTTGGTACCAAACGAATCTGCTGTGGACAGTGGACCGTTAGCCGTTGACAATTAACTTTGGATTTTAATTCTCCTTAGGAGGAATTTTTTCATTTTTCACTGGAGGAATGTAGTCGTCCTGGAGGGGTAGGTTTTCAAGGTTGATGGGCTTCCAAACTTCCTTTACCCCATAGTCTTCTCGCAAAAAATCATCTGAATCTTGAAGTTTGAGGCGTTCGGCCTTTCTTCGGGCCAACTTTTGGAAGAGCTCATTAAAGGAATTAAAGGACACATTTTGGGTGACCGACGCACCGTAAGAAAGTACATTTTGGGAGAGTGAAAGGGAGGTAAACGCATTGAAATTGTTGCGGTTGAAAATGCGCAGTCGGTAGACCCCATCTTCTGTAATCAAATATTCTGCTTGCCAATCACCAATGATGGAGGCAGCACTGGCAGTTCCATTGTTGCCTGTAAATCCCCCGTCTCGAGATACGCGAAGACGACCATCTAGGAAGGTTCGTGCCACGCTGATTTGGAAGTTTTCGAGTGCATTTTGATCTAAAGTAGCCAGGTCAATGGAAACCTCTAAGTTTTTGTCAAGCTGCCCCATAAATCGGTTGATTTGGGAAGACAACAGGTTGCCCAAGCTAGAAGAGAGGGTAGGCCCTCCTGAAAATTGTCCTTCAGGGGACAAGGTTTGAGCCACGATAACAGAGAAAACCTGCCGATTCATTTCTTGTTCGTCGGCGGCTACACGATTTTGAAAGGCTGAAATGGTAGTTTGTATGTCTCCACTCGAAGGGAAAGCAGCGAAGTCGAAGCCAAACTTGAAGGTAGGTGAAAGGAGCTCGCCTTGGAGGTCCATCAGCACCTTGACAGGGAACCGTCTTCGCATTTGGCTATTCTCCTGTTCGGTACTGTTTGCATTGAGTAGGGGCTGCAGGGACACATTTTCCTCGTAGCTGGCTTTCAAGTTCATGATGCCTGTGTAAGGATCCCCATACCAGGTAATTCTTCCTCCAGGTTGTACGATAAACTGTTTTTTGACCACGTTGTAGAGGGAGAAATTATACTTTCCTTCCACGATGTCGTAGTTGCCCGCAAGGGAAAAATTACCCTGCGTATCGACATTCATGTTGAGTGTTCCTTTACCTCTGCCTTGAATACTTTCTCCCGTTCTGGGGTCGATGATGATCTCCGTGAATGCATCGGGAGTTACGTCCATGATAAAATTCATCCGGATATTTTCAATCTCCAGTCGCTTGACTTCTTCGGCTAAAGCCTTAATTCGAACGGTATCTTGGACATTGATCACCTGGATAAAGTCCTCTTGGAATTGTTCCTTGGAGCTTGTCAGGGGTATTGAAATTCGGGTGTTGGGTTGTGAGGTCACGCGCGCAGTGACATCAAGATTGCTCAAACTCCCTTTGATCGCGAGGGTCCCTGTGGCATAGGCAGTTCCATAGAACAGTTCATTGTCCTTGGAGCTCGTATTCAAGACCTGAAAATTGGTCAGCTGGGAGTTGATGTCTAAGAAAATGGAGGAGAATCCTTGGTGGTTGATACCGCCTATGAAGGTTGCACGATTGCCGTTACTATCGCGAAATGCGAGGTCTTGAAAACTTACTTGGGTAGGGCGGAACAGCAGGCTGCCGTCCACTTGGTAGGAAGTATTCATGTAGTTGATGCGGAGCTTGCCTTGCTCCACGCGTGCACTACCGATTAGTTCAGGGCTGTCCAAATTGCCTTGAAGTTGGAGGTTGCCCGACAAGGTTCCCCCTAGGTTGGAAATGTACATGGAAAGGAAAGGCTCGAAGATCACCAGGTTGGCTTGGGTGAGTTTCGCGTCAAAGTCAAGGTTGTTCGAGTCCAAGTCTACCGTGCCATCAATCGCTATCTTCTGCTGTTCGTTGAAGAAGTTTTCCAGTTTGAGACGCAAGTCCCTGCCATCCATTTCGGCCGAGAGGTCAACCTCTCCAATTGGGAAATCATTTATTCCTAGGCCATCCACATGGAGGGAGCCAGCGAGGGTGGCTTGATCTTGAAGCGAAGCCACTTGAAACCTCCCATCCGCAGTGCCTTCTACATCCAAGGTGCTGAAGGTATTGAGGATGTCGAGCGATACATCTTTGATCTCAAGTTCAAGGGTTTCTTCTGGATTCGAGCTGATTTTTCCTTGCAAACCTAAGGACTGCCCTTCATTTGAAACGCGCAGATTGTCGAAGGAAATGGCTCCATCTTGCAAGCTTAGGAGGTTGTTTGGGTCAAACTGCCATTCGCGATTCAACACCCGAAGGAGGGATGGCTTAAACTTCAAGAAGGTGCCCTTATTCGTAAATTGTGTTTCTGCTTTAATTCTTGCCTTACTTTGCGTGGAATCTTGGTCCAGGCTCAACAAAAGGTCAAGATTGGTTTGGTCCCAGATTGCCTCTACTCCGAGGTTGGTAAAGCCAATGGTTTTCCCTACCTCTTGCTTTTTAGAATATACATAGAAGGAGGCCAAAATATCGTTGCTGTTGATGATTTTGGAGGTGTTGAAGTCAATATTGGTGTCAAAAGCGGTATTGCCTTTGTAGGTGATCGTATCTAGGGAAGTGAAAAAGTTGAAGACCGTATTCTCCGTGGTTTGGTAAAAGGCCCCTTCCAGGATAGTGTTCTTGGAGATGCTGAGTTCGGGTTCAAAGAGGTGAATCAAGGGATTGATGTCCCGCATGCGGATATTCAAATCCAAGTTGTAATCCTTCGAAAAATTAACTTTTAAGTCAGCCAGTGGAGGAGTTTCATTGAGCAGGATAGCGAGGTATTGATTGCCTAATATTTGTAAGTCTTTACTTATTTGCTCCAGCTCATATTGCCCTGATGCAGACATCGTCAAGTAGTCAGAGTTTAAAGACAGTATTCGAGTGCTGCCTGCAAAAACAGATTGAAGTAAAAAATCTCCAGCATCCAAGGAGCGATCTTGGTAGTTCACATTTAAATCGCGTACTCTGGCAATTCCTTGCACATCATCGAGCGTAATTCCTTGGGTATGCATCTCCAACTTACCGCTAAGGGACAGTGGGGTGTCAGTCAGGTTGATTTGATCCAAAAATGCAGTTTCTAGATCTACTACTAGGTTGATCGAATCAATTCCCTCGTTCAGATTCAGTGAACCTTTGATTTTTGATTTGAGATTCGGATCGTCAATGGATAGGTTGCCTCGGAACAAGTTGAGGCCATAGACTGCATCTGTTTGAATGCCCGTGTAGCGGTAGTTGTTGATGCCAATTTCGCTGATGTTCGCATTGAGATCTACCAGTAAGGTTTCCAAGGATTTTCCTTTGGCTTGGATATTTCCTTCAAGGGAAACCTTTTGGAAGAGTTCGGGATTTTCGAGGATCAGGCCCAAGTCCAAATTTTCCACACGCAAGCGTGAGGTGATGGTGGACTGCTTGTTCTTGCTTTCGTAATCTATCCTCCCATTTAGGTTACCGATGTTTGTTTTGAAGGAACCATTCGTGGTGAAGCGATTCAACATGCCGGTTAGGTCTGCGTCAAAACGGATGGTATTGAATTTATTCAATTCTTTTTGAGCAGCCTGATTGAGGTAGGGGCTCAAGTCATTGGCTGAGATTACCGAATTTTTTAAATCTAACCGAAGAAAAGTGCGGTCAAGTTGGGGCAGACCCTCAATTTGAAAAGATCCAAAAAGTGCAGTTTTTTTACCCATGCGCACCAGGAATTCATCTGTGGATAGGTCTGAAATGGTTCCTTTGAGCTCACCACTCAAACTCAGCGCATCTTCGATAGCAGGTAGGGAAGGGGCAAAGCGACGGATATCAGAGAGATCAAGAACAGTTTCATCAAAAGAAAGGATCAGGTTTACGTCATTTACAAAATCTCCAAAGCCATTAGGTCCCTTAGGTTCGAGGCGTAGGTGGTTTTTGATCTGGCTTTTTTCCGTTCGGAGGTTCAAATCTTTCAACTCCAAGGCCTCGGGGCTGTAGTTGATTTGGGTTTCGAATTGCTTGATTTGGAGACCTGTGTAGCGTTCATTTACGGTCAAATCGCCTATCTCAATCCCAATATTGGGTCCATCCAAGCGGAAATCCGAAGCAGTGGCCGATAGCTCGGTCCATTCCATTCGGTTGTAGTTCCAGCCTTCGGTAATGGCAGGGGCTTGCAGGTCGCTGTAGGCAAATGTCGATTGCCGAAGTTCAAGGTCATTGATAAAAAACCGTGAAGTTGAGGCTTCAGTGCTTGTACTTCCGAAAGCCTCTCCAAGTGCGGTCATCCATCGGTTGATGTTTAAGGTAGAATCTCCGGGGTGGTTGATCAGGTGGATGCGTGCTTTTTCGATCCGGATGAGGTCTAGCTGAGGATCTCCTGGTGGGAGCAGGGAAAGAATTGAAAAGTCCGCATAAAGCTGTTTGGCTCCAATCATCAGGCTGTCCTGCTGATCAAAAACCTGCACCTGTTCCAAGGTCACCGCATCCCACCAGCTCAACTGGATGGTTCCTATTTCCGTGCGGAACTTTGTCTTTTCACTAAGGGTCCGTGTGACTTTGTCGACAAGCCAATTTTGAACGAAGGATGTTTGCAGGAAGAGGCCGAGCGCGATGAGCAGGAGTAGCATGGAAAAGACAGACCAACTCACTACTCGGAAAGCTTTGTGTAAAAAATCCGTAACTTTGGCCTTATTTTCCAATGGGTACAACCGATATTTCTATACTTGCTATTGAGTCCTCTTGTGACGAGACTTCTGCCTCCATTATAGTCAATGGCAAAGTACTCAATAATATTGTGGCTACACAATCAGTACACGAAAAATATGGGGGTGTAGTTCCCGAATTGGCTTCCCGAGCGCATCAGGAAAATCTAATCCCAGTGGTTCATGAGGCACTTTCTACCGCAGGAATTTCCAAAAAAGAGCTCGCCGCCATTGCAGTGACCCGCGGCCCAGGTTTGATGGGCTCCCTACTGGTTGGGGTAAGCTTTGCCAAAGCCTTTGCCAAGGCACTCGATATTCCCTTGATCGATGTCAATCACATGCAGGCTCATGTGTTGGCTCATTTTATTGCGGAGCCAAGGCCCAACTTCCCTTTTATTTGTTTGACCGTCAGTGGAGGCCATACCCAATTGGTGCTGGTAAAGGATCACTTGGACATGGAGCTGATCGGTGAGACGCAAGATGATGCGGTGGGTGAGGCTTTTGACAAGACGGCCAAGCTTCTTGGATTGCCTTATCCAGGCGGTCCTTTGCTGGATCGGTATGCCAAAGAGGGCAATCCCAAGGCCTTTACTTTTCCGATAACGCGGATGCCAGGACTCAACTATTCGTTTTCAGGGATCAAAACGGCCGTCCTTTATTTTCTTCGGGATCGATTGGAAGAAAATCCCAATTTCATCACTGAAAATTTACCCGACTTGTGCGCCAGCATTCAGTACACCTTAGTGGAGATGCTGCTGATCAAGCTCAAGGAAGCCATGAAGGAGTATGGCATCACTGAAGTAGCGATAGCTGGAGGGGTATCTGCCAATTCAGGACTTCGAGCTACCCTTTCGGCACTTTCCCAGCGCAAAGGCTGGACCCTTTATGTGCCTGAATTTGAATATTGCACCGACAATGCCGCCATGATTGCGATGGCTGCGCATTTCAAGTACCTTCGTGGGGAATTTGTCGGCTACGACATCGCTCCACTTGCCAAAATGAAATTCTAATATGTCCAAGTCCAATCGATTTGAAAAGGTTGTCAACATCCGGAACAAGAAGGCAAACTTCGAGTTTGAATTCTTGGATACCTATGTGGCGGGCTTGGTCTTGAAGGGAACCGAAATCAAATCCATTCGGGAGGCCAAGGTCTCCTTGACGGAGGCGTTTTGCGTATTTTTTGAGGACGAACTTTTCATTCGGCAGATGCACATTGCCCCTTACAGCATGGCGAGCAGCTACAACCACGAGGCGATTCGCGACCGTAAGTTATTGCTTCAGAAAAAAGAGTTGGTCAAACTCCAAACTAAGTCGCAAGAAAAGGGGCTTGCAATCATTCCTGTTCGTATATTTATCAACGATCGTGGCCAGGCCAAACTAGAAATTGCATTGGCGCGAGGGAAGAAAAATCACGACAAACGGCAGGACCTGAAGGAAAAAGATGCGAAAAGGGAGCTCCAAAGAATGGCCTTTGATTGATGCCTATGGCATTGTGAGGCAGACCGTACTGCCTGTTTACCTTCGTCCCAAAACCGATTCCGCATTAGTCACCCAATTCCTTTTTGGGGAATGTTACTTGCTTACTGGACTCACCTCCGACCGGGAATGGTTTAAGGTGTACCACGAAGATAGTGCTACTGGGGGATGGGTATGGGCAAAGTCCATCAAGGAGATCACTGCCGAAGCCTACGATACTTTTCTCAACCAAGATTTTCAGGTGGTCACCAGCCCGATTGCTGCGATAGACTACCAGGATACGCACCTGTACTTGCTGCCGGGCAGCAGGCTCCATTTTTCAGAAAAAGAATTATTCAACTGGCAGGATCATTTGGGATTTACGGGCACCTACAGACCCTTTGCGCTCAAGGCCAATCGGGAGGAACTGTTGGAGCTCGCCTTGCGATTTTTGAATGCTCCATTTCAGGCAGGAGGGAGAAGTATTTTTGGGATGGATGCCAGCCATGTATTCCCCTTGATTTTTGCGATGGGGGGCTATCCTTGGCCTACTGGGAAACTTCCTGGCAAAGTAATTACCCCTGAGGAAGTGGAGCCCGGAGACCTAATGGTGGCTTGGGACGGGGTGGAGGAGCATTCCTACTATGCCATGTATCTGGGTGCCGAACAAGTCTTTTGGATGGATCACCGGATGCAGAAGACTGATTTGGAAGATTGGGAGGAGTTTTTGATGGATAGCACGCCCACTGAAGTGGAGGTAAAGATGTACAGAATTGTCAACTAGGGGATGGAAAAGCGGGTGTTGGTGTTGAATTTAGATCATTATCCTATTGCAGTGGTGCCGGCCCAAAAAGCCATGGTCTTGCTGCTGATGGAAAAAGCCCAGCTGCTCAGCAGTTATGAGCTGCTCGAAATTCGCACTGTTTCCCGCAGCTATGCCTATCCCTCGGTGATCCGACTGGCACATTACAAACACATTCCTTACAAAGGAGTGCTGCTGAATCGGGCCAACTTGTTTCGCAGGGACCGAGGCCAATGCCAGTATTGTGGCAGCGTAAAGCAGCTGACGATCGACCACGTCATTCCGAGATCCAAGGGAGGCAAAACCTCCTGGACCAATCTAGTGACTGCCTGCAACCGCTGCAATGTGCTCAAGGGGGACAAGACGTTGGAGCAGGTGGGCATGCACTTGCGAATGGAACCTTTTGTGCCCTCCTTGTCCTATTTTTTGGCATCCTATGCGGAGCGTCAAGCACCCGAATGGCTGCCCTATTTGGAGACTGCCGTAGCCCAGCTGCAGAAAAAATAGAGGGAGATTCTTTTCCTACTTCTCAAATTCCACGATGTATTCTGAAAAATACCGTCCCAGGTCGGAGTACTTGAAGAAGAGTCGTGCCCGCTTGCCCAGTTTGAGGCTGGTGTTCTTTGCCGCAATATCTTCAGCCGTGTTGAGTGGCTGCAAAGAAGGGTACCAGAGCACATGCCCCGGTTTCTGAATGAGGATTTGGGGAGTGGACCAGGCTTGGGAATTGTTGCCTTCGCCGAGCTCCCGATGGGGATTGAAGGAGATGTACAGTTTGTCGCCAATCCATCGAGGACCTTCCACATGGCCCATCAGCATCACCCAGCATTCCAAGTAGGTATTCCAACTCACAGATGGACCCCAGTGGAAGCCTCCTGCTCCGGAAGAGGCAGGACCTCCGCCTTTTTCTTTGGGAATTTGTAGGGTAGAGATGGGCTTGCCAAACTCATTCCAGGGGGCATTGAATCCGGTCCCATCCCATCGCTTGGCCTTTCCTTGCGGCTGATCCAAATCCGAAATCTTGACCCGGGCCACAGAGATACACTGTCCCGACTGCTCGATTGCGGGGTCGTAGGTGGCGGAATCATAGGTGCCTGGGTAGCCGTATTCTCCATAGAATAAGTACACGTAGTCACCTACCGCTACCGCACTGGGATCGCCCACGCCGCCAGCAAAGGTTTTGGAACTGTTGTGCGGATTGAGGATCATGCGGGATTGCTGATCTTCCAGAAGCAAGCCCTTGTTGTCCCAGTTCCAACCTCCATCCGTGGACTTCATGACGCCAATCCGCGGTACCGCTGCGGGGGTAATCCGGTCTGTGAGCCCCAGGGGCCAATTTTTGTCCAAGTAGCCTTCCCCAGTTTTGGGATCGTAGGGGAGGGTTTCTGGGTAATTTTCGTTGTGGTAGATGGCGTAGAGTGTTTTGCCAGAGGGGTCCCGCTCGTCTTGGTAGACCGTCTCAAACCATACTGCTCCGTGGAGGCCGGGCTGACCGATGGGCACATTTTTGGGAAGGGTGGGAGCGATGTAGTCCGTGGCAGGAGTACTGAAGACCACATCTGCGTTGGGGCCAGAGGCAAATTTGAGGTCTCTAGCATAGCCCCAAACCGGATCTTCGCCGTATTTGCCTGGGAATATGCGCAGTGTGTCCCCGATCCAGGCCTCGGCCATGTTGCAATCCACAAAATTGTTGAAGGGGAAGGTGTCGGTTGGGACAAGGGTAAAGCGTGGAAGCGCTGTGCTGTCTTCCACGTTTACTTTTTCAGTGCTGCCGGATTTGCAGGCAAAAAAAGATGCGAGTACCAGAAAAAAGAGGGGGGTCTGAGCAAATTGATAATTAGCCATACAAGCCTGTGGATTTAAAGTAGAAATATACATTCAAAACACGTTTTTTGAAAGTAGAGATCTTGCTTTCTTCAGACTTGCTGTCACTGAGAAGTTAGGCTTAACTCGGGGGTGAAAATTTATGCTTCACCTTGGCTAGGAGTTGCTTCTCGCTCATTTTGTCAGCGTCGATTACTTCTATTTTTAGTTTGCTGAAGTGTTTATTTTCCCTTAAATGATGAAAAAAATGGGTTTTGGTCACTCCAGGACCCATGAGGAAGAGTTCTTCCTTGTCTATCAGTTTGTTCTCCAGTTGGTGGAAGTAGGCATTGAGTTGGTTGCTGTGGATGTTATTCTTTTTTTTCTCGTTGTTGCTCGAAGGGCCGGGGGATGGTCCCAATAGCGTGTTGTCGCTTCCCTCTCCGTCAATTCTAGACCGAGACACAATGCCCGAGGGAAAGTCTTCAAGTAGGTTGGCTTCTTCCTTATCGTATCCGAGGAAGAGGGCATGGCTTTGGTCCATCCAAAGTCCGATTTTTTTAAAGGCAGTTGATTCCATGTGTACCTTGATTTAGTGAAGGACTTGGATCCAAAATTGCATCTTTTGTTTCCAAGTCTTTCAGTCAAGGTAGCTGGTTTTCAAGGAGATAAACTATGATTTAA
>CAZPKI010000043.1:0-13220 GCA_964587015.1 uncultured Limnohabitans sp.
GATTGGGCTCAAAAGGCTCATTTCCCTTACGAAATCGTAAAGAAGTTTGGAGAAGTAGGCGCCTTTGGCCCTCAACTTCCAGCTGAATATGGCTGTGGTGGCCTAGATTACATTTCCTATGGCCTGGTCATGCAGGAAATTGAGCGTGGCGATTCAGGAATGCGCTCCACCGCCTCCGTACAAGGTTCCTTGGTGATGTACCCTATCTACAAGTTTGGCTCTGAAGAGCAGCGTAAAAAATACTTGCCACGCTTGGCATCAGGCGAACTGCTTGGTTGCTTCGGATTGACCGAACCAGACCACGGATCCAATCCAAGTGGCATGACTACAAACTACAAAGACATGGGAGACCACTACCTGCTTAATGGTGCAAAGATGTGGATTTCGAATTCCCCCAAAGCAGACATTGCGGTGGTTTGGGCCAAAAATGAGGAAGGTCGTATCCATGGATTAATCGTAGAGCGTGGTATGGAAGGATTTACTACCCCGGAAACGCACAACAAATGGTCCCTTAGAGCCTCTTGTACCGGAGAATTGGTATTTGACAACGTAAAGGTTCCAAAAGAAAACCTATTGCCTAATAAATCCGGATTGGGAGCTCCCATGATGTGCCTCGATTCCGCCCGTTTCGGCATTGCCTGGGGTGCAATTGGTGCTGCCATGGATTGCTATGAATCTGCTCGGAAATACGCTGCCGAGCGAATTCAATTCGGAAAGCCGATTGCTGGATTCCAGTTGACACAGAAAAAATTAGCAGAAATGCTCACCGAAATTACCAAGGCGCAGCTTCTGGCCTGGAAAGTAGGTAAAATGATGAATGAAGGCACTGCAAAGACAGTTCACATCTCCATGGCCAAAAGAAATAATGTGGAAATGGCGATTAACATTGCCCGCGAGGCTCGCCAGATTCATGGGGGTATGGGCATCACTGGAGAATATCCCATCATGAGACACATGATGAATTTGGAATCTGTGCTTACCTACGAGGGCACCCATGACATCCACCTGCTTATTTTAGGAAACGAGATTACAGGAATTCAAGCTTTCAAATAAGGAATTTGAATGACTCGAAATGGTAAGAAAAGAGTCTAGAGGTTAAGGTCAAATTTTATGCTGAGAAATATTTTTTCAATTTTATTGATGTTTTTGGTTTTTACCACACATGCCCAAGTGTCACAATTGAATGGCATCTTAGACCAAGTAGCTATTGATGATCCGGGGACATCCAATCCAACTTCGGGTGGTAGTGACACCACGAATGTAGTTTACGAAGTGGTAGAAATACAGCCAAGTCCTGCCGGCGGGATGGCAGGATGGAACAAATACTTATCGGAGAACCTACGCTACCCACCGAATGCCCAACGCAAGGGCATAGAGGGTACGGTCATTGTTGCCTTCGTTGTGAATACAGATGGGACTACAACAGATATTGAAATATTAAGAAGTGTAGGCGGAGGTTGTGACGAGGAAGTAATTCGGATTGTCAAAGGTTCACCCAAGTGGACACCAGGCATGCAGCGTGGCACGCCCGTCCGAACACGCATGCGCTTGCCTCTTCGGTTTATGTTAGGTGGGACTGACACGAGCAGGGATAGCACCGAAGTATCCCTCAATGCGGTACCACTCCCATCGGCCGCGGAGGGGCAAGATTCAAGCCAAGAAGGTGCAGCGCTCTTTTTTGACTTGGTGGATACCCCGCCGAGTCCTGTCGGGGGATTAGAGGCATGGAGCAGGCACCTTTCGGAAAACTTAACCTATCCCACGTCTGCGAGAATGAAAGGAATACAAGGCACGGTGCTGGTGTCCTTTATTGTCAATACCGACGGCACTATTGAAGGGATTGAGTTGGTGCAAGGTATTGGAGGAGGATGCGACGAAGAAGCAATCCGCACTATAAAAATTTCCCCAAGTTGGACGCCGGGAATGATCAAAGGCAAGGCCGTTCGCACGCGTATGAAAATCCCTATAAGCTTTAGGCTAGGTTGATTTAGGGGTGGGGTATGCCTGCTGACACGAGATACAAGAAACAGTATCAAGTATCAAGTAGTAAGTATCATGACGCTTTAGAAGCCTGTCTGCCGATAGGCAGGCAAGATGCAATAGCCAAGAGGACCTTTCTATTCCTTTGCGTCTCTGCGCCTTTGCGCGAGAAAAATCCGCCGCGGCGGATAGGTAAGCAAGAGATTAGTGAAGGACCTTTCTATTCCTTTGTGTCCTGCCTGCAGTTGGCAGGCTCTGCGCCTCTGCGCGAGAAAAAGAGTTTAAATCCACCCAAATTCGGGGCACTCTTTTTTAGTCCCACTTACTTGGGTTTTCAAGAATCCCGCGTAGGTCCTGAATACCCGAATTCGACTTTCCTGTGAGTAAATAGAGCAGCAATCCCACATCTCCAGGATTGACTTCATCTCCACTTGAAGTAGATTCAATACGACTGTAAAGCCATTGCCAAGATCCCTTTTCAAAAGGTTTCGGCTCTTTTTTCGAAGAATCATTTAGCCAAGAATACGCACTTAGAGGTCCCTTAAAACTTCCTTCACCTAGTTCAGGTAACGCGATCAATTTCAATCCTTTTCCTTGGTAACTTTCTCGAAGCTCCTCCCAAGTCCAACCTTTATGTGTTTCCCCTTCCTCAGGGCTATCTGAATGCAGTTGATCCCAGCTTGAATGGGAAATGATGCGTACAAATTCGAGTTTCGTAGAATCTGCCTCACTTAAAGCTGTTCCAATAATATCCATAGGGCCAGCAGCAAGAATTACCAACGGATTTTTGGCTGAACTTTTATTGATTTGGGTCGTAATTTCGATGATTGCATAGTTTGGCGCATTGACTGCTTCAATAAATTTTGTCTTTTTGAAGCCAAAATTCCGAGCCCCCAAAAAAGCACTTTCTCGCATCTGAGCATCGGCTCCTGCATGGGTTTTGTTTGAACCCCAGGTGTGGCTGCTGAACGCATACACCATGACCTGATCTTGGATTTCTTTTGCTGCCAACACCGCTAAAGTCAGTGGCGTTGCTGCCCAATCCCCCTTGTCGTGTTCATTTCCATCAGCAACCACTACGATTCGCTCACCTGAATAAGGAACATTCTGCGCCCAGCTACTTGAGGAGATGCCTGCCTGTAGACTTAAAACTAAACCGAAAGCTAGTACGAATTTCGAAAATGGATATGCACACATTTTATTGTTAGTAGATTAGTAATCAATAGATTAATTTATTTAGAAGAAAGTATCAGTTGAATGAGAAGTATTCGATAAATCAACTAGTCAATCCGGCTCTTCAAAACAAACAATTGAACTGGGTTTACCGGGTCATTTGAGAAAATATAAATATTTCGCTGGTCTATGCCCTTCCGTCCAATGGGGTCAAAAACCAAGTTCAATTCCATTTTTTCACCTGGCATCAGGTTTGTTTTTGGATACTCAACAACTACACAAGTACAATTCTCTTGCACTTTACGAATTTCCAATTCCTCTTTCCCCAAATTGGTGAGTACAATCACCTGTCGCTGAACGGCATTGGCTGAAATTCCTCCCAAATCAACCACCTTCTTTTCAAGAAATAATTGTGGGACTTTCTCCAAATCACTTTTGAGTATCGGCGCAAAATAATCAAATAAATCAGCCAAAATATCCAATTCAATCGCTTCAAGCTTTCCCCAATTCAGTTGGATTTGATCGGATACTGCCCCTAGCTCAGGACGCATACTGGCCGAATAATTAATCTTCAACAAACCTCTTTCCTTTGGCCTCACCAATTCTTGTACTTGTTCCACCTGGATAAAATCAGGTGACTTTACCTGTAAATTCTTCTTCACCAAAGGCTCTGATCCATAATTAAAGAATTCCAAAAACTTGACCTTGGGTTCGTTGTCAAATACATCCCCCATATTCACCTTTTTCATTCGAAAGCCGAGGGGACCCAACTTCACAGGATAGTTGCGTTCTAGATCTGAAGGATAGGGAACTGCGATTCCTTCAATGTATAGGGAGTCCTGCACCTGACCTTTGTTGCCCTTGACCAGCACCAACTTAGAGAAAAAACCAAAGGCAGAACTAGGATCAAAATCAACTAAAACCTTTCCAGACTGACCAATCGCGATGGAGTCCTTGGAAAATTTCATGGTGGTACATCCACAATCAGCCAAGATTTCTTCAATAGCAAAAGCAGCTCCTTGACTTAGGGTATACTCAAATGTGACAGATTGAAGTCCCTGCTCCTGTAAAATAGTCCCCAAATCAATACGGTTCACTTTCCATATTAACTTGGACAGACCTTGCTGCTGCCCATAGCTATGAAAACTTAAAAACCACACCGAAAAAAGTACTAAAAACGACCGAATCATGCCTGCAAGTAACAAAAAAATATGGCAGTTATGTAGCCTGATTTAGTTAATTTGCATCAAAATTGACCCAATGGCAAGAGTATTAACAGGGATTCAGAGCTCGGGAAGACCCCACTTAGGAAATATTTTAGGAGCAATAGTTCCTGCTATTCAATTGATAGAACAGAATAGCAAAGAAGAATCTTTCATCTTTATTGCGGATTTCCATTCGCTTACCAGCCAAAAGGATGGTGCCATACGGAAGCAAAATACCTTGGCAGTAGCTGCTGCCTGGTTAGCCTTTGGTTTAGATATCGAAAAAACCGTTTTTTACAGACAATCCAGGATTCCCGAGGTAGCGGAACTCAATTGGTACCTCAACTGCTTTGCACCCTTCCCCATGCTTGCCAATGCGCATAGCTTCAAGGATAAAGCCTCTCGTCTTGCCGATGTGAATGCAGGCTTATTTACCTATCCAGTACTGATGGCTGCAGACATTTTGCTGTATTCTGCAAACCTTGTTCCTGTGGGTAAAGATCAACTGCAGCACCTAGAAATGGCTAGAGACCTAGCAAGTACCTTCAACCATGTGATGGAGGAGGATATCCTAACCCTTCCAGAAGCTCGTATCGCAGCAGATGTGATGCTAATTCCAGGTACAGATGGGCAGAAAATGAGTAAATCCTACCAGAATATCCTGGATATTTTCTTGTCCGAAAAGGAACTGAAAAAAAACGTAAATGCAATCATTACGGACAGCACGCCTCTGGAAGAACCCAAAGATCCAGATACCTGTACCGTATTCAAATTGTATAGTTTGATGGCTACACCTCTACAAACTCAATCTTTAAGAGCACAGTATATCGCTGGAAATTTTGGTTATGGGCATGCCAAAAAAGAACTTCTAGACTTGCTAATTACACGCTATGCCAAGGAGAGAGAGCTGTTTGATTTCTTTATGAACCATCCTGAGGAAATCGAAAAACGACTGCTTGCAGGCGAAGCGAAAGCGCGGTTGGTTGCACTTCCACTTCTGAACCGTGTTCGAGAAAAATTAGGCTTCTTGTAAGATTTTTTTTACCGCACTTCCCTAAAATATTCCCGATCAAAAATTCGGGAGTAAATCCACTGGGGTACCTGATCGTGATACGGCATAAGATCTTGGAGCACTTTTTTCTGAGTTTGGTGAGCCTGCATCACTTGTAAGGTTCGGGAGAAATAAGCTTGCGTTCCTATTGAAAAATCAGGTTCGGGAAGACCTTTCTCCGGTTCCTTTGGGTAATTTTTCTGAAATCCTGCGGATAACTTTAGCGCTACCTCAATCTGTTTTTTACTTAAGGTAACCTGAAACAACTGCTTGGGCGCAAAATCAGTTGTACCGCGAAACCCAAGGAACACCTCCTCTACCGCTTTTCCCGTTAGCATGTGATCAGAATGCCCATAAAGACCCACCTTGGAATCGTAGGAAAGTAAGACATCGGGCTTCTGGGCCTGAATTAAGGCATGTACCAGCGACTTCAAGCTATCCATTCCTAGGTCATCAATACCCCCATCGGCATAATCTAGCTGGATCAATTGATTTACTCCCAATAGTTGCGCACTTCGTTGCATCTCTGCAGTACGCAGTCGTGCCAACTCCTCCTCGGAAGGAATTTGAGCGGCGTTGCCCTTCTCTCCACGAGTCAAGCAGACCAGGATTACCTCATGCCCAGCAGCCTTTAGCCCCATCACTGTACCTGCCACCGTAACCTCATCATCAGGATGAGGAAAAATGGCCAATACCTTTTGCTTAGCTGCCGAAGGTATTAATTCCTCCCGCTGTGGAACATCCGCATCGTGCAGCATTCCCCTACCCCAATAAATCAACAGGAAAGGGGAAGAGACGATCAAAAGCCCTAAAAAAAGCGCGAGATAAATCCCTAGTTTTTTCATTCGGTACGCTTCAACGTGCTGAGATAGGAGACCAAATCCCGAATCTCACGCTTACTCAATAGTCCTCCCATCGGAGGCATACTCGAAGCTGCCATGGTTGAAGAAGCCACCTCTTTTTTGGCTATTTCCTTCTTCTCAGTTCCTACTTGAATCCAATAGCTCTCCTTCTTTTCCTCCATGAGGATCCCAGTGATTTTACTTCCGCCAACCAAATTGACTGTAATACTTCCGTAACCTGGAGAAAGCCGCTTGCTTGGGTCCACAAGTGCTACCAACAACTCCTCTTTGGACAGAATCGCACCTATGTTGTCTAAAGCAGGGCCTGCATTGCCACCCATATCGTCATAGGCATGACAGCGAATACACTGAGCCGTCTGATTTTGGAAAAAGATATTTCTCCCTTTTAGCGCATTTCCTGGAGCAAGTGCCCCCATAAATTTCTTCCAAGGTTCCCCTCCTGCCTTTTCCTCCAAGAGAGTTTCGTAACTCGCTTTCAAAGGAGCCGAACCGGTTGCCAGTACTGCTTCTTCCAGCTCAATCCAGGTACCTTCAGGGAGTTTGCCCGACTTAAAGTCTTCCAAAATGGCAGTCCACTCCTTAAAATTCGTACTACCCGGTAAACTACCCAAGGTGAGTAAAGCGGTCTGCTGCTCTGCAAGAGTTCTTTTCTTTAAAATCTCCATCAAAAGAGGCACTTTTTGGTCATTGGGGAGCGAAGTCTGGGCAATCAAGCCTAAGCCCGCGACACGCACCCCTTCGGATACATCACGCATGGCATAAGTGATCGCATCACTTAGATTGGATGCATTCATCACCACCAAAGAGTTAAGTGCTTCCACTTTTACCTCCTGAGAAGGATCGGTTTTTAACTTGCCAAACAAGAACTCTGCCATCTCTGAAATCCCCAATTTGCCCATGGCCTTGATGGATTCACGTCTCAGTTCAACCGATGAACTCTTTGCCTGCATCTCTAGCGTTGCCGCTACTTTTGGTTTGATTTGGGCGGGGTCACGGGTCACTTCTCCTCGGTACCTACCATCCACACGATCCAAAACCGAAGGACTAGCCCAGGTTCCAAGTGTAGCTAGGGATTCAATTTTGAGTGCGTCTGAAATCCCTGGCTTCGCAACATAAGCAAGCACATAGTTTAGATTTTCCTCCTTGCCCAGGCGTTGATTCGCACTGATCACACGTCGAATCAAGGGTTCATTGGTGAAAGAAGTGGTTGCCAATAGTGCAGCCAATTTTGGCATGGCAGCAGGTACCGACAAATCATCATGAATGGCACGAGCCGTTTCGGTAACAATATCTTCCTCCTTGTCGCCTAAAAACTTAGCCAACTCAGGCGATTGCAAGCGTCTTAAGGCAATCACTGCCCCCATTCGCACTGCCTTAGAAGGATGAGTGGAAAGAGCCGCCAAAGGTGCTACTTGCCCGATTTGCGACAAAGCATAGGTAACTCCATGACGTAAAAAGGCATCTTCGTCGTTATTCGCAGCCAAAAGTTGAATCAAAGGTTGGATTGCAGTTGCTTCCTTGGCTCTACCCAGTGCTTCTGCACTGAAAAACCGCACGCGTGCATTTTCATGGCTTAGGTTCGCAATCAGTTCTTTGCTCGCTTCCTTGTAGCGAATATCTCCCAACCATTTGGCTGCCTGGGCACGAATTTCAGGATCAGTGTCTTGGAGCAGCGCTACCAAGGGCTTGGCATAGCTTCTATCGGAGAGCCTAGCCAGCTGACTCAAACCTAAGATTCCATGGATACGAGCCAGTTGGTTGCTCTTGTCTTTAATAACCAGGTTAAACTGATCCGCTCCTTTTTTCCCTCGCTTCACCAACTCAAATTGAGCTTTGCGACGAATACGCAAGTCGTCAAAGTATAATTTTGACTTCAGGTCAGCTTCGGATAATTTCTTGTAATCTGCCTTTATTTCAGCTTCAGTTTGCTTTTGCAACCCCCAGCCTTTGGCAGTTTCATCGGTCATTTTCCAGATGCGGCCGTAGCCTTTATCGTTCCATCCAGTAACCCAATCCGCCATAAACAAGGAACCATCTGGGGCAAAGTCAATACCTGTAGGTAAAAAATTTCCTACGATTTTTTCTGTTTTTGTCAACTCAAAAGATGCTCCTTTAGGCTGTAGTTGGAAGGCGTGTAAGCCAGAGCTTGCAGCATTGCCCACAAATTCCACCACAAAGAAGTGATCTTTCCAACGCTCCCCTAGACCAGCACCTGGATTAAAGGCCATCCCTGTAGGCCCACTTACATAGTTCATCAGAGGTGGAGTAATAAACGAAGCCTGTCCCTCCCATCGAGGAAGAAACATCTTTTCGTCCATCCATACTTTGTAGGTATTGTTGTTGGGGTCGCGGTACTTGCCAAACTGCCAGTTGATGCGCCATCCTGTATCCGAACCTCGGGTGATGTACACCAAGCGTTCTTTTTCGCCTGCATGATCCCCGTCATTGTCGACGGAAATCAAGTTGGTGTGCTGATCAAAGACAAACTCGTGGGTATTTCGTAGTCCCCCAGCAAAAATTTCGAAATCAGATCCATCTGGGTTGGATCGAGCAATCACCCCATTATTTGAGTGATTGTATTCAGTCCCATCGTCTCCTTTTCCATTAAAACCGATATCGCCAATGCCCCAATATATTCTGCCATCAGGGCCCATTTCTACACCAGACATTCCATGCGCACCAAAACCAATGTGGATTCCATAGCCATGAGAGAGTGACTTTTTCTCATCCATAAGGCCATCTCCATTGGTGTCCATAAGGCGCCACATGTCTGGTCCTGCAGCCACATAGAGTGCATCTTCTGTTTTCATCACTCCGCCAGCCACGTCGGTTACCTCCTCATGAAAATCATAGACCTGCTTCTGACCCCAATCAGCCATCCCGTCTCCATCCGTATCCTTGAGTTGGAACACCTCATTTCGTTCTTCCAACATGTCTTTCCAATCGTGGGAGCCATCTCCATTCAAGTCGGCTAGCCATTTGTTTTGAGCAGAGCGCTCTGGTGAAAGCTCCGTGCGAAGAAAATTTCGCTTGTCCTCAATAGTTTGCAAAGCAATGGATCGAATTTCCCAATCCTGATGGCCTCGAATATCAAATTCAGCATTATTCCGTCTTGGCGAACGCGAATAGTAGATGGATCCATCGTCTGCCACGTGGATGGCAATAGGGTCCTTAACCAAGGAGTCAACTCCCCAAACCTCCATTTTCAATCCCTCAGCGAGAACTGGGGTGACGGAATTCCGTGCTGCCTCGGCTTGAATTGCTATTTCTTCCTTGGTGAGCGTGGTGATTCGTAAGTCAACAGGTTCTTTCTCTTTGCAAGCTGAGAATACCGTGAGAAAAAGGATCGAAAGGGTCCCTAAAAATTGGAGTACAGGATTTATTTTTAGCATGGGTTCATGTGAATTAACTGCTTGAAAATATAAAAAAAGGAATTACCAAGCGAGACAATACTAGAATTATCATCAAACTGATAAAAAAGTCTTTACCTAAAAAAACAAAATCCTTCCCCTCTTTTTATGTTGATATATCAACATAAATTTATAGATTCACAGATGGAACAATTAAACCAGTCCTTTTTTTACACGCTTGAAAAGGCCATCAAAGTATATCGGCAGTATTTTCAGACGCAGTTGAAAAATGCCGGGTATGGTATAACTGTAGATCAATGGCTCGTTTTGAACATGATTATTGATTTCAAAGGAATCACTCAGACTGAAATCGCAGAACGGATATTCAAAGACAAGGCTTCGATATCAAGAATTATTGACCTATTGGTAATCAATGAGTATGTGACCCGTAATCCGCACCCAAGCCACGGGAAAATGATTCAAATTGACATTACGGCAAAAGGTACTGACACCATCACTAACTTAAAAAAAGAAGTGCCCAAATTTCGTGATTTCGCACTTCGAACTATTGCTGATACCAGTAAAAAGGAAGTTCAATCGGTACTAAAATCAATCATTAACAATTGCACTATATAAGTTATGTCCACAGAGAAACAGATGAAAACGGCTATTATAGCCTCAGCAACAGGCACCTTATTGGAGTGGTATGATTTATTCTTAGCAGTAATCTTAGCTAAATTATTAAGTAGCCAGCTTTTCCCATCGAACAGTGACACTGCTTTTTTAGAGACTTTAGCCATTGTTGGGTCCTCATTTTTTGTTCGTCCAATCGGCTCCTTATTTTTTGGAAGCATGGGAGATCGAAAGGGGCGTAAAAAATCTTTTCTACTTTCTCTTTTGCTGATGGGGGGAGCTACATTTTTGATCGGACTAATCCCTACTTTCAATCAAATCGGTTGGGCTGCACCTATCCTACTACTAGCCTTACGATTGGCACAAGGTTTTGCTTTAAGCGGAGAATATTCAGGCGCGATTGTTTATGTAGCAGAGAATGCGCCAGCGGACAAAAGAGGGTATTATACTGGATTCATTCAAGCCACGGTTCCACTTGGACTTTTGCTTTGCCTAGTGGTAGTGATTGGTGTTCAATCGTTTATGAGCCCCGAAGATTTTGCGAGTTGGGGGTGGAGATTACCTTTTTTAAGTAGTGCAATCTTGGTGTTTTTCTCCTTCCTCGCACGACGCAAAATGGATGAAACCCCAGTGTATTTGGAGATGAAGGCCTCTGGTAACCTATCCAAGTCACCTATCAAGGAATCGCTTAATTCCTGGAAAAAAGTTAAGGTGATGCTCATGCTCATTTTTGGAGGAAATGCAGCGCAGAGTACGATCATGCAAACCTCTCAATTTGTCACGCTGTATTTCTTGCAACGAGCCATGAAGGTGGATGAATTTACCAGTTTCACTATTCTTGCCGCAGCAATGCTCTTGGGAACACCTTTCTTTCAATGGGCAGGCGCATGGAGTGATAAAATTGGCCGTAAGAAAGTCATCTTCATAGGTATCTGTTTGGGCCTAATTTCAATTCCTGCATCCTTTTACATTTTCAATGCATTCGGTAACCCAGAAGGATTAACTGTTCCCCACGGACTACCAATCAGCACCACACTACTTTTCATTTCCTTGGCATTTATCAATATGATAGCCAGCGCTCTGGTGTATGGCCCAATGGGGATATTTGTAATGGAATATTTTGAAAGTAAGGTTCGTTACACGAGCATGGGATTTACCCACAACATTGGCAATGGACTCATCGGTGGGGCCACGCCATTGATTACGGAGTTCATTAAAGCAAATGTCATCGTAGGGGCTGCCCTATCCCCATTTATTGGGTTGATGTATCCAATTGGCCTAGTTGCCTTGGCCTTCCTAATCAATCCATTTTTAAAAGAGAGCAAAGACTTACACAACTAAACTTGTAAACACTAAAATCATGCAAAAACAGTTCGCCAGCGTTTCTGATTTGGAAGAAAAACAAATCACATTTACCGAAATAGCACCGAATATCTACGCCTATACAACCCAAGGCGATCCAAACAGCGCAGTCATCATTGGAGATGACCATGTGCTCGTGATGGAGGCTCAGGCTACCCCCGTTATGGCAAAGGCTTTAATTGAAAAGATCAGGACAGTTACCGATAAGCCGATAAAGTACCTGGTGTTAAGCCATTACCATGCAGTACGGGTTTTGGGGGCATCTGCCTTTGAAGGGGCTGAAATAATTTGCTCAGCGAAGACGCTGGAAATGATCAATGAACGTGGTGCTCAGGATTTCAAAAGCGAAACAGACCGATTTCCAAGGTTATTTAGATCAGTTGAATCGATACCTCATTTAACCTACCCTACCCTTACTTTCGAAACGACCATGACGATCAATCTTGGCAATCGGATTGTGGAATTGAAACACTTAGGTGCTGGCCATACACGAGGAGATATTGTGGCTTGGGTACCGGATTGCAAAGCACTGTTTAGTGGTGACTTATTGGAATATGGAGCCACACCCTACTGCGGAGACGCCCAATTGGAAGAATGGCCACAAACCCTGGAGAAAATAAAAGCACTGGGTGCTGTATGTGCCGTACCAGGTCGTGGAAATGCCTTGTTTAACGAGAAAGAAGTGAACGAATCGATTGCAAGTACCACGCATTACGTGACGATGCTTCTGGATACTGCCAAGGCTGCTGTAGCCAAAGGTTTGGATTTAACGGAAGCATACAAGGAGATCCACGGGCTGATGAAACCCATCTTTGGTGACTATGTCATTTTTGAACACTGCATGCCCTTCAATGTGACAAGAGCCTATGAGGAAGCCAAGGGAATCAAGCATCCTAACATCTGGACTGCTGAAAAGGACAAAGAAATGTGGTTTGCACTGCAAGCAAGTATCTGATTTTTCAAACCCAAAAATTATGAGCAACTCCGCTAATTCGCGCAGAAAATTTTTAAAGCAAACAGCTTTGGGGGCGGCAATTTTAGGCGCCCCCCTAGTCATTCAAGCTAAAGATAAACCAGCCGATTCGCTGCAGACTAACCTTTGCAAAGCATATGGGTTTTCTGTACCCATTGTTTCAGCAGGCATGGCGTTTGTTGCGAATGCAGAATTAGCCATTGCTGTCTCCAAAAGTGGTGGATTAGGTCAAATGAGTGGATCCGGCTTCCCTGTTGATTACCTGCGAAGTGAAATCAAACGGATTAAATCGGAGCTTGGAAGCAAACCTTTCGCCATCAATTTCTTGCCCCGATTTATTCAATTGGAACATATTGAGGTTTGTATTTCAGAGTCAGTGCCTTTGGTCGTGTTCTTTTGGGATGAAGTGCCTGCACAGTACCTAGAACGACTCAAAGCCAATAAAATAAAAGTTTGGATACAGGTAGGAAGCATCCAAGAAGCCATTCAAGCTAAAGCAGCTGGAGCTGATGCCCTGATTGTACAAGGAAGCGAGGCAGGTGGACACAACCGGAGTACCGCATCTGCTTTTTCCCTGTTGCCCAATATCAAAAAAGCAGTTCCTGATACCCTACTTATTCTTGCCGGTGG
>CAZPKI010000044.1:0-13031 GCA_964587015.1 uncultured Limnohabitans sp.
ATTGGGAAACCCCAAGAAATAATCCAATTGGGTAGCCTATTCTTCGGTGCAGTTCCTCCCAGAACCTGGGCGGCCTGCTGAAAAAACTTTTCGTAGGACATGCTCTCCCTGGACAACACAAATCGTTCTCCCCAAGCATTTTTTTCAACCAAGGCACGCGTAATCTCCGCAGCATCCCGTACATCAATGTAATTGAGATTGCCGGCAGGGAAAAAAGCAGCACCTTTCAATACCACCTGATACAAGCCTCCACTACTTCGCTCATAAGCAACCTTGCCTAAAATCACAGCCGGGTTGACGACCAAAACCTCCAAGCCCTCTTGCTCTCCGCGCCAAACCTCAAGCTCTGCGCTATATTTAGACAAGGCGTAGGGAGTGTTGCCCGGAACATCTACCCATAAAGATTTTTCGTCGTAGTCTTCTTGGTCAGGAACCTGCCCCAAGGCTGCGACGGAACTGATGTATACCATTTTGGGAACACCTGCTGCTAGCAGCGCATTCACCACATTGATCGTTCCTTGATGATTTACTTGAAAAAGTGCCCGCTCGTCTTTGGGTGAAAAGGAAACTTTTCCTGCCGCATGGATCACAAGATCCATCCCCTCCACGGCTTCCAATACCGAATTAAAATCCAACACGTCCCCTTCATGCCAGTGGATATCTAGCCCTTCCAGGTCCACCGCTCCGAGATCAGAGCTCGCACGCTTCAAGCCATGAATGCTTCCCAGGGAGTTGAATTCTCGTGCCAACTCACTTCCAAATAGTCCAGTTACTCCCGTGATCAGAATGTTCATTGTCAGTTTCTCTAGACCTAATTAAGTCTTACGAATTTATAATCCTCCTTGAAAGGCGGCTACGAACTCCTCCAGTGTGGGAAGGATCTGATCCTTCTCGGATACGATTGGTTCGGCCACCTGCCAGTCAATGCCCAAGGCCGGATCAGACCAAAGTACGCCTCCTTCGGAATCCTTGTGGTAATAATTGGAGCACTTGTACACAAATACAGCGTCCTCCAAGACCGAAAATCCATGCCCAAAACCTGCAGGAATATAGAGGAGGTTGTTTTTCTCAGTATCCAAAATTGTCGAATACACCTGTCCAAAAGTGGGCGATCCCTTTCTCAAATCTACCGCTACGTCCAGCACTTTTCCAGCGATAACTCGCACCAACTTGGCCTGCGCATGTGCACCGCGCTGAAAATGGAGGCCTCTCACGGTTCCCTTTTGAGAAAAAGACTGGTTGTCCTGAACCCAGGATTCCTGAACGCCCATTTTGTCCAACCAATCTTGGCGGAAGGATTCAAAAAAATAACCCCTACTATCTGGGAAAACACGTGGAAAAATCTCGAGTACACCAGGTAGGGAAGTTTGCTTTATTTCTGCCATTGGGGCGGTTAATTTTTGCTTTCAACAGCAAAATAACCACTCCACAAGAGAGTATCCTAATCTAATCTAAGGAATTATGCTCAAATTTGGGGAGGTAATCGCTCAAGCAAGCTTTTGAAGCCTGTTCCTTTGGGCAAAACCCCTCCCATCTTTTAGCTGATTTCTAGTCCATGAGTAAATTTTCACGCAAACTCCAAAAACTACACGAGACTGCTCCCCGTCAGGAAACTGCCGTGCTGGTATCTTTGGTGCGGCAACACCAACCCGACCAAGAGGTAGAGGAGCATTTGGATGAATTGGCCTTCTTGACCGAGACCCTTGGAGCCAAGTCCGTATATCGGTTCAAACAAAAAATGGAAAAGCCCGACATCCGCACCTTTGTGGGTAAAGGGAAGCTAGAGGAGATTCAAACCTACGTAGAACACTTTGGAGTGGACATGGTCATCTTTGACGATGACTTGAGCCCTTCCCAAATGCGGAATTTGGAGGACGAAATAAAAGTTAAAATCTACGACCGTTCCTTACTTATTCTTGACATTTTCTTGCAGCGGGCACAGTCTGCACAAGCCAAAACGCAGGTGGAGCTGGCCCGATTCCAATACCTATTACCCCGACTGACCCGCATGTGGACCCACTTGGAGCGGCAACGAGGAGGGACTGGTACACGAGGAGGATCCGGGGAAAAGGAAATTGAAACCGACAAACGGGACATTCGCACTAAAATATCCTTGCTCAAGGATAAGTTGGTAGAAATAGAAAAGCAAGGCCTTACCCAACGCAAAAGCAGAAAGGGAATTGTACGCGTAGCCTTGGTCGGCTACACGAATGTGGGCAAGTCCACCTTGATGAACCTAATCACCAAAACGGATATCCTAGCCGAAAACAAACTTTTTGCTACCGTAGATGCTACCGTACGGAAGGTGGTCCTAGAAAATATCCCCTTCCTGCTCTCAGATACGGTAGGTTTTATCCGCAAACTACCCACCCACCTCATCGAATCTTTCAAATCTACCCTCGATGAAATCCGAGAAGCAGACCTCTTGGTGCATGTGGTAGATCTATCTCACCATGCTTTTGAGGACCATATCGAGGTAGTCACACAAACCCTCCAAGAAATTAAAGCGGGAGATAAGCCAGTCTTACTCGTATTCAATAAGGTAGATCTAGTGCAGCAGATGCCTTCCGAAGAGGAGCTATTGCATATCAGTGAGCACGAACTTCAAGAAAGCCGTTACCTTGATTTCAAGGCACTCTCAGAAGCCTTCGAAAAGAAAAATGGAATTACTCCCGTATTTATGTCTGCCTCACTGGGAGAAAATGTGGAAGGATTTCGTGAAACACTCGTTCAGGAAGTGAAAAAACAACACCGGAAATTGTATCCCCACTACTTGGAGGATCAGGTGGTGGATTGGGGCGATTCCTGGGAAGAGGGGCAGTAAGTTAGTTCTCCGCCAAATCCGTTCAGGTTCCTGGAAGTGAAATCCCCTTAACTCTTCGGTAGAGGTTGAGCGCATACTTGTCCGTCATGCCAGAAATAAAATCCACCAGCGCACGGAGCAAGGGGTAGGGATTTGATTCGGTCCCAAAGCCTTTCAGCGGAAAATCCTCTGGAAGGAGACGAAGCAAACTTTTGTCCTGACCTGAGGAAAGTTCGGCCGCATAGCAATGGTGATACAGCGCTTGGCTAAATGCCGATAACAAGCCATCCAACACCTGAAAGCCGATTGCCTCCTTTTCTAACACCACCTGGGAACGGTAGATTTGACGAACCGAGCGCTGTGAAATTTCTGCCAAGGCCTTGGCAGAGGGAATCATGTCCGTCAATGCTTTATCAAAGTTTCCTTTGCGCATGCTTTCTTCGTAGGCGGCAAAGGCCTCCACACATTCTCGAATCAGCTGACCGATGACTATGGCTCGGAGCGCTCCAAGATTTTGAGTTTGGGTCCGATCTTTTAGTTTTTCTGGATCAAATTTAGATCCCAAAATAGGCTTTAGGAGGGCGACCGTATCGTCAAAAGAAATTAGACCAAGCGTACATCCGTCCTCTAGGTCAATGATGCTGTAACAGATGTCATCTGCCGCCTCCACTAGGAAGGCAAGGGGATGACGAGCCCAGCAATCCGCTCCCACTTTCTCAAGTCCCAGTTCCTGAGCCATCTGCTCAAAATCTTGAAGCTGGTTGATAAAAAAGCCATATTTTTTTTGACTCTTTCGGGCGATATCCCGCTGCGCAATGAGGCTAGGACGGGGATATTTCGTGAATGCAGCCAAGGTGGCATAGGTCAACTTTAAGCCGTACTGCTTCGATACCAGCATGCGGAACCCCTGAGCGTTGCCTTCAAAATTGGTCAGGTCTGCCCACTGATCCCTGCGTACATGCTGCATCCAAGCCTTTCCGGAGGGGTGGAGCCTGAAGAAATCAGAGATCGCCTCCTCGCCCGCATGCCCAAAGGGAGGATTCCCAATATCATGCGTCAGCGAAGCCGCTGCCACAATGGATCCAATCCCTGCGGCTGTGATTCCTTTGGAAGCTAGTTTGGGGTACTTCTCGAGTAAAATTTCTCCCGCTGCCTTGCCCAGAGATCGGCCCACAGAGGACACTTCCAGACTGTGTGTCAATCGAGTATGCACAAAAGCTTGCTCTGGAAGGGGAAAAACCTGGGTTTTATCCTGAAGATTCCGAAAGGGAGATGAAAAAATAATTCGGTCGTAATCCACTTCAAACTCAGATCGTGCCGAGTCGGATCCAGTCGTTTTCCCTTGTTCTCCAAAACGCCCAAAGGCGAGTAAGTTCTCCCAATTCATCATACACAAAAGTACAGCTAGCGTTAGAAATTTCATGCCCTTGTCACAAAGAATCCTCCGGCAAGGCGTAAATAATTTATTTGATTATCCGCAATGATGCCAGTGGCTCAAATTGAGAGCTGACCAGTGCGGATAATCGCTAACAGACCACAGTCAACGGTCCACGGCTTATTGAATTGAACTTCAAACATCTACTTGTTAGATCACCAACCTATTCAATCTGAAAAAAATCAGCGGGTTTTTTCAGGTTAGATCTGCGTGAGAAAAATGCCAACGCACGATAGACCTCAATCCACAGCTCATTGAATTGAACTTCAAACCTAATTTTCTTTGGTTAGTGGTGAAAAAGCGGATAATCAGAATATTTTGGTTTTACTTTCCTAATTGGGCAAGGTGAAGCGGTAATTGCGAGGAATGACAAGAATTGATCTAAATTTGGAACCATGAATCCCAGAATTTTCATGCAACGCGCATTGGAACTTGCCGAACGAGGAAAAGGAACCGTACGTCCCAATCCCTTGGTCGGCTGTGTGCTCGTACATGACGGGAAAATCATTGGGGAAGGATACCATCAACAGTATGGAGGGCCACATGCAGAAGTCAATGCAATCGCCTCTGTCACTGACCCCAAGTTACTCGCAGGTGCGACGGCCTATGTCAGCCTGGAACCTTGTTCCCACTGGGGAAAAACTCCCCCCTGTGCCAATTTATTGATTGAAAAAGGAATAAAGTCGGTTCAGGTGGCCACCTTGGACCCCAATCCCCTCGTGGCTGGAAAGGGCGTACAACTCTTGAAAGATGCTGGGATCGAGGTTATTGTAGGTCTGCTAGCGCAAGAAGCAAGATGGCAAAACAGGCGTTTTTTTTGTCAGCAGGAAAAACACCGACCCTACCTCATCCTCAAGTGGGCTCAAACCCAGGATGGCTTTTTGGCACGCGAGAATTTTGACTCCAAATGGATCAGCGGTACCCAAAGCAGGCAATTGGTGCACCAATGGAGGGCAGAAGAGCAGGCCATCCTAGTTGGAAAAAATACTGCCCTCCACGACAACCCACGCCTCAACGTGCGTGACTGGAGCGGAAGCGACCCGATTCGGGTGGTGCTGGATTCTCGGTTGGAACTTCCTGCTGACCTGAACCTATTTGACCAGCAGATTCCCACACTTTGTTACAATACATTAAAAAACGAAACCCTTCCCAACTTGGAATGGATCAAACTATCGCAAGAAAATTTCCTTGAAGCCCTACTGGCTGACTTGCATGCCCGAAACATTCAAAGCCTGCTGATTGAAGGCGGCAGCCAAGTTTTGCAGCAATTTTTGGCAGCAGGACTTTGGGACGAGGCCCGTGTATTCACGGCACCCATTCAATTTGAACGTGGAATATCCGCTCCAACACTTACTCAAACTCCTGCCGAGTCCTATGCGGTAGGCGAAGATCAACTAGACCTCTATTACCATGGCTGAAACCTTATTCCTTCCTCAAGCTGGAAGCAAAGAAGAAATTTACCAGGCGCTCCTCCCTCAAGTGGAAGCCCTGATTTCTGGTGAGCAAGATTTGGTAGCCAACCTGGCCAATATCGCTGCTGCCCTTCGGGAGGCTTTTGGATTTTTTTGGGTGGGATTTTATGTGGTTCAAGGGCAGGAGTTGGTGCTCGGCCCCTTTCAAGGGCCGATTGCCTGCACGCGTATTGCCTACGGGCGGGGCGTCTGTGGGACAGCTTGGAAAGAAAAGAAAACGCAGTTGGTACCTGATGTAGAAGCTTTTCCAGGTCACATTGCCTGCAGCTCTGCGTCCAAGTCAGAAATCGTCGTGCCAGCGTTTCAGGACGGCGAGGTTTTTCTTGTCTTGGATGTAGATAGTGATCGGTTGGAAGATTTTGATGCCGTAGACCAGCGCTACTTGGAGGCCTTGATGGATATGCTCGAAAAAACTAGGACTACTTAAGCACTTCGCGAACGAAGTTCTGGACTACTTCCAAAGTCTTTTCTTTTTCCTCCAACATTCCCAGGTGTCCTACCCCTTCAAGTTCGATGTAATGTGTAAAGGCACTTTGCTGAGCACGGCTCGATTCAATTTTGACAGATCCGTCTACCGTCCCCGCCAGCAGCAACTTTGGTCCTGTAAACTGCTGTAGTACTTCCAACCGATCTACCCGATCCCGCATGGCGATGGTGTAGGCAAGTAGGCCTTCCAAGCTAGAGCGCTTCCCATCTTCAATGGCCTGTGCCATGGCATCGGCTAGCTCGATTCGGCGATGTTCAGGAAATAATTGAGGAACAAAGGAGGTGACAAATTTGGCAGCCCCGTGTTTTTTCAAAAAGGTAAGGGTACGGTTGCGCATCTCCTTTTTTTCCAAATCATCTGCATAGGCGGTGGAATGAAGCAGGCCAATGGCTTGGATGCGGGTACCCATGCGCTCGAGTAAAGCCAAGGCCACATAGCCTCCCAAAGAATGGCCAAGCACAATAGCATCTTTGATTTGAAGTGTTTCCATCCATTCCTCCAGTTGCTGGGCAACCTCCTCAAGGCTTGTAATGGAGCTGGTCAGTGGAGAATTCCCAAATCCAGGTAAGTCCGGACAGAGTACATGGTACTGGGTAGACAAGGAGTCTGCAAAGTGCCGCCACATCTCTCCGGATTCACAAAAACCATGAAGGAACAGGAGCGCTGGGCCTTGTCCTTTTTCAAAAAAATGCAACATGATTGGGCTGAATTTAGGCAGTTTGTTCCTGCTCGGCGAAGGCCTTTACTGCATTGGCAATCCCTTCCGGGTCAAAGCCACAGTCGCGGTGAAGTTCCAGTTGCTCTCCATGCTCGACAATGTCGTCTGGAATTCCAAGACGCTTTACCTGAGCTTGGTAGCCCTGATCTACCATCCATTCTAGGACTGCAGAGCCAAATCCTCCCATCAAGCAACCATCTTCTACAGTGATTACTTTCTTGAAGTTGGCAAAAATTTCATGCAAGAGTTTTTCATCCAGAGGCTTCACAAATCGCATGTCGTAGTGTGCAGGATTTAGGCCTTCTTTCTCTAAGGATGCACAAGCCTCCACAGCATAGTTGCCAATATGTCCTAGGGTCAAAATTGCCACCCCTTCCCCTGATTTGATGCATCTTCCTTGACCTACTGGAATGCGCTGAAAAGGAGTTTTCCAGTTGGGCATCACTCCATTTCCTCTAGGATAGCGAATAGAGAAAGGTCCTCCATGTAGCGATCCTGTGTACATCAGATTTCGCAGTTCCTCCTCATTCATGGGAGCCGAAACTACCAAGTTGGGAACACAACGGAAGTATGCAATATCGTATGCGCCATGGTGTGTAGGACCATCTGCTCCGGCAAAACCAGCTCGATCCAAACAGAATACTACGGGCAATTTTTGAAGGCAGACATCGTGCACCACTTGATCGTAGGCACGCTGCATAAAGGAAGAGTAAATGTTACAGAACGGCACTAGCCCTTGGGTAGCCATCCCGGCAGAGAAGGTTACGGCATGCTGCTCAGCGATGCCTACATCAAATGCCCGATCAGGCATGGCTGCCATCATCAAATTCATGGACGAACCCGAAGGCATGGCTGGAGTCACTCCCATAATGCGCGCATCTTTTTCAGCGAGCTCGATGATTGTATGTCCAAAGACATCCTGGTATTTGGGCGCTTGCGGTGTAGTCGGCGTTTTTTTGTAGATCTCACCCGTCAACTTATCAAAAGTTCCAGGGGCATGCCAAGTGGTTTTGTTACCACTTTCTGCTGGGCCATAACCCTTCCCTTTTACAGTGATGCAATGGAGGATTTTGGGTCCTGGAATATCTTTGAGGTCGCGTAGAATCTCTACCATATGGTCCACGTCATGTCCATCTACAGGACCAAAATAGCGGAGGTTGAGGGATTCAAAGAGGTTGCTCTGCTTGAGTACTGCAGATTTGATTGCTCCTTCTACTTTGGATATAATTTCTTGTGCGCTGCTGCCAAATTTGCTGAGTTTGCCCAGCACATTCCAGACTTCATCTTTCACCTTGTTGTAGGTGTGTGAGGTAGTGATGTCGGTCAAGTAATCCTTCAGGGCCCCTACATTGGGGTCGATGGACATGCAATTGTCGTTCAGGATAATCAGCAAATTGGTACCGCTCACCCCTGCATGGTTTAAGGCTTCAAAAGCCATTCCACCAGTCAAGGATCCATCACCGATGACCGCTACATGCTGCAAAGGAGCTCCTGTATATTTGGATGCCATCGCCATGCCCAAGGCAGCGGAGATGGAAGTGCTGGAGTGTCCCACACCAAAGGTGTCGTACTCGCTTTCTGTTCGCTTTGGAAATCCAGAAAGGCCGCCATACACGCGATTGGTATGGAAAGCATCCCTTCTGCCCGTCAGAATCTTGTGGCCGTAAGCCTGATGTCCTACATCCCAAACCAGCTGGTCTTTAGGAGTATTGAGCACATAGTGTAGCGCTACCGTAAGCTCAACCACCCCCAAACTTGCTCCAAAATGCCCACCATATACCGATACATTATCGATGATAAATTGGCGTAGCTCCTGACAAACTTGAACTAAAGAATCTTTAGAAAAATTCTTCAAATCATCAGGGCTATTGATTTGAGCTAATAAAGGACCGGGTTGAATTTGCATCGGCAGGGTGTTATTGTCAAGAAAGATTAACTTTTAACTGGTCTGTTTGTTTGAAAAATACATCGCATTCAAAATGAGTCTTTCCAATTTCTAGCCTCAAGATTTCACTGAATTGAATATCTTTGGCTAGGAGTAGCCAAAATTAATCCAAATAATTAAATATCCTGTGAGTTTCGAAATCAAATTACCCTTGTTCGAAGGCCCCTTCGATCTCATGCTCTTTTTTATCGAGCGGGACGAATTGGATATTTATGACATCCCAATTTCCAAGATCACCAACGATTTTCTGGACTATGTCCATCACATGGAAAACTTAGAAATTGAAGTGGCCAGTGATTTTATACTTTTTGCTGCTACGCTGATGAAGATTAAATCTCGGATGCTGCTTCCTCGACCTGTACTAAACGAGCAGGGGGAATTGGTAGATCCACGGGAGGAGCTAGTGCGCAACTTGCTTGAGTACAAAAAATACAAGTCGGTAGTAGAGGAGCTTTCCGCACTGGAACTCGATCGCATGTCCAAAGAAAAGCGGGGAAATCTAGTGAAGGAACTTCAAGAACTGAGTAAGGTAGAAGATGTGGAAGCGGAATTACAGCACCTAGACTTGTACAAGCTGCTTCATGTTTTCCAAAAATGCATGTCAAGACTGGCTGCTCGTGCGGATGAACCCACCCATACCATCATTCAGTATCCCTACACCATTGAACAACAAAAAGCATTTGTGCTTGAAAAAATTAGCTTCAAAAAGCAGGTTCCCTTTTCAGAATTAATTTCGTACAAACCTGAAAAAATATTTGTAATCTATACCTTTCTTGCCATTCTGGAATTGCTTCAGCTTTCTGAGTTAACCCTAATTCTAGGGGAAGGCTTCAATAATTTTTGGGTAGAAAAAATCGAACCAATCGCCACGGAAGCATGAAGCTAGATAACAAAAAGATTTTTCAAACCCTCAATCCGAACAAGGTGTGGGTTCCGGTGATTATTGGATTAGGGATTGTTTTTGCACTATTTTACCTTGACCCAAACCTGACCTCAGAAAATCTGAAGGTGGTGGTAGATGCCTCTCCTTGGTTTATTTTACTTTCCATCCTCGTTATCTTTTTTCGAGACTTTGGCTATGTCTACCGAATCCGTGAGATCACCGACCGGCAGCTCACCTGGACACGAGCTTTCTATGTGATCATCCTATGGGAATTTGCTTCTGCAGTAACCCCTTCGGTAGTAGGAGGCACCGCTGTAGCCATGTTTATACTCAACAAAGAAGGTATTAAAATGGGAAAGGCTATTGCTTATGTAATGGTGACCGCAATTTTGGATAACCTATTTTTTGTCATTGGAGCACCCATTATTCTCTTTTTTGCCAAAGGAAATATTTTTCCAGAAAGTACAGTCTTAGAATCACAACTTGGAAATAGTCTTCAAGCTATATTTTGGATCAGCTATGCGCTCTATGCCTCCTATAGTTTTGTAATGGCCGCGGCCCTTTTTTACAGGCCGCGGATATTTAAATGGCTATTGATCAAGCTGTTTTCTATCAAATTTCTTCGACGTTGGAAGCACGATGCGCAGGAGTATGGTGATCAAATCATCGAGGCTTCTCGGCAGCTTTCAGGCAAAAACTACAGGTATTGGCTTCCCATAATTGGCGCCACTATCTTCGTCTGGTCCTCTCGCTACTTGATGCTCAATGCCTTGATGGGTGCCTTTGTGCCTTTGGATCTTTTTGACAACATCATCGTATTTGCAAGGCAGGTAATCATGTGGATAGTCATGATGATTTCTCCTACGCCCGGAAGTAGCGGTACCGCTGAGTTTTTCTTTGGTGTATTCTTTAATCAGTTTTTGGAAAAATATACCTTCGTCACAAGCATCATTTGGAGGCTAATGTCCTATTATCCCTACTTAATTTTGGGGGCCATTTTCCTCCCAAGATGGATTCGACAGGTATTTTTCTACAAGAAAAAGAAACTGAGTTAAATGTTGACCCCCTTCACAGTCCCCCATTTAGAACAAGTCCTTGGCAGCAAGGGCCTTGGGCTAGCGCCTAGTCAAGTAATAACACAGATTTGCATTGACTCCAGGCAGGTCCTGCATGCCGAGCAAACCTTGTTTGTAGCACTAAAAGGAGCAAAGGCGGATGGGATTACCTTCGTAGATACCCTGATCGAGGCGGGCGTTGGCTGCTTTTTGGTAGCTAAAAATGCCGAGCTCCCTGCTTCTTGGTTAGAAAAAGCCTGTTTCATCCCAGTCAGCGATACCCGCGCTGCGCTTCAATCCTTAGCCTCTTTCCAAAGGGGGGAATTTACCAAGCCCATCGTAGGCATCACGGGCAGCAATGGCAAAACCATCGTCAAAGAATGGCTTGGACAAGTATTGAGCCAGCAATTTGCTGTAGCAAAGAGCCCCAAGAGCTACAACTCACAGGTGGGGGTTCCGCTTTCGATTTTTGGCATACAGCCCTACCATCAGGTCGCCATCCTCGAGGCCGGTGTCTCCAAAAAAGGAGATATGGATACGCTGGCAGGCATGATTCGTCCAGATTTGGGCATATTTACCAACATTGGCTCGGCCCATGAAGAAGGGTTTTCGGGGATCCATGAGAAGATTGCCGAGAAACTCAAGCTCTTTACAGGTACCAAATTACTGCTGTATTGCAAGGATCAGGACCTGCTCGCCCACACCATCGAGCAACAGGTGCCGGAAGAAAATCGCATTTCCTGGTCCAAAAATCCAGGAGCTGACTTTAGCGTTTCCTGGAAAAGCCTCGAGAGTAGTTCTAGGATTGTAGTGATGAAGCAGGACCTGCAAACCCACACCTTCCAAGTACCCTTTACGGACCAGGCTTCCTTGGAAAATGTCACCCACGTGATCCTAGCGGCACTAAGCCTAGGACAGGAGGCTCCGACCATCCAAGAAGGCTTGAGTCATCTCAAGCCCGTGGACATGCGCTTGACGCTTAAGCCAGGCCTCAACGAGTCCCTTTTGATTGACGATACCTATAATAACGACCTAGCGGGACTTCGAGTGGCTTTGGAGTTTTTGAGTCAGCAACGACCCAAGCGGTCCAAAATTTTAATCCTCTCAGACCTCTTGCAGCAGGGCTTGCCAGAGAAAATCTATACTGAAGTGGCCGAATTGATCAAATCCTATGGGATCGATCGAATCATTGGGGTGGGAACAGAAATCCAGCGCCTGGAAAAGCTTGTGGATATCCCCACTTCCACCTTTGAGAGTACCGAGCTGCTACTTCAAAAACTTGATCCCGATCAGTTTCAAAACGACCTTATCTTGCTGACGGGCGCCCGCTCCTTTGCCTTTGAAAAGATCGTCAACCGGCTACAGCAGCGCATCCATGGCACCACCTTGGAGATCAACTTGAATGCACTGACCCATAATTTTAATTTTTACAAACGACAACTCGCGCCAAGCACGCGGGTCATGGTGATGGTCAAGGCCTTTGCTTATGGAGGAGGTGCCGCAGAAATCGCGAATCACCTGCAGACCCTGGGTGCCGATTACCTAGCCGTAGCCTACAGCGATGAAGGGGTAAGCCTGCGGAAACAAGGGATTCAGCTTCCGATCATGGTGCTCAATCCCGTAGAAGAATCCTTCGACTTGCTGTACCAGTACCAGTTGGAACCCGTTGTATTCAGCCCTGAATTTTTTAGGAAGTTGGGCAATTTTGCAAGAAATCAAGGACTTCCCCTCTCCATCCACTTGGATCTGGACACTGGGATGAATCGCTTGGGCTTTGAGCAGGCACAGGTGGAGGAACTCAATGATCTTCTCCTTGCCTTCCCAGAACTGAAGGTTGCCAGCCTCTACACCCACCTTGTAGGTGCAGATGAAGAAGCACATCATGACTTTTCGGTACAGCAGCTCCAGCTTTTTATGAAAATGAGCGAATCAATTGGCTCCAAGTTGGGATACCAGCCCCTTCGTCATGCACTCAACTCTGCAGGGATTGTTCGTTATCCAGACTTTCAGCTGGACATGGTGCGCCTAGGTATCGGCCTGTATGGGGTAGAAGTCACCGGCAAGCACGACAGCTCTTTGAAGGCAGTGAGCAACTTGAAAACAACCATTTCCCAAGTCAAAACTCTAGCACCGGGAACCACCGTAGGCTATTCTAGAAAAGGGAGTTTGCCCGAAGGGGGTCGAATCGCCACCTTGGCCATTGGCTATGCAGATGGCTACGATCGCAGATTTT
>CAZPKI010000045.1:0-7221 GCA_964587015.1 uncultured Limnohabitans sp.
ACGAGTACATTCATGCGGGTGCTATGTAGTAGTTTGCTGCAATTGGTCTAACCGATATGCAAATCAAAGATTTCCAAATCGCTCCTTAAAGATAGTACATCCTCTCGCTATACCGAATAAAATTTCGTGGTTCGCTAGTTAATTTTTTCTTTAAAATTATTTGATCAAGAAATCCTTTGGATAATGGAATGAAAATCAAAACCGTATGATTTTTCTGCGGCTTAATTCCTGTATATAAGAATTACAAGTTTATTTTTTTCTTCTTATTTCTGAAAGTTTTTTTGTTTGAATAAATGTGTAATTTGCTTGATATAAATCTAAAAACAGTGTTTTCACCTCAGAATTCCAAACAAGAAGGCAAGAGCCAAGTTCGCAGTAACTCCGGATTGAAAGAGGAGCATGAAAATTCTGTTTCCCAGAAATGGAATGATGCTAGACCTGAGCACTCAGGCATAGTCGAAAAAAACACTTTAGTAGACTCAAGCAACAGAGTTACCCAGTTGGCGTCCCTTCAAAAAACAGCGAATCAAAGCAACTATCACCAAAAATTCGAAGAGCAAGTCCAACCTGCACCTCCATCCACAGTTAATCAAGGTTCAGGAGAGGTGATTCAAGGAATGTTTGCAAGAGGAGCCGCAAGGTTAGGTGGACGATTATTGCAGCAAGCAGGACCACAAGTCAGAGGAACATTTACAGCAGCAGGTCAAGGTGCAGCACGGATGGCTCCCAAAATGCCGGCTGTTGGAGGCCCTTTGGTTCCAGCTGCTGTGGCTCCAGCTGCTGCGGCTCCAGGAGCTTCGGCTGGAGCGAGCTCTTCTGGAGGATTGTTAGGGAAGTTGTTGACTGGCGTAGGAATTGCCAATGCTGGGGTCGAAACCTACAAGGCCTATAACGATAAAGATACCGATGGCGATAATTTGAAAAAAGGTGGAAAGATGGCTATGGCAGCTGCTGGTGGTGCCTTTGGTCGCTTGGGAATGGTAGGAAATGTAGTCAGTGCCTATGGTGCTGCAGGAAAAGCAGATTTTTCCAGTTTTCCAGGATTTCTTGGGTTTCCACAAACCGCTCAAGATCCAGCAAATGGGACTCCTTCACCGACTGTAACGCCTACGGAAGCTGCAGAACCAAGTACGTTTGATAGGGTAAAGGCAGTTACTTCACATTCCACTGATGGACCAGAGGCAGTTCTACATGGAATGGAAGGGACTAGGGCTATCGTTGAAAAATTCTTACCACAGGTTAGCCAAGTAGCCGAAAAATCGAAACCTCTAAAAATTATAAAAAACCTTACTGCAGCAGGAATTGCTCTTGCAGATGTTAAAACCTTTACGGGAAACCTGATAGATAATGAAGCGCCTATTCAAGGTTTTTTGGAAAAGCACAACAAAAATATTAGTGGTCTAGATAATGAAGAAATAATCAGGCACATTGTTTCAAGCGCATAAGCCTTTTTTTTTGCCACCGTTTCATTCCCTTTTTCATTCCGCTTTCCGTAGTTCCTTAAGGCCAAAGTGAATAGATAATGGGTTCAGCTCAGTTCCTAAAGAAAGGCTAGGATTCATTTTTTAAAATTCTTCACCGAATTAGCTACTATGCGATTGAATGATTAATCCCATAGGTTGTCGTCTGTAAACTAGTTACTAAACGTCTACTCTCAACTGCCCACCATTCACTCAAAATCGTAGTTGAAGTATGTTTGGTTTCTAATTTTACCTTAGGCTGTCGTCTGTCGACTGGTGTCAAATTGATTCACTTTTTCAGTTATCTTTGCCACTCTAAAATTCCTGACTTCTTTTGCGACAATAGTGGTTTTCTCTAGTTTAACATTCCTTTATTTCTTTTTACCGCTTTCCATTGTCTTCTATTTTGCATTCAAGAACGTCCGTGTTCAGAATTTTATCCTGCTCCTATTTTCCTTTATTTTTTATGCTTGGGGCGAACCGGTTTGGGTGATTTTGCTCCTCTTTTCGGGTCTCTTGGATTACTTCAATGGTATCCTGATCGACAAATTCAGAGAAAATAAATCCGTTCGACTGGTAGCTTTAGGCAACTCCATTGTCATCAACCTTGGCCTACTTGCCACCTTCAAGTATGCTGATTTTATTATTCAAAACACCAATTTCCTACTCGGAACCTCCTTTACAGAGCCCAATATCCTACTTCCAGTAGGGATTTCATTCTACACCTTCCAAACGCTATCCTATACCATTGATGTGTACAAAGGAGAGGTGAAAGCAGAAAAAGACCCCATTGATTTTTTGATGTTTGTTAGCTTATTTCCCCAGCTGGTCGCCGGACCCATCGTCCGCTATGCAGAAGTGGCCGCACAAACCCGCATACGGCCTTTTGATTGGCCATCTGTAGCTACAGGCGTCAATCGATTTTTCCTCGGTTTATTCAAAAAGGTGGTTTTGGCGAATAGTGTGGGTATTTTAGTAGAGAAATACTTGCAGGTCCAATTCAATGATCTGTCTACCCCTGAAGCCTGGTTTGGTATCGTACTGTATTCTTTGCAACTCTATTTTGACTTTTCGGGTTACTCCGATATGGCCATCGGCATAGGACGAATCTTTGGATTTACCTTTCCCGAAAACTTCCGGCATCCTTATGCTGCTACTTCCGTTGCCAATTTTTACCAGCGCTGGCACATGACCCTAGGACGATTCTTGAGAGATTACGTGTATATCCCGCTTGGGGGGAATAAAAAGTACCAGATCCGCAACATCCTGGTGGTCTGGTTTCTTACCGGTCTCTGGCACGGTGCAAGCTGGAACTTTGTGCTCTGGGGCCTCTTTTTAGGAGTATTTATGGTGATCGAAAAAGTGCTCAAGAAATACTTTGATCTCCTCCCACGGTTTGCGCTCTATGCCTATGCCTTGCTGGTGGTCAACTTCAGCCGCTCCTTCTTTTACTTCGATGATTTTGAGAAGCTGGGCATTTTCTTGGGGAAGCTCTTTTATTCACCCAATTCCATCGGTGCGGGCTGGGGTACTGACCTCGCTTCCTATGCCTTCTTGTATGTCGTAGTGATCCTATTCTGTATCCCTTGGGATGAGATCTTTCCAAAAGACAGCAGAACAAATGAAGTTGCTAGCAGGTACTACCGCGGGTTTTCGCTTGGAATAAACGTGTTGTTTCTGATCCTCGCTACGGCTTTAATTATTGATGATACCTACAATCCATTCATTTACTTTAGATTCTAAGATGCGAAAGAAGGTAGAAATCGTACTGGTATTTGGGTTGATGGTTGGCATCACCATGCTGTTTGTGTTTGGCCCAAAGGAAAAAATATCCCTTTCGGAGAAGCGAACTCTCGCCACGCCGCCCACTTTGACCTGGGAAACCTATATTTCTGGCGACTTCAGCAAAGGCATCAATTTGTACATCAACGATCATTTTCCATTTCGGGCAGAAGCCGTCCGCTTGACCGAAGCCTTTCGCTACAATTTGGGGTTTAGACTCCAAAACCAAGAAAAGATTGTAGTAGTGGGCAAGCCAAAAAAGGTCCAAGCCCCAGAAGACATCAACTTAGATTCAGCAGCCCAAAAGGCCTATTTGGAGGGCTTTGAAGAATTTGATGCGGGAAGCGTTTTGATTTTGAATGGCAAGATCTACACCACAAATTCTGGGGACCCAGCCATCTCCCCGTATTTTGCAAAGATGCTGAATGTATATGCAGACTCGTTACGTGGTAAAGCGCGGGTTTTCTCTGCTGTCGCTCCCTTGTCCTCTGCTTATATTCCCTTAAAGTCCTACGATCGCTATGCCGAGCGAAACGAGGCCACGCTTCAAGCCATTCAAACTAACTTAAATCCTGGGGTCTATTTTGCGGATGTGATGGGGGAGATGAACCAACATTACAACGAATACCTTTGGTACGGCAGTGACCACCATTGGACTGGTTTGGGTGCCTACTATGGCTATGTGGCCTTTTGCAAGGCGGCTGGGATTACTCCTGTGCCGCTGAATAGCATGGAAAAGAAGGAGCGGAAGGGGTTTTTAGGAACACTTTACGAGCTCACGCGCGACCAATCTGTCCGGGATAATCCAGATCGTGTGGAAACCTATATTCCACCCGGAATCGAAACCAAGGCGGTATATTACAATGCCTATGATTTCAAGTATCCCCAGCTGAGCAAGGTGTTTTGCAATGCACCCAACTACTCCGCCTTTATCTGTGGGGATACCCCGCTGATGAAGATAACCACCAGTATAAAAAATGGTAAAAAAATCGCCGTTGTCAAAAACTCAATGGGAAATGCGTTTGTAGTGTATTTAATTAGCCACTACGAACAAATCTATGTGGTGGACTTCCGATATTCCAAACACAACCTGTTGAAGATTATGGAAGAGGCGCAAGTGAATGATTTGGTTTTTGCCGTTGGCATGTATGCTGCGGTATCACGCGGTACGATTGGGATGATGCGAAACTTGGCTTATCAGAAGGATCAAGACTACGATGAAGTCTTAAAGCAAGAGGAGGCCCAACGAATTTTGGATTCTATCAATGGGGTCCGAGACACGGTAGTGGTTCAAAATCAAAATTGATTTTTTTAGGTTTTAATTAGTATTGCTGGATATGAAGCGTCGAATTGGATTGATTTTAATCTCGTTAGTTTTTGTAGGTCTGTCTTCGGCTCAGGCGAGCTATGGTCAAGATTCGATTTCCGTCATCGAGCGCCTCAAAATCGATACCAGCTATGCTTTTCTCCAATATCCCAGCCTAGCCATTGCGCAAAAGCTGACGGAGCTATTCAGCCAAGCTAATGAAAATCGCCTGGTAGTCTTTCACTTTGGGGCAAGTCACATCCAATCTGAGGTAGTAACTACAGAAGCAAAGGCTTACCTCCACGAAAATTTTGGAGATGCGGGTCCAGGTTTTCTTTTTCCATTTTCTGCTGCCAAAACCTACGGCAGCATCAATTACAAGACCAGCCATACGGGAACCTGGACCTCGGCCAAGAGTTTCCAGCCTAACCCCAAAATCCCCTTGGGTGTACGTGGGATGACAGTTGAAACCCGCGATAGCGAGGCTAGCTTTACCCTTACCTTTCCCAGCCCGCTTCCTAAAGAGGAGTACGAGCTGCTGTTGTTTTTTGACAATAACTCCCAAACCCCCGATTTCAAGTTGTCTGTAGGGGAAGTAGGCTGGGTGGTAGACGAGGCCCTCAGGACTGCCAATGCAGGAAAGAACTATGTGCGGATCCCCATAACGCAGGGAATCGCACGTCTTCAGGTTAATTTGCTTCCCAGTGATAAGGCAGGCATGCTTTTCCGATTTTATGGGATGAGCTTGGAGAAAAAGGATAAAAGTGGGGTGCTCTACCATTCGTTGGGGGTAGGAGGTTCCCCATTTGAGGCGGTATTAAATCTCGAAAAATTGAGGGAGCAGTCTGAAGTCTTACAGCCAGATCTGGTGATTTTGGATTATGGTACCAACAATATCTTGTACGAAAATAAGGTGGCGGAGAACCTTCCCAAAAACGTGTCCAAGGCCATTTCCAACTTTCGTGCAATCAATCCAGAAATCCTGATTGTGTTGACATCTACACAGGACCTAATTTATAGGGGGAGGCAAATTGATGCAGGGATTGAGTTTGCAGCTGCAATGGATTCGTTAGCCAAAGCCAACGAAGTGCTGTATTGGAACTACTACGACCTCTCTGGTGGTTATGGGCAGATCAAAAACTGGGAGCAGGCCGGTTACGCCCAAAAGGACTACATTCACTTGACTAGCAAGGGCTACCGTCTGAAAGGCTATTGGTGGAATGCCTCCATCCTGAATACGCTAAAGTTTCATGCCGATTATCCAAGGCAAGAAAGTCTGCAGCTTCCGCTCAAAAACTACGATGCGCTCAGGGAGCAGCTTCGTCTGGCCAATCAAGCGGCTCAAGTCAGTACATCTGGAAAAAGCAGCTACAAAGTAAAGTATGGGGATACCCTCTCCGGAATTGCAGCCAAGTTTGGAGTCAAAGTTTCAACTCTAAAAAGATTGAATAACCTTAGAAGCGACATGATCCGTATTGGTCAAACGTTGAAGATTCGATAGTAAGCAGCAAGTATCAAGTAGTTAGTATCAAGTATCAAGTACCTGCCTGGCGGTAGACAGGCAATGTACCAGGATGTATCTGAGGCAAGAGACGAGATGCAAGAGACCTGCGGCAGGCAGGTTAGACTCATTTCGTAGTGAAAGGAGATTTGTGTCCAAAAGAGATTAGATCTTTTCCACTTTTCAAGTTTACTTCTCTAAATTTTTAAGGGGAGCACAGGGGTTGATTCCCTCCCGTATCCGCCATGGCGGACGAGACAGGCTATTTTTAAGGGAGAGTTTACCAAATGCTCCTCAGTATAGTGTTTATGAAATTGAATTTTTGATTTTACTTCTCTAAATTTTTGAAGCGCCCAAATAGGTCAATTTCCCCTTATAAGGGGTTAGGGGGATTTTTACTTAGTCAAAACCTAATTTTTCAAACAACGAACAGACAGTCCCATACCCTTTTCGTAATTACCTCTAAAAACAGATTGGTTGAAGTTTTGAAGACTTCTAGACCAAGCAGTATTCTGGTCGTTTTCGGTGCTGCTCCACCAATACCCAACTTTTCCGATATTGACAAACCCACCTTGGCCATATCGATATCCCCCAGGAAACCCTGAAAAGCCACTTGAATTAGTTCCAGCACCAATGTTTGTAGCATCATTTTCCCACAAATCTGTTGATTTCATTTTTTGGCTCGCATTTGTTTTGCCTCCAAGAAACTCGACTAATTTGGCCCAATCTCCATCTGTAGGGATTTTCCAACCTTCAGGTGCCAAGCCTCTCGGATCGTTTACTGCAAACCAATTGTAAAGCTTGCCATAGGTTTCTTCGTTTTTTGGATCATGTTCAAAATAAGACCAAGCCGGTTGCCCATTCGCTCCTGCTTTTTCCCAATCTTCATCCGTCTGTGCGTAGAATATGGGATCCCCATTTCTGAAGGTTGTCACGTCTAAATTTTTGGTACTCCAAATCTGAGTTCCAATGGTTATAGTTTGTCCAAAAGAAAAAGTACCTACTAGCGTAACTAAAATAATTGAAAAAAGAATTTTCATAGAATATTGAGGTTTAGGTATTTAAAAATAGATTCTAAAACTAGGAAAAATCGGTCTTCGATGCAAAAGGCTTTTAGAGGAAAGTAAGATTGTACGAAGTACCAAGAACGATGTACCAAGAACGATGTACCA
>CAZPKI010000045.1:7321-12963 GCA_964587015.1 uncultured Limnohabitans sp.
CGTCCAATCGTTCAATACCTTGGGTGTGATCCTGAATCATCAATGCTACCGTCTCAGGTTTTAGGATTTGCTTGCCATTCCAACTGCCCTGATTGAGTAGCATCTCCCCAAATCTTAGGTAGTCTGCGGTGGATGTAAAGAGGGCATTTACACCAGCAAAGAGCGTATTGCCCGAAGGCGTAGGCTGTCCCATAGAGCGCTTAAGTGTGCTATCTGCAGCAAATTCATATACAGTTTGGACACGTTTTCGCTGCTGCTCGTCCAAGTTGTAGCCACTATTATTCATTTGTAGTGGAGTGAAAATAAATTCCTTCAAATAAACATCTAGTGTTTTTCCAGACAAGACTTCCACAAGTCTACCTACCACATCTGGGGAGAAGGAGTAGTTCCACTTGCTACCTGGATTGAAGGCTAGGGGAATTTTAGCCAGAGCAGAAGTTCGCTGTTCCAAGGTTTTCAGTTTGCCATTCAAGATAATGCCGTTCCATAGCTCTTTGTCGAATGCAATCTGAGCGATGCCATGACTCATTCCTGAGGTATGACTAAGCAACTGCCGAATGGTGACTTGAGAGGGAGCTGCATGGGTACCGGAGGAGGAGCCGATAGTAGGATCGTTTACTACTCGCATTTCGGTAAATTCTGGGAGATACTTGGAGATGGGGTCATCCAGCTGAAATCTGCCCTGATCGTAAAGGGTCATCAAAGCCACCGAAACGATTGGCTTGGTCATAGATTGGATAAAATAGAGTTCGTCTCCTTGCATGCCAGCCGCTGCTTCCTTATCTCGAAGGCCATAGGTTTGGTTATATACTTGCTTTCCATCCTGGTACACCATCCCGTGTACGCCAATGAGACGTCCATCAGCCACTTCTTTAGCTATAAATTGGTCAAATTCAGTGAATGGAGCGTTGTTCTTCTTTAGTTGGGCTTGGCTGATGCCAAAACTTACAAGGCTAAGGGTAAGGAGAAGTAGGATCTTTTTCATAATGTGAGGACTTTAAAATGATTGTATTCGATTGAAAGTAAAGAAAAAGTGCGATATCCTTTTTGTGGTTTCTGATTTTCTAAATGGAATAAGTGCAGCAAAAGAAATAGGATTCATTTACACTTACTTTTCTATTTGAAGTTAAATTTAAATATTGTTTAACTAATAAATTTTAAAATAAATACGATATTAAAATTAATATAAATCATTAATTTAGTTAATTTAAATGTCGTGGCTTAGGATTAGATTATACCTACTTTGTGAAGAGTTATAATGAATTAAGTAAGTAAATGTCTTTTTTTTCTAAAAATGGGATGTATTTCAATATTCTAATTTTTTAAGATAAATAAGCGTGTTGGATTCCAAGAGTTCTAAGAGTAATAAAATTATCCTTATGAAAAATGTTAATTCATTAATTTCTTCTGTTTCTCTAAATGATATGGTAATTTGCTAATTATGAGTAAGATAGAAGAGAATATCTGGCTAGCTACTTATGGCACTTTAAAGAAGGGCTACAACAACTACAATCTCCACCTTACAAACTCCAAGTACATGGGTAGCGGTACAACGCAAGAAATCTATCCGCTAATTATCAAAGACTTGCCCTACTTGATTGAGAACATTGGAAATGGGTTCCAGGTCGAAGTGGATGTGTTTAAAATTAGCAAACCCGTTTTGGAAAGAATAGACGAACTAGAAATTCATCCTACCTGGTACAGACGCAAGCAGATCCCCATCCTGCTCAACGGCAATACAGTTATCTGTTGGATTTATTTTAGCATGACAGAGTCTATTGGCAACGATATCCTTTACAAGACCTACAAGCAAGAATTAAATTCTAACTATTTGGGAGAAAGTTTTTTAAGTCTTCAAACAAAGGTAAATCTCGAGTCGATCCCAGAGTCTGAGTTCAAAGACTTGGGAAAGAAGTAGCAGGCTTGTAGTTTTGCCTGCAAATTGGACCATTAATCCAAGAGCTTATCTTTCCTCCAAAGCTGTTTGAATAAATGGTACTTCCAAAGTTGGTATGATCAAAAAGATACACTTCCCAGGATTAAATGGGGTCCGGTTTATTGCCGCACTGCTTGTGATTATCGATCATACGGAACTATTTAAAAGTTATTTGGCTCTGCCTAAGCTATGGGCAAATAGCTATTCTGCCTATTTAGGGGCATTTGGGGTAAGCATTTTTTTTGTGTTGAGTGGATTTTTGATCACCTACCTACTCCTTGAGGAGAAAAAAGAAGGCCCTATACAGATCAAGCACTTCTACATCCGCCGAATTTTGCGGATATGGCCGCTCTATTACCTGCTAGTTCTGTTTGGCTTTTTGGTGGTCCCACACCTTTCATTCCTTCAGGTTCCGCTATACTTCTCGGAGATGAGTGATTCCCTGGATAGATTTCTTTTATTTGTTGGCTTGGCAGCAAACGTAGCCTTTGTCTATTTTCCTACAGTAGCCTTCGCCAATATACTTTGGTCCGTGGCAGTTGAAGAGCAGTTTTACCTTTTCTGGCCTCATGTGGTCAAGAGCAAACAAAATCTGCTGGTTGTGATGCTATTCCTACTATTCTTGTACTTTATACTTAAATTTTATGCGGGTGAGTTCGATCCCAAATTTGAAGAACTGGTCATTCGAACCCGTTTCTCATCCATGATAATTGGAGGCATTGGTGCCTACCTGCTGTTTCATCAAAAAACGTTTATCCAATTTCTTTACCATCGATTGGTTCAGGCAACTTTGCTTCTTCTCTTTGGTTTGATGGGAATGGATTGGATTGATTTGCAGTCCTTCACATGGATACAGCAAGAGCTAGTTTCCTTGGTTGTGTGTGGGCTAATACTAAATATCGCGAGCAATAAAAAGTCGCTCGTAAACCTAGAGAATTCGATGTTTACTTATTTGGGAAAGCTGTCCTACGGGCTGTATGTCTATCATTTGTTTGCAGTGGTGCTGGTACTGAAGGGCTTGCCAATATTGTTTCCTATTCAAGAATGGTCACCTTGGATTTCCTATCCGGTAACCTTGGGATTGATTTTACTTCTGACCACTGGTATTAGTCACCTTTCGTACCGCTATTTTGAAAGCTATTTTTTACGAAAAAAAGTTCGCTTTTCTAAAGTGTTGAGTGGGGATATGGTAAAGACAAAATAGTAGCAAGTAGCAATTATCAAGTAGCAAGTAGCAAGTATCAAGTAGCAAGTATGTAGACTTTGCGTATCAGTAACTTTGCGAGAATCAAAAAATCCGCCACGGCGGGTAGGGAGGCGGGCTTTGCGAGAGAAATAAATCGAATGAAGACCCCAATATCCCAAGTGCTATTTCAACGGACTTTTTGATTCCATTTTTTTTATATGGTACTTGAATCATCAAGGCATAAATGATTATTTAAACTATTTTTAGACAATCCCCGAAAAATGAATAACCAAAAAATATCTTTTTCTATTGCCTCAAATCTTGATAGACAGGAAATCTACAAGATTAGGCATCTCATTTATGCTAAAGAACTCAATCAACATGCGGTTAATCCAAGTGAACAACTTATTGATGATTTGGATACCGAAAACAAGTATATCGTAGCCAAAGCGGGAAATCAAATCTTCGGATTTATAAGCATTACTACTCCAAATTCTAAAAAATATTCGGTTGATAAGTATTTTTCCCGTTCGGATATTCCTTATGCATTTGACGAGTATTTGTATGAAATACGCTTATTAACTGTACTCGAGAAAAGTCGAAACAGTTATTTAGCGCTTGGTTTAATGTTTGCCGCATTTCGCTGGGTACAATCGCATGGGGGATTGCATGTGGTTGCCATTTGCCGTTCAGAGTTGGTAGGGATGTATCGTAAAGCGGGATTAAATCCCTTGTCTTTGCGTGCGGTATCTGGAAAAGTAACTTATGAATTGGCAGTTGCTTCGTGTGAAGATTTTGAGGGGGTTGTTGCCAAAAGTCGACCAGTCTATGAGGCAATCCAGAAAAAAATAGATTGGCAGCTTCCCTACCTCTATTTTGCACCTGCTGCCTGCTACCATGGAGGCTCATTTTTTAAAGCCATCGGAGAGGATTTGCAATCTTTGACTAAAGCAGCGCAAATCATTAATGCAGATGTTTTAGATGCCTGGTTTCCTCCTTCTCCTAATGTAGTACGAGCTATTCGGGAAAATTTAAATTTTTTACTCCAAACATCCCCTCCAACTCACGCTGAAGGATTGATCAAAGTCATTGCATCTGTAAGGGGAGTCCACGAAAAGCAAATTTTACCGGGTGCAGGATCCTCCGATCTCATCTTTCTTGCATTACCCTGTTTTTTAAATAAAGAGTCCAAGGTTTTAATTCTTGACCCTTGTTATGGGGAATACATTCATGTATTGGAAAAAGTGATTCAATGCCAAGTCACTCAATTTAATTTAAGTCGCGAAAAAGGCTTTGTCGTCAATACAACGGACCTGCTCCAAGAAATACAAAAAGGGTACGACATGGTGATTTTGGTTAATCCGAATAGCCCTACAGGAGTACATAGTTCAAAGCAGGAAATGGAAGAAATGCTTATACAAATTCCCCTGTCAACTAAGGTCTGGGTGGATGAAACCTATGTGGAATACGTAGGCAGCCATGAATCCATAGAGCAGTTTGCAGTGAAAACAGAAAACGTGATCGTTTGCAAATCAATGAGTAAAGTATATGCCTTGAGTGGGGTACGGGCAGCCTATTTGTGCTGTTCTCCTCATCTTATTGAAATATTAAAGCAATTTTCTCCTCCATGGGCGATTAGTTTGCCTGCACAAGCTGCAGCTATTGCAGCCTTAGGCGATGGGAAATATTACGATCAGCAGTATGCTACAACGCATCGTTTAAGGGATAAATTGAAACAAGATTTGCAGGAGCTAGGGGTTACCGAAATCATCAACGGTGTAGCAAATTTTTTACTCTTCTATTTACCACCTCACTTTCCTTCAAAGAACGATTTTATAGAAAGGTGCAGGCAAAAAAACCTTTACCTACGCGATGTCAGCAACATGGGAAAAAATATAGGAGAGCGTGCAGTTAGAATCGCCGTTAAGGATGCACCTACAAATGATAAAATGATTGACCTAATTAAAGAGACCTTGTTGGAGCTAGCTTGATTAAAAAATTGGAAAAACAAGTATCGCCCTGAAGGCATCAATGCAATTTCATAGCTTCATTGGGGACTTAGCAGGGATTCATTAACTGCGAAGTGTCAACTACAATCCAGTATGAATCAAAAGTTAGCCGTTAAAATCAACATTGTTTATTGACGTAATTAATTGTAAATTCGATAATTAATTATGGAAATAGACACAATTAAACTACATTCTGTTCACGGAGTACTTTCCGGAATAGCCCAAAGGCTCAAGTCTCGAAGGCTGGAAAAGAATTTCAGTCAGAAGGACTTTGCCAAGCGAGCTGGAATCGGATATGATGCCTATTTACGTTTTGAAAACACGGGTGAAATTACACTACGAAATCTAGTTTTGTGCGCCATAGCCTTGGACGATGTCGAAAGTCTCAACACCTTGTTTGACAAAAAATCCTATGCGAGTATCGATGAAATTCTAAAGGAGAAAGTCCAAGTCAAAAGACAACGCGCTTCCAAAAAATGAACCAAATTCAAGTCATCGAGGTATTTATGCA
>CAZPKI010000046.1:0-6125 GCA_964587015.1 uncultured Limnohabitans sp.
CCCATCTGGAAGGCTAGCGTCCAGCCTGCAGCATCGTAAGGACGTACCGGAGGTCCCCCAGGATACTGGAAATCATTCGGGTGATCCTGAGGCTCAAACATATCGATCACGTGAGGACGGAATGCCTGAGCCGTCTTGACGATGTAGGAACCCTTTGGATAATTCTTTCCTCCTACCGTAAAATCACTTGTAGCCCGATGCACCAAAATGCCCGACTTAATCAAGGCATTTAAAAACTTGACGGCCGTTGGGAAATCTGCCTGGTCGGCAGAAAGGATGTATCCTCGAGGATCTCGTTTTTCAGGATCTGCATAGACCGAGTCGTAAAAAGCCAAAGGAATGCCTGATCTATTTCCGAAATAGGCCTCTTCAGGATCGTCGCCTGCAGGCTTACCCTTACTGGCCTCAAAGGAATTTTGAATAGCCTGTGCATATTTTGGATAGCGGGTCCAAGTATCCGTATTGCCTCTCTCGATGGATTTTTTGCCCATCAAGTAGAAGTTGTAAAGCAGCTCATCCCCATGCCGCACCGCATGATTGAGTATCGCATAATTCATGGACACCGAGTAGTCGATGGATCGACGGAAAGGCCATGCTCCAGGAGTCACTGGAAATGGATTGCCATTATTGGGAATCAAACGATCTGGAACCAAGGGAATCGAATAGGGAGAAGGATCTCCCACGATCTCCGTAAGAATACCAATCATGTTGTGGTAATATGGGGTGGTTCTTAGCCCTCCATTCCACCAAGTAGAAAACACGGATCCATCCAAGCGCGCAAAACCAGGCTTTTCTTCTTGGTGCAGTCGATTGATCATGGCTGCTCCCACTGCATCTAGGCTAGTGACAATCAAAGGGTCAAAAACATGGTTAAATGGATCACGGTAAGGAGGACCTGCTACCACAGTGCCGGCAGGACCTGCCTGGTGATGGTTGTAAATGATTTGAGGCATCCACTCCACGTATTGCTGCAAGGAAATATTGGTAGACTCCTTCATGTTGTTCATGAAAAAATCTCGATTATTGTCATGCCCCACATACTTCTGATACAGCACAGGTATATTTTTATTCCGTTTGGCCTTTTCCGAAGGAAGCATGTACCAATTGGACATGATCTCCATGCCATCGGGATTCACATGCACCAGCAGGATGATGACCTCATCCAAAATCCGAAGCGTCTCCTCATCGTTTTTGGAAGCCAGTTCATACAGCGTCTCGATCAATTGCTGTGCTCCTACCACCTCATTGGCATGCAGGCCTCCATCAATCCATACAATGGGCTTGCCTTGACTGGAGAGTGCTTTAGCCTCGGCTTCAGAAATCTCTGCTCTACCCAATTTTCTTGAAATTTCTTGGTAGCGTGCTAAATCAGGAAAATTTTTGGGCGCAGTAATCACCAAAAGTGGTTGCTCACGACCAAACTCAGTTTGCCCAATACTTCGGTACTCCACTCGATCTGAGAGCTCAGCTACTTTTTTGAAGTAGGCTTCCGTTTGCGTGAAATTGGCAAGCATATATGGTTCACCGATGGTAAACCCAAAATGCTCCTTGGGAGTAGGAATGGTCTGCGCAAGCAAGGCTAGCGGCACAAGCAAGGCCAGCAGGATGAAAAGAACTATTTTTTTCATAAATACAGTTAATTATACCTTCCCAATTTAACCCTTTGATTTGGAAAAAGCCCGAAAATTAGTCCTGCCATCCATTTTTTACAGGGTCGGAAAAATAGCAAAATGAATTGCTGAAATTAAATTCATCCGCGCCAAGCGACTCTCTCATTCCAAAAAATGAGTGAGTCAAACCCAGCTTGAAATTTTTCTTTTGCCAGTAGTTTTCAGAGCACAATCCTTTCCCCAAAATCATTACTTTTGTTTACCTATCCTTTTCCAACCTTTCCTTCAAACTCCCCTTGATTCCAATGTCCGAGGTAAAAATCTTTGCAGGCTCCAATAGCATAGATTTGGCACAAAAAATCGCCAAAAGCTATGGTAAAAAATTAGGAGAAATGACCCTATCCAGATTCAGTGACGGGGAAATGTCACCTAGTTTTGACGAATCGATTCGTGGTTGCACGGTATTCATCATCCAAAGCACCAACCCGCCGAGTGACAACTTGCTCGAATTGTGCTTGATGATTGATGCTGCAAAGCGAGCCAGCGCCTACAAAGTATGTGCGGTGATTCCCTACTTTGGCTATGCACGTCAGGACCGAAAGGATAGACCACGCGTATCCATTGCAGCCAAGCTTATTGCCAATATGCTGACCTCTGCTGGTGCGGATCGCATCATGGCTTGCGACTTGCATGCAGGCCAAATCCAAGGTTTTTTTGATATTCCATTGGACCATTTAAATGGATCTGCTATATTTGCACCCTATTTGAATACGCTTCGCTTAAATGACATGATTTTCGCTGCTCCCGATATGGGGGGTGTTGGAAGAGCAAGGTCTTTCGCAAAGCACTTTGAAGTAGAAATGGTGGTCTGTGATAAGCACAGAAAAAGAGCCAACGAGATTGCTTCCATGCAGGTGATTGGAGATGTGGAAGGTAAGGATGTGATTCTCGTCGATGATTTGGTGGACACTGCAGGCACCTTATGCAAGGCTGCTCAAATCATCCTAGAAAAGGGAGCCAATTCAGTACGGGCCATCGTGACTCACGGTGTACTTTCTGGAAAAGCTTACGAAAACATAGAAAATTCGATGTTGGAGGAACTAGTTATTACAGACACTATTCCATTAAAACATCCATCTTCTAAAATCAAGGTACTGAGTGTAGGAGAATTGTTTGGCAAAGCCATACATGCAGTGACTGGTCACACCTCCATCAGTTCCTTATTTATTTAAAACCAATTTTAAAATACAAATACATGAAAACACTAGAGATTATAGGGTTTAAAAGAGCAAATCTCGACAGTGCTGCTTTGAATGAAATCAGAGATGCCGGCAATGTTCCCTGCGTAGTTTATGGACCAGGCATTCCTGATCAAGTTCATTTCTATTCCCCAGCGATTCTTTTTAGAGACCTGATTTACACGCCAGAAGTTCACCTTGTTGAGTTGAACATTGAAGGCAGAATCATCAAAGCGGTCTTGAAAGAAGCACAGTTTCACCCAGTGAGTGAAGTATTGCTGCATGCAGACTTCATGGCCTACACCAACGACAAGACCATCAAATTTGAAATTCCTATCAAAGTAGAAGGAAGCTCACCTGGTATCGCAAAAGGTGGTAAACTAGAGTTCAAAACCAGAAAACTAAAAGTAAAAGGATTGGCCCAAACGCTTCCTGATTACGTAGTAGTAGATATTTCTAACCTAGACCTTGGCAAATCATTCAAGGTAGGTGAAGTAAAGGCAGAAGGATTCGAGATTTTAACCTCTCCAAATGTTTCCATCGTCACCATCGGTGTTCCAAGAGCACTTCGTGGAAAGAAAGGAGAATAATTCTTTCTTTTCTCTTTTTGAAATCCTGCTCTTTACCAAGCAGGATTTTTTATTTTTACCCAGTTGAATCCTTATTTTATGAATTATTTATTGGTCGGATTAGGGAATATTGGCCCCGAATACGAATTAACTCGGCATAATATTGGTTTCCTTACACTGGACCGTCTCGCGGATAAAGAGGGTGTGGCCTGGAAAAGCGATCGCCTGGCCTTCAAAAGTGAGTTCAAACACAAAGGCCGGACAATCCATCTGATCAAGCCCACCACCTACATGAATTTGAGTGGAAAGGCAGTCAATTACTGGATGAAAATCTTAGCTATTCCCAAAGAAAACATCCTAGTACTCGTAGACGATGTGGCCATCCCATTTGAAAAATTACGGATGCGACCGAAAGGAAGTGCTGCAGGACACAATGGACTCAAAAATATTGAAGAACTATGCGGAGGACAGGACTATCCCCGCCTTCGCATGGGTATTGGAGACAATTTCCCCAAAGGAAGGCAGGCAGACTACGTTTTGGGCAGGTTTACACAAGAGGAACTGGCTGCATTACCCTCGATCATGGACAAAGCCATCTCCATGTCTCTAGGATTTTGTACGATGGGAATCGCACAGACGATGACCCAATTCAACGATTGATTTTTTTAATCTGATTATCCGCAATCATGCCAGTGGCTCTTCATGCCTATTTAAAACTGCGGATAATCGTTGACAGACCACAGTCAACGGTCCACAGCTCATCTTATTGAACCTCAAACCTTTTTTTCTTTCGTTGGTAGTTAAAAAGCGGACAACCAGATTTTTTAAATTTGGAATTACGATTCTATCCTTATTTATTTGTAACCTTTCAGGTACTATTTTATAAAGAAGAGGCGAGAGAATAGGCTCAATGACCCTCTGGCAACCCGCTCCACAGTAGAGCAAGGTGCCAAAACCTACCCTTAGCGGGAACTATAAATTGGCGTAACTCACTCTACCCCTCTTTCTGGTTCATCTACTGCTGTGGGAAATTTCTTTAGAAATTGTCCCCGGAGCTTAATTTACTCGAACCTATATGTCACACTTCGAAACCGATGCCATCCGCATTCAACAGCGTTCCAACCAACGGGAACATTCCTCTGCACTTTACCTGAGCTCAAGCTTTGTCTTTGAATCCGCAGAGGAAGCTCGCGCCATGTTTGCAGAAGAAATACAGGGAAATATCTATTCCCGCTACTCCAACCCCAACTCTTCAGACCTCATTGAAAAGGTTTGCAGTGCCGAAGGCACCGAAGATGGCATTGCCACCGCCTCGGGCATGGCAGCCATGTTTGGAAGTATCGCCTCCCTATTGCAGCAAGGAGATCATATTTTGGCTTCCCGCTCACTTTTTGGCTCCACCCACCAGCTACTGACTCGAGTGTTTCCCAAATGGGGCATTACCTCCACCTATGGAGATATTTCGGAGTATCAAAATTGGGAACAGCTGCTGCAACCCAACACCAAAATGCTTTTTCTTGAAACCCCATCCAACCCAGGCCTTGAGATCATCGACCTGGAATGGGCTGGAAAGTTTGCCGAAGCACATGGACTCATCTTGGTGGTGGACAATTGCTTTGCAACACCCTACCTGCAGCAGCCCGCCAAGTGGGGCGCGCACTTAGTTACTCACAGTGCCACCAAATACATTGATGGGCAAGGCAGGGTGCTTGGAGGTTTGATTCTAGGAAAAAAAGAGCTGATCAGCGAAGTTCGTTTTTTTACCCGCCACACCGGCCCTTCACTTTCCCCCTTCAATGCTTGGATCCTGTCCAAAAGCATGGAAACGCTGGCCCTTCGCATGGACCGACACTGCGAAAATGCAGAAAAAGTGGCTCGATATTTTGAAGGCTGCCCACACCTCGAAAAGGTAAACTACCCCTTTCTCCCTTCCCATGCGCAGCACGACTTGGCCATCAAACAGATGAAAGCTGGAGGAGGCATTCTTACCTTGACTGTTAAAGGAGGACTGCAAAGAGCACAGCGCTTCATAGACAAGCTACAGATGATCTCCATCACGCCGAACCTAGGCGATAGCAGAAGCATAGTTACACATCCTACCTCCACTACTCACAGCAAGCTTAGCCCTGAGGAACGGCAGAAAGTTGGGATCACGGATGGCCTTATTCGGCTTTCTGTAGGATTGGAACATTACGAGGACATTCTCAAGGATGTGGAGCACGCCTTGGAACAATCCAAGTGATCGCGCTACCGTAATTGATTTCTAAGGACCAAAAATGGCCTCCATGGGCGGTCAGGTGCCTTGTACAACTGATCAAACGCAAAAGTACCTAAGATGAGATCAACATCTCCATCTAGATCCAGATCCCCTTTGGTGAGCGTAAGGAAATGATCTTCTACCTGCTCCTTCAAGGTCGATGGAGTAAACTTGCCGCCTGCACTTTGCTTGAAGTAAATCACATGCTGGTAGTCCACCTGCCGTAGGTCAGGGAAAAAGGAGAGCGTCACGATATCTACGAAGCCATCTTGATCAAAATCCCCAAGCTCAAGCGCACTGGCACCATACATGGGATAAAAATAAGATTCTTGATACTTCCCCTTGTCATCACGCTGAAAAATCCGGAGACCGTGGTAGGACTTGAAAATTTGACTTTGGTCCGCATTGTCACCATTCACCAGAATGATTTCGGGCTCCCCATCCTTATTGA
>CAZPKI010000046.1:6225-12575 GCA_964587015.1 uncultured Limnohabitans sp.
TGGTCCGCATTGTCACCATTCACCAGAATGATTTCGGGCTCCCCATCCTTATTGAGGTCTTCAAATCGAAAATCACTGGATCCAAAGGCAGGATGAAATGCCAGTAGCTGCTTTTCTTTAAAATCACCTTTCCCCAAATTTTCATAGAGGGAAATTCCCTCTTTGGCTTGAGAAAATAAGACCATCAGGTCCAAATCCCCATCCTTATCGTAATCCACTGCAATGGAACGCCTTGCACCAGGATCCTTCTTCAAGATTACCTCGGTAAACCCATTCGGCTTACTTAAAAAAATGCTCAACTTCCCAACATGGTTTCCAAATTGGCAGATCACATAATCCTTTTTGCCATCCCCATTCCAATCGGCCACTTCCATATCCATGGGTCGCATCAGCTGATCGATGCGAGGCACTTCTTCCCAACTCCTACCCTTTAAGTTGAACGTGGATAAAAGTCCAATCGAGTCATTGGATGGATCCATCTTTCCCATGGAAATCAAATCAAAGGAAGACGGGGAGTTCCAAATGAGATCCACTGGAGCTACTCGGGTAGGCAAGGAATCGAGTTGCTTAAACTTGTTTTTTGAATCCAATCGATAAATAGCTCTGAAACGATGCCCAACCCACAAATCCCCCGTTTGCGGATGAATGCGAAGCAGGGTAGTCAGGCTAGATCGTATCGCTGAGAAGACAGGCACCTCTAGCGTGAATCCAGGGATTCCTACCTGAGGACGCTCCTTCTTTGCTTGAGGCAATGGAGTGATCGGCGCATTTTCCAAGTAGTAGGCTTCTAGCTTCTGCCAGTTTTCATGCGTGATGTAAGGCACTTTGGAGTAAATCCCTTCAGGTACCCCTTCATCTTCCGGCATAGCAGTACCGAAATCCTCCTCCAAATACAAACCCATTCGCTTGCGCATATCAGGCAGCAAGGTGGTCCAGGTTTTCTTATCCAAAATACTTGGATCTGGCATCAGGTGACAGGCAGCACAGTACCCTTTGGCAAGCTGCTCACCCGAAAGGTCCAAATCTGATTGGGATAGCTGGTAAAGGCTGGGAGGAGGTTGCTTCCGCTCAGTTAGGGGTTCACATCCCCAAACTACCGCCAAAAGAATAGTACAGAAAACACCAATCTGTCTCATAGCCAACCTACAGGACTGATTTGAATTCTTCTACCACCGCAGGATCTATCCCAAAAACAGTCGAATAGTCTAATGCTGTGGAAGAAAAGGAAAGTTCCGGCTTCGTAAACTGATTGCTGCTCGCTTTCGGCAACTTGCAAGAAGCGTGGATTTCTTTGAGGTAGCCCGTTGCTTTCAAGGCTGGAACATGGGAAGGCTTTAGCCCTCCTCCTGGCATAACAATCAGTTGGTCTTTTGCCAAATTCAGCAATTCAACCACCTGGTCAAGCCCTTCGCTAAGCGAATTTTTACCTCCAGAAGTAAGCACCCGTTGAAAACCCAGCTGCATAATTCGCTTCAGGGATTCTTGAAGATTTGCCGAAGCATCAATTGCTCTATGGAAGGTGCAAGGCTTGGAAGCGGCCGCACGAAGTAGAAATTCGCAAGCGGATTCATTGACTGCACCCTGGGGATCCAATACGCCAAATACAAAGCCATCTGCCCCAAGGTCAGCCAAGAGCTGCATGTCGTGCTTCATGACCAATAGCTCCTTGGAGGAATAAACAAAATCACCACCACGAGGACGGATCATGACAAAAATGGGGAGATCAAGCTCGGACTTCAAAAAGCGAAGCATCCCTGCACTGGGGGTTTCTCCACCTTCAGGGAAGTTGGCGCACAATTCCAGACGATCAATCCCTTGCTGAGCGGCTTCCATAGCAGCCTGCACATTAAAAACAGGAGCTTCTAAAAGAATGCTACTCATGGCTTAAACTGGCTACCTGCATCCACCAACACATTGCCAGATTCTGTAGCCAGGGCATAATTGAAACCCGGATGTACGGCAAAGGCACCTACTTCTCCCTCTTTGCTGATTGCAAGAAAACCTGCTTGGATGTCTTTGATATTTTTGTTTTTGGCCACCAACCTGCGTACGGCTTCTTCGCAAGCTTCTTGTGGGCTTCTCCCTTGACGCATGAGTTCTACAATCAAAAAGCTGCCGCAAATCCGGATGATTGACTCACCCAAACCGGTAGCTGTGGCGGCCCCAACTTCGTCGTCTACGAATAGACCTGCTCCAATAATAGGGCTATCTCCTACCCTACCATGCATTTTGTAGGCCAGCCCACTCGTGGTGCAGCTACCTGCCAATTTTCCAGTAGCATCAAGGCCTATCATGCCGATGGTATCGTGATTTTCAATATTTATGATGGGCTTGTATTGGCTAGTTACCTTCCACTTATCGTATTCTTTTTGGGCGTTCGGACTCAATTTCTCATTTTCCAAAGGGAAACCCTGAGCAATCGCAAACTGTCTTGCTCCTTCACCTACTAGCATCACATGTGGTGTTTTTTCCATAACTGCACGAGCCAAAGAAATAGGATGCTTAACCTGTCTGACAAAGGCCACAGTACCGCAAGAGCCGTCTCCGCACATGATGGAAGCGTCCAAGGTGGTAATCCCTTCCCGATCTGGCAGGCCTTGGAGTCCTACAGAAAGGTTTTCCATGTCCAACTCGGTATTCCGAACCCCAGCTTCCACTGCATCGAGGATGCTGCCCGTTTGCTTCAATTTGGCCCAGGCATCCGCATTGGCAGGGATCCCATGATTCCAAGTAGAAAGGATAAGTGGCTTCTTTCCACTGGATTTTTTAGATGGGGAGGCGTGGCTTTCTAGCGCAGCCATCCCAGGAAGTAGTAGTGCTGATCCAAGCAAGGATTGCTTGATAAACTTTCTTCTTTGCGACATGGATTGTACTTTAGAATCTGGAAGACAAATTATCACTTTTGATCCGAATTATCCTTTCCTTTCCTCCAAATCTGAAAACAAATCCATGAGACCCTATATTTTAAAAGAAGCCAGCTGGAAAACGCTCAAAACCTACCGCTATGACCTAGCGGTATTGCCCTGGGGCGCCACCGAAGCCCACAACTACCACCTTCCCTACGGTACAGATGTCTATGAGGCCGATGCCATTGCAGCAGAAGGTGCTCGGAAGGCTTGGGAAAAAGGCTCTAAAGTCGTGGTACTTCCTACCGTTCCCTTTGGTGTAAATACCGGACAGGCCGACATCTACCTAGATCTCAACCTCAATCCCAGTACCCAGCTACTGATCCTTCAAGATTTAATAGAGGTACTGCAGCGTCAGGGATTGAAAAAATTACTAATTCTCAACAGCCATGGAGGGAATAACTTTCAACCCATGCTCCGGGAATTGGGACTCAAGTACCCAGACATGCTGCTCTTCACTTGCAACTGGTTTCAGGCGTTGGACAAAAGCCAGTATTTTGAAGAAGGCGGTGACCATGCGGACGAAATGGAAACATCCTTGATTCAATACCTCCATCCAGAATTAGTAGCTCCCTTAGCTGAGGCGGGTGATGGAGCGGAGAAAAAATCAGTGATCCGAGGCATTCGTGAAAAATGGGCCTGGGCAGAGCGCAAGTGGTCTGAAGTATCGGAGGATACCGGAATAGGCAATCCAAAAAAAGCCTCCCCAGAAAAAGGGAGGGGTTATTTCGAAGCGGTGACCGACAAAGTTGCCGAGCTAATGGAAGATATCAGCCAAGCAAAACCTGGAGAATTGTACCGTTAATTACTTGGTTAAAGGAAGTACACTTGCCTCTCCTTTGTAGTTGATTTTCGTGGCTGATTTTAGTCCTAAAGGCAGGTGAAGGGTACGACTGGATTGCGAACCAAAGCCCGCTCCATAACTCGTATCTATCCGTTGCTTTTTGCCGTTGGCAAGCACCAACTCTACGGCCATCGCATCGGCTGGAACCTGCAAGAGACTATTCCCTTGTTGAAACTTAGCCGCAAAGGCCAATAGTTTGGATCTATTTTGCGAAGCAATGTAAAGAGCTTCCCCTCCACTTCGTGTAAGTTTGACCAAGGCCTTGGCGTCCCCAGGTACTACAAAACCGCTTTCTCTTGCAGGAATGGAGGTGAAACCTCCTTTCCCATCGCCAACAAATACCCAGCCTATGGAGGCATCAAGCCTTCCAATAAATACTTCATTGCCGTAATCATTTCCAACCTGAATTAGGTCAAGGAACCCATCTTGATTGATATCTTCAGCTAGCATTCCATTCATCGGTGCCAACTGCGCTTGCCAAGGCAATTCATGAAGGGTAAACTTTCCGTTCCCCAAATTCTCTACCCAAACAGAACGATCGTAATTCCCAGTGAGTACGCGTGCATCCTTCTTCTCTTCTTCAGTGAAGAAGGTTTGCTCTGTACTCAAAGCAAAGTATTTGTAGCGATCAAATTTTCGTCTGAACATGGGGCTCTGTCCAATCAAATCATCCCAGAAATGGGTAGGATAAGCTTGGTAATCCCCACCAATTTTGGATTTGTAATAGGCAAAGGACACAGGATCTACGGAGCCATTGGCATCAAAATCTTTTGCATAAACCTTGTAAGGACGGGCAGCAGAAGGATGAAATGGATTGTTGCCGCCAATATTCCCCACCACCCAATCCGAGTCTCCATCCTGATCCAAGTCGGCAGAGATGATGCTATTCCACCAGCCGCTAGATCCTTCCAAGCCAGTACCCTTGGCTAATTCAAAGCGATTCCCTGTGTTTAAGAATAGGCTAATTGGCATCAACTCTCCTACCACCACTAAATCCACCTTTCCATCTCGATTTACATCTGACCAAAGTGCATCGGTGAGCATTCCCAGATTATCCAATTCAGGAATCCAGGTTTTAGTCACATCAGTCAACTTCCCTTTTTCATTTTTCAAAAGAAAAGACTTCTCAGGGAGCGGATATTGACCAATGGGCGCACGTCCTCCTACAAATACATCAATGAACCCATCTCCATCGAAGTCTGCCCCACGTACCACCGAACCATTTCCTACGGCAATGGAAGAACTCGGGTCCAACTTAAAGTTGCCTTTTCCATCGTTGAAATACACCCGATCCTGGTATTCTGGAGCCCCAGGTACAAATTCAGCACTCCCGGACAGCAAATACAAATCCAAGTCTGCATCGTTATCCTGATCTACTAAGAGCACTCCCGTTACTTCTTGGGTAATGCTTTCTCCAGCAGGAAGCAGTGCTTTTTGAGTAAAAGTTCCATCTTGGTTTTGGCTATACCAAAGGGGCGAAAATCCAGACGAAGAACCTACTACCAGGTCTTCTCTACCATCTCCATTAAGGTCCCCGACTGCGAGGGCTGGTCCAAACTGCGAAAGCTTGTGTGGGAGCGTACGTTGCAAGTTGTAATCGATCTTATCTTGTTCTTGGTGGATGTAATCCATTCCTAGAGCGGTAGAAACTTCCTCAAAAAGTTGATTTCCTGTAGCTAACTCTTCTACTGCAACTGTCTTGGTTCCTGGATTAGCGCTGCTGTAGGCCAAGGAGAGTACTTGGTTGACAGGTACTTGTTTGAGGTTGTGCACTTTACCATCCGGCCACTTCACGGTAAGTTCCTCCAGCACTGTTGCTGAATCCAAACCAAAATGGACAATGGGCTCCGTGGAAGACATGTATCCTCTAACCACCTGCAATTCCTGGAAAGCCATCTTCCCTTTACCCCACTTTGCCCAAACTTTTGCCCCTAATCCCTGCGGGTTGTTTTTAGGACCTTCAAGTTTAATTCTAAGGTAGCTAGGCAATTTCTCTTGTTCATTCAGCTTGTTTTCAAATACAAAGGCAGGGTCATTGATATTGTTGACCACATAATCCAAGTCTCCATCCAAGTCCAGATCCAAAATTACCGCCCCGTTGGAGAAGGAAGGTTGACTCAGTCCCCATGTTTGCCCCACATCTTCAAAAGCAAGGTTGCCTTTGTGCTTGTAGGCATAGTTTGGAATTTTTACGATGGGGATGGAATCCAACAATTGTCGTGTAGAGGCAATACTGCCCACATCAGCTCGATAATTAGCAAAATCCTTGTCTGTAATGTCTCTTGGAAACCCATTTGTAATCAATAAATCTCGGTTGCCATCGTTGTCCATATCGGCAAACAAGGGTGCCCAGCTCCAGTCCGTTTGGTACACGCCGGCTAGCATTCCCACTTCACTGAATGGAAGGCCAGGACCATTGTTGAGATGCAGCATGTTGCGTACGTACTGGTACTCGTAGCCAAACTCCTCGTTGTTGAGGTAGGTCTGGTAGACATTTTTACCAATGGTGGTTTTTTTGCGGTAGCTATCTTCGCCAAGCATGTCGATGGTGATCAGATCGGGAAGGCCATCGTTATTCACGTCAGACATATCCGACCCCA
>CAZPKI010000047.1:0-12407 GCA_964587015.1 uncultured Limnohabitans sp.
TAGTGGATCTGAAGCCTATCCACCAATGGGCTACTCCCGGTCCCTTGGTGATGGAAAAAAAGTAAATCAAGTCCTACACCAAAAAGCCCTTCCAAAATTAATTTTGGAAGGGATTTTTTATGGGTTTAAGCTCAGCTTATTTTGAGGAGTTGAGGGTTAGAATAATTTAAACCCCACAGATAGTACCCATTGATTGAGTCGATTATCCGCGGTATAGGAACCAACATTCTCCGTGAAATTACTAAGCCCTCCTTCGTATTTTCCTTCAAAAGTCAAATTGCCTAGATCCACACCGACACCAGCTTGGTAGCCGAAAGTTGCATTTTTGAAATCGATATTTTTAACCGTGGTATCTGCTTCCTTTAAAGAAGAGTCTATGTTGAAACTAGCAATTGGTCCTGCCATCACTCGAATGATTTTGAGCATTCTAAATCCTGCCATTACGGGTACATCCAAGCGGTTAAACTTGGCTTCGTATTGAGTGGGAGAAATACTGCTAACTGGAGGTAATTCAAGCTTAAATTTTCCGCTAGTCTGTGTAAACAATACCTCCGGCTGAACAAAAAATCCAACTCCATTAATCCGAGCAAATACGCCTAGGTGATACCCCATTTGCGCATCGCTTGGAACAAGCTGCTCTCCTTCAAAATTTACTTTCGTACTACTCAATCCCCCTTTGATACCAAACCCATTTTTTTGGGCATATACGGAGAGTGAACTCAGGGTAACTAAGACAATTAAAGTTAGCTTTTTCATGGTCCTTCAGGTTTAGTTGGAAAATTAAAGTAGTACACATACAATTCTTCTGCCAAAACGAAGCAGGAAGAACTTTAGTGTACGTTTTTTTGAATCAATAGTTACACAGGCCTGAAATGAGGCCGAAAAGGATGGAATATAATTATCCGCAATTACACCAGTAGCTTAAGATTTATTTGAATTCCTGCGGATAATCTGTCACACTGACCACTGTCAACGGTCCACAGCCCACCTAATTGAACTTCAAACCCTTTTTTTCTCTGGTTTGTGGTGAAAAAGAGGATAATCAGATAAAAAATCCTAAAGTCTGGATTTAATGATTCAAAGCTAATCCTCAATCAGGATGAGGCTAAGGCAATTTGCTTTGCCAATATCCCTATGCCTTCCTTGAACGTTTTTGGACGATAGCCCAATTGATCCACCGCCTTTTGGATGATAAATCCTGTCTTCATTGGTCTTCGCGCCGGCTGCGTAAAGCGGGTAGAATCCGTGCGAACAATCAATTCCTTGTTTAAACCAAAGTAATCAGCCGTCTGTATCGCCATATCGTATGGAGTCAGCAATTCGGATCCAGAAATATTAAACACACCGCTAGCTCCTTGCTCGGCAATTAAAATACATCCTGCAGCCAAATCCTCCGCCAAGGTTGGGGTCCGCACCTGATCATCCACCACCTGAATTTGCTTACCCGATTCCAAAGAAGACTTGACCCAGAGGATGATGTTGGATCTACTCAAATCATTGGCAAGTCCATATACCAAGACCGTCCGCGCAATCGCCCATTTCAAAGTAGAGTTCTTGAGCAGCTCCTCTCCGTCCAATTTCGTTTGCCCATAATAATTGACTGGATCCGGTGTAGCTTCTTCGGTATATGGATTTTGACCGTCTAGTCCAGAAAAAATAAAATCTGTAGACACAAAAATAAAGTGACTTCCAATCTTCTCTGCCGCGCGCACCAGATAGGAGGTCGCAAGCACATTGGCACGGTGACATCCCTCCTGGTTTTTTTCACAGTCATCCACATGGGTCATCGCTGCTCCATGAATCAGCACATCCGGACGAAGCCGTGCCAAATTCTCCTCTACCTCCTGCTCATTTTCAATATCCAAAGTCTGGTACGTAAAACCTGTACCCGAGAGCCTGCAAGCGCCTCTACCGGTAGCAATCACAGCATAATTCCCTTGTGCTACTAGCTGCTCTACCAGCTTTTGACCCAACAAGCCATTGGCTCCCGTGATCAAGATTCTCGGCTTATTGGACGACTGGATAGACATAGCCAAATTCTTTTTCAATTTTCTTCCGTGACATTTTTTCGACCGTAACTTTCATGAACACGGGGTCCAAAGGAACCTCTCGAGCAGTCTTTTCTGCTGCAATCTTATCTACAACCTCCAAGCCTTGGATCACCTGGCCAAAGACCGTGTATTCAAAATCCAAGTGAGGCGTACCACCTAGGGCTGCATAGGCCTTCACCTGTTCAGGAGTGTAGTCCTTGGTGAGTTTCAAAGACAAGGTCTTGGCAATCTCATCCCGTTTGGCAAGTAACAGCTGCGTCAAACTATCCATTTTCCCTTCTGCAAATAAGCGGCTGTAGTCTTCCTTCATCTGCTTTTGGCTCTCCAGCTGCATAAACTGAAATACTGCTTTCTGCAATGCAGGAAAATCCGTCGTCAATTCCAACTCCTCGTACGTTCTTCCCTGCACGATGTAAAACTGAGAGCCGTTGCTCCGCTTTTGTGGGTTGATGTTATCCCCCTGTCTTGCCGCAGCGATCATTCCCTTGATGTGCACATGCTTACGTTGAATCTCCGCAGGTAGCGTTGGCCATTCTTGAGCAGGTAGGCCCTCCTTTCCAAACACATCTCCACCTTGAACCATAAAGCCTTGAATGACCCGGTGAAACTGGGTGGAATCAAATCTACCATCCTCTGCCAAGGATAAAAAGTTAGCCTTGTGCTCAGGCGCATCATCAAATAGAATCGCCTTAATCTCTCCATGCCGGGTGGAAATGGTAACCAAATAATCCTTGTCTTTGCCACAAGCCGAAAAGCTCAGCACAAAAAGGAAGAAGATTAAAACTCGCATTTTCTTGTTCATCTCAATGAGGGGATTGTTTGATCTGTTCTAAAATAGTTTTACCTCCAGCCTGAAGGACCTGTATCGCCAATGCTTCTCCCAACTGCTCAGCCTCCGTGATAGGTCCTGTTAGTTCCAACACGATGCGCTGCTGCCCATCCAAACTCACAATTCCTCCTTTGAGATGGACTTGGTTGTCCGCCAGTGTTGCCAACGCAAAAACAGGAATGCTACAGCCTCCTTCCAGAACTCGCAGGTACGCACGCTCGGCGCGCAAACAAATCGCTGTCGCTGTATCGTTACAGGCGGAAACAATGGCTTCGCGAAGCTTGGAATCAAGACTCGTGCAAGCCTCAATGGCAATGGATCCCTGTCCTACTGCAGGTATAAATTGATTTAAGTCTAAATGCTCTACCACCAGGTTTGCATAACCCATGCGGTAAACCCCAGCATAGGCCAACAGTAAGGCATCGCAAAGCCCCTCCTCCATTTTTCGAATGCGGGTCTGCAGGTTTCCACGCACCTCCACCGTTTTTGCATGTGGGTAAAAATGCTTGAGGGTCGCTATTCTCCTGGTAGAAGAGGTTCCAATTGTTATTTCTTTGCTTGCATCTACTAAGGAAAGATGCGTCTGTGCGGATAAAAGCACATCCTGGGCTTGCTCACGAACTGAAAAGGCAATCAGCTCCAAACCTTCGCCCAACTTGGAGGGCATGTCCTTTGCGGAATGCACAGCAATGTCGATCCTCCCATCCAACAACTGATCCTCTAGCTCTTGGGTAAAGACCCCTTTGGATCCAATCTTTGAAATGGAAACATCCAACACCTGGTCTCCCTTCGTATCGATCTGGACGATTTCCGAAGCCAGGCCAGCCTTTTTGAGCAAGTCTGCCACATAGTAAGCCTGCCAGAGGGCAAGTTTGCTTGCGCGTGTTCCAATTTTTACAATCCGATTACTCACTGCTTTTCACGCTTTAATGATTTCTTAACCACAGAATCTACCACAAATTTGATGATTTCTGCTGCAACATTTACGCCAGTAGCACCTTCTATTCCTTCCAAGCCGGGAGAACTATTGACTTCCAAAATCAAAGGACCTCGCAAAGATTGAAGCATGTCCACCCCTGCTACATCCAAGCCTAAGGCCTTGGCAGCATTCAGAGCTGCCTGCTTTTCAGCTCGACTCAATTTGATCACAGTAGCCACTCCTCCTCGATGAAGGTTGGAGCGAAATTCCCCTTCTGCACCCTGACGCTTCATGGCTCCCACGACCTTTCCGTTCACTACGAATGCACGAATATCTGATCCCTTTGCCTCTTTGATGTACTCCTGAACTATTATTCTGGCCTTCAAGCCATGAAAGGCCTCCACCACGGACTGGGCAGCTTTCTTGGTTTCGGCCAGCACCACTCCCAAGCCCTGCGTTCCTTCCAATAATTTGATAATCACAGGAGCTCCACTTACCTGCTCGATCAGCTGCTTCTCTCCTCCCTTGGAAAAATTAGTAAAGGCTGTCTTGGGCATTCCCAAGCCATTTTTTGAAAGAATCTGTAAACTCCGCAGCTTATCCCTGCTTCGAACGATCGCCTGAGAAGTGACTGCAGAAAAGGCACCCATCAACTCAAATTGTCGAACCACAGCCGTGCCATAGAAGGTTACGGATGCCCCAATTCGAGGAATAATTGCGTCTACACCCTCCAAACGCTGCCCCTTATAGATAATCGAGGGACCTTCTTGCTCAATGATCAGGTCACACAGACTGTGGTCTACCACTAGGGCCTCATGCCCCGCCTTTTGAATTTCTTCAATCAAGCGTTGTGTTGAAAATAGTTTTGGGTTCCTCGAAAGGACAGCAATTTTCATTTCTTTTTGCGGTAGGGTTTACCTAAGTTGGTTTTGGATACATCCACGAGAAATCTACCCCGTAGAATTTTTCTGCCCAGCAGAATGGAATTTTTCATGCTCGACCGATCGCTGAGCGTAAACTCGGCTCGAAAGGTTTCTCCAGCTAGTTGAAGCTTTGTTTCTATTAGGTAGCGAACCTCAACCTGTCCGAAGGAGTTTTTGACTTTCTTTTCCCTATAAGATTCAAAAAAAAGGGTTTTGCCCGTAAATTTCTTGTGCGCAGGCATCAGGATTTTGAAATAAAGCAATTTGCGCCCTTCTACCTCTTCAATCCGAATTTCTTCTGCATGCAAGCTACTCGTGTAGGCTCCAGTATCAATTTTGGCTCCCACAAGATTCAGTCCCAACTCAGGGAGCGTGATTTTTTCCTTCCGGCCCAGAACCTTCTTTTCCATCTCCCTAGTTTTTGGACATCATCAAAAGAATCTCCATGGATAAGTCAGTGAAAATCATTTTCGCATTCCCATTTCGTTCCAAATGATAATGCGCAGAATTAAAGGTCTCATAGAGTTGGAGCGCATGCTCCTCCGTCAACATCTTTTTACTGATGTTGTTGATGAAGGTTCGATCCTCGTCGGTAGTGCGGAGGAGGTGATCCAAATCAAGGTTTTTCAATAAGATCTCACGGGTCACATTCAATCCTGCAAGCATTAGAGACTTTTGTGATTCCTTGTCCGCCTTATGAAAATCCTCCGAAAGCTGGAAGATCTCTTTTAAATTTTTGGTAGCGCAAAGGCGAAACCAGTCCCGAAGCTGACGGACAGTTTGGTCCTCTACCTGATCAATCAACTGAAAAGCTGTCCGCATGTTACCGTCCGCCAACATGGCAATCTGAGCAGCAGCTTTGGCTTCGCATCTGCCCGTTTCTACAAGGTGACTACTCACTTCCTCGTCTGAAAATGCACGAACGAGTATTTTTTGTGTTCGCGACAAAATGGTGGTCAGCAGTTGGTCGGCTTGGGAAGTGACCAGCAAGAAAAGGGTCTTGGCAGGGGGCTCTTCGATAATCTTGAGTAGGGAATTCGCTGCCGAAGGGTGTAAATATTCAGGTGCCCAAATGAGCATGATTTTATAGCCGCCCTCAAAGGACATCAAGGAAAGGGTCTGGATCATTTTCCGAGCCGCTGCTTTGGTGATATTCAACTGCTTTTTTTCAAAGCCATTGAAGTAGATGAAGTCGTGCACATTGCCATAAGGCTGCCCCAAGACAAACTTCCGCCAGTTGCCCAGCAGGTCGGACTTCCCATCATTCCCCTCTTCTTCTCCATCCTCTTCCTTGGAAGAGGCAACGACAGGAAATGCAAAATTTAAATCCGGAAGAATCAATTTACTCATCCGCTGGCACGATCCGCAGGTACCACAGGAATCGGTATCCGACTTTTGTTCACAGTACAGGTAGCTTGCCAGCGCGAGTGCAAGGGTCAAATTGGCTGATCCCTCCGGCCCATGAAACAATAGGGCATGGGCGAGATGGTTCAGCTTAACCGCGTTAAGAAGCTTTTCTTTGGTTTCCGGAAGTCCGGGGATCGCTGCAAACTGCATAGTGCGGTGGGTCAGGAAGTTTTATCCCAAATTCTATAGCTTTTGGTCAAATCAAAAACCTTATCGAGAATTTCTTTTTCAGTGGCCCCCCATTCTTTCCCTCTTCGAGCATAAACTGCCTGTGCAGTCTCATGAAATTTAGGAGGCGTAAACGTGGAAAAACCTGCTGCGCCACCCCAAGCGAAGGAAGGGATAAAATTTCGCGGATAGCCATCACCAAATACGTTCGCTCCCACACCGATGACAGTACCTGTATTAAACATGGTGTTGATGCCACACTTGCTGTGGTCTCCCATCATCAGGCCGCAAAACTGGAGCCCAGTATTGGCAAATCCCCCTTTGGTATAATCCCAGAGTTTAACGGGCGCATAGTTGTTTTTGAGGTTGGAGGTATTCGTATCAGCACCCAGATTGCACCATTCTCCAATCACTGAATTACCCAAAAATCCATCATGGCCCTTGTTGGAATAGCCCATAATCACCGAATTAGACACCTCACCACCTACCTTCGAATAGGGTCCAATGGTGCTGTCTCCTCGTAATTTTGCGCCCATATTGACCGTGGACCCTTCGCATAGCGCAAAAGGACCTCGAATCAAGGCGCCTTCTTGCACCTCGGAGTTTCTTCCCAAGTAAATAGGCCCTCCTTCAGCATTGAGTACTGCAGCTCTGATTTGAGCCCCCTCTTCAATAAAAATCTGATGCTCCCCATAGCAGCGTGTATGAGGATCTAGGATGGGTTTGGAAGTTCTACCGGCAGTGATCAGGGTAAAATCCTTTCGGATTTCTGCCGCATTGAATTGGAAAATATGCCAGGTTTTTTGAAGTAGAACGGGTTCTTGTGCTGCTTGAATGATTTTCTTTTCAGAGGCAAAAGCCAAGGTTTTTTCGTGCCCTCCACAAGCGGTGGCCAGCAAGGTTTTTCCAAAAAATAAGGCCTCATCCTCTTTCAAGGAAGAGACTTGTTGCCAAGAATTTGAATCAGGAAGCCAGGAACCGTTGATGGCAATAGCCTGCAGCTCTGCTCGTGGAAAAAGAGTTTGTAGGTAATCTTGAGTCCAATAGGACAGCTCTGCTCCTGTGTATTTCTCCCATTTCTCGGAAATTTTTAGAATCCCTACACGAAGGTCAGCAACTGGCCGAGTAAAGGTGAAAGGAAGGAGAGACCCGCGTATGGCAGGATCGTCAAACAACAGAAGGTGCTTCATAGAACAAAAATAAAAAAGTCTCCCGGAATACATGCTCCGGGAGACTTTTTCGAAGGACGAAAGTCCAAATTACTTTTTCGCGTAGCGCTTGTTGAATTTTTCCACACGCCCTGCAGTATCCAACAACATTTTCTTACCGGTGTAGAATGGGTGAGACTCAGAGCTAACTTCAATCTTATATACTGGATAAGAGTTGCCATCCGTCCACACGATAGTTTCGTTGGTTTCGATGGTAGACTTGGTCAAAAACTTGAACTCACTAGAGGTGTCGTAAAACACTACATCTCTATAGTTTGGATGAATATCGCTTTTCATGCTATTGCTAGTTTTAAGTTTTGCTTTTCTGAAATGAGGCACAAAGATATCCTTTTAAATAAATCCGACCAAATGTTTGTCAAGGATTTATTGAAAATCACCCAAAACCTCGAAAAAAATCTGGTTTACTTACTTTTAAAGTCTCCTCGTTTGATGGAGCGAATAAATTGAGACCAGGCAAACGGGTCCAAGATACGCAAGGGCCTAGGTCCATATATATCTTGATTTTGGAGCATTTGGGATTCTTGGAAGGCTCGGAAATTCTCATTACCAGAAGCTGGCATCGACTCCGCCCAGCGGAGCAGCATCTCAGGACGCATATTCGTTCGGCTGATGGACATCGGATCTACCACCGACATGGTGAGCACCGCTTGTTTAAACTCATCTTCAGTCGGATAAGGCATGACCTCAATTTCTGCAAGCGCGATTTCATCCACTTCCATGGTCAAAATCAAGGAGATGCGGTCATTCTCCATTTTTTGAGGCACATTGAAGGTTTGCTTCTTCAAACCAATAAACGTGAATACAATTGTATCTCCTTCAAGAACAGGCATTGAAAAATACCCAAATCGTCCAGAAACAGTTCCCCTACCTTTTTTGGGTACATAAATATTTACCCCAGGAACGGCGTCTGTACTATCCGCATTGAGAATAATTCCCGAAAGTTGAACGACTTTTTTTTCCTGATTATCTTGAGCAATCAGGTCTTGCGCGCAGAAAAAAAATCCCGACATCAGAATTAGCGCATATAAATAGGTTATTTTCACGAATATTGGGTTCAAAGATGTACTGTCCTTGGACTTCTTTATGATTTTAAGCCAATTTCAGCGATTATTTTCGTTTCACCTCGTTCCCGAAGTTAAAACTTACTAATGAGACTCAAAAATATCAGTTTAAACTATGGTTTGCGAATTTTTAAAGCACTTTCGGAAGAACCGAGGGTCCGCATCCTACATTTATTGATGCAGAATAAGGAATTAAGCATCTCCGACCTGGAACTAATTTTGGACTTTACCCAAACAAAAACGAGCCGCCACTTGATATACCTAAAGAATGCCGGTCTCCTAGGTAGCCGAAGGACAGATCAGTGGATGTTTTACTACATCTTGGAAGAATACCTTGAAATCTTACAACAGATTTTTAAATTGATCCAAAAAGATGCGAACCTAACCAAGGATCAAGAAACCTACGAAATCCTAAAGTCCAACCGAGAACTGGCAGCCAATAAAATACAAAACAACCAGTACAGACGCTAAGTCAATTGAAAACTTACCAGCATCTTTTCTTCGATCTAGACCACACACTCTGGGACTACGATCGGAATGTGCACGAATCCCTCTCCGAACTGTACCAAATTTATTCCTTGAAAGAATTAGGCATTTCGACCTTCGAGCAGTTTTTCTCTTCTTTCCATACGGTCAACTACCAATTGTGGGATGACTACAACCTCGGTAAAATCGACAAACAGGGACTTCGCCGCGAACGCTTCCCCCGGATTTTCACCCATGCTGGCGGGAACGCTGCTGCAATCCCGGATCCTTTTGAGGAGGATTTCATGCACCGCACCTCCTCCAAACCGCATTTATTCCCTTATTCCAAAGAGATTTTGGACTACTTGAAAAAAAAGTACCGCGTACACCTGATCACCAATGGATTTAACGAGTCCCAAGCAAAAAAAATGAATTCCTCCGGGCTGAATGGCTACTTCGAATTGATTGTCACTTCGGAAACTACGGGTCATAAAAAGCCAGATCCACGAATTTTCTACTATGCGCTGGAACAACTTCAAGCAGACGCCGCGGCCTGCCTCATGATCGGTGACAACCCCAACTCAGACATTCTTGGAGCACAGCGAGCGGCTATAGACCAAGTGTTTTTCAATCCCGAGGGAAAATCCATAGACCTCAAGCCCACCTATGAAATCCGACACCTACAAGAACTAGAGCTCCTTTTGTAAGGAAAAGCAGCTCCACATTCCTAGGGATATCCTATCTTTGTTTCCTTAATTCACACAAACGCAATCACCATGTTAAAGGGATTTTTCAACGTACCTACTCCAGTAAATGAGCCAATAAAGGCATACGCTCCAGGAAGCCCCGAGCGAAAAGAACTTCAAGCCATGCTGGCCACACTCCGTTCCCAACAAAAAGACATCCCCATGTATATCGGGAGCGAAGAGGTACGAACAGGCAAGACGAGGACAGTTTCTCCCCCACATGATCACCAGCATATCTTAGGTCACTTTCACGAAGGAGACCGTTCTCATGTAGAGCAGGCTATACAAGCTGCATTAGGAGCGAAGGAAGCCTGGGAAAATATGGCCTGGGAACAGCGTGCAGCAATTTTCCTGAAAGCCGCCGACTTACTCGCAGGTCCTTACCGTGCCCGGATCAATGCGGCTACCATGCTTGGACAGTCCAAAAATGCCTTCCAAGCAGAGATTGATTCGGCTTGTGAATTTATTGACTTCCTTCGCTTCAATGTGAAATACATGTGCGAAATCTATTCCCAGCAGCCTCCCGTTTCTGGGGCAGGGGTCTGGAATAGATTGGAGCAGCGGCCCCTCGAGGGCTTCGTGTTTGCTTTGACTCCCTTCAACTTTACTGCCATTGCAGGCAACCTGCCTACTTCAGCTGCGCTGATGGGAAACACCATCGTGTGGAAGGTGGCCTATACCCAAGTCTATTCCGCCCAAGTACTCATGGAAGTATTCAAAGAGGCCGGCGTGCCTGATGGTGTGATCAACTTGGTTTATGTGGATGGCCCAACTGCAGGAGACGTGATTTTCAAGCACCCAGATTTTGCAGGAATTCACTTCACCGGATCAACAGGTGTTTTTCAACACATCTGGAAGACGGTAGGAGAAAACATCACCCGCTACAAATCCTACCCAAGAATCGTAGGGGAAACAGGAGGCAAAGACTTTGTCTTGGCACACAAATCCGCTAATCCAAAGGCAGTAGCTGTCGGACTTGTTCGTGGAGCTTTTGAATACCAAGGCCAAAAATGCTCTGCAGCATCGCGAGCCTACCTTCCTTCCAACCTCTGGGAAGAAATAAAAAATTACATGCTTGAAGACCTAGCATCGATGACCATGGGAGGCACCGAGGACTTCAGCAACTTTATCAATGCGGTTATCGATGAAAAATCTTTTGACAAAATTGCGGCTTACATCGAGCAGGCCAAGGCAGCTCCAGGCGTAGAGATCATCGCCGGTGGCAAGTACGACAAGTCAAAGGGATACTTCATCGAGCCAACAGTCATTCTCACTCAGGATCCCATGTACAAGACCATGTGTGAGGAGATCTTTGGCCCTGTATTGACCATCTATGTGTACCATGAAGAGCATTTTGAGACCGTTCTGGAGTTAGTAGATCAAACGTCTCCTTATGCGCTTACCGGTGCCGTTTTCTCTCAGGATCGCTATGCCATTGAGTTAGCCACTCAAAAATTGAAGCATGCAGCTGGCAATTTCTACATCAACGACAAGCCAACAGGTGCAGTAGTAGGACAGCAGCCATTCGGTGGTGCTAGAGCCTCAGGTACAAATGACAAAGCGGGCTCTATGATCAACTTGCTTCGTTGGGTATCTCCGCGCACCATCAAAGAAACATTCGTTTCCCCTACCGACTACCGCTATCCTTTCTTGGAAAAAGATCGGTAATCGGATAAAGCACCAGGGCAAAAAACTAGGTTGTTTATAGGATTATAGACCAGCTTGCCAGTTTACTACCACAGCGAAGTAAGGAAACTTTAATGCATAGATTCCCTAACAAGTTTAAATTCGTTAATTTTCTGAACTAATTTGACTACTAGAAAAGGAATTGGATATGAAAAAGATGAATAGATTCGGTTTACTAACCTTTGCAATCTTCTTGATTTTGGTTGTAATGGGGATTGCAGTATGGAATTATTTTTCGGGTGACGGGAGTTTGCCCTCCACAAATTTCATGTTTTATTCGTTGATCCTTTTCGGAGTTATTCTCCTACTTATTATCCTCAATTTGGATAAGATTGGCAAGCTATCAAAGCCTGAACAAACGGTAGAAAATCACCCCGTATCAATAGAAGAAAACAAGACGATTGAAGAAATTGTACCTGTCGCAGTAGCAGAGGATGAGGTGGAGGAGGAAATAATTCCTACTGCAATAGTAGAAGAGGAAGTACAGGAGGAAGTTATACCTTCCGAACTAACCGAAGAAAAAGTGGAGGAGGAAATTGTACCTACATCTAAAGCAGAAGAGCAGCCAAAGGTGGAAGTAAAAAAAGCACCGGTTGAAAAACCTGCTAGTTCGAGTACTTCAAAGCCCTACGGTCATTCAGGAACCAGAAGAAGCGGAGTTTGGATTAATGAGAAATAGCGGGTAACGAAAATTAAATTAGGAAGATATGATGTCAAAAAAGGTAAAAAAGGCATTCTAACCTATGAACCCCTCATTTTTCATTACTTACTTGTCAATCACATTTTTGATTAAAGCTGTTGGAACCTTTTCTGGAACTTTTTGAAAACAAAAAACCCTAACTTCTTATTTTAAAGAGAGTTAGGGCTAGTTTTTGTGACCTCGTCAAGATTCAAACTTGAAACCTCCTGAGCCGTAATCAGGT
>CAZPKI010000048.1:0-2498 GCA_964587015.1 uncultured Limnohabitans sp.
AAGGAAGTCCATTCCAAAGGTTTGTTGATCAGAAAAACTTCTCCGTAAGCTTCTTGCTGCATGGGTAAGGAATTGCCTTAACTAAGAATTTGGAAATTAAGATTTTGGAGACTTCGCAAAAATGGCGTAAAACTCGAGGATAAATCCAGTCAATGTAATTATTGGTCCAAGGGTAAGGCCCATAAAGCCATTGCCATGAGGTGTAGCATCCATACCCATGATGACAAAGCCTAAAACAATCAGTCCTAAACCTAGAAATAGGAAGATGTAATTTTTCTTAGAAAAAGGAAATGAGGTATTGCTCATGAGTTAATATAGTTCGTCCAAGGACATGTTTAAGTATTTATTGACAGCACGCAAGGTACTAAATCCGGACAGCAGACCACCCATAATTGTTAATGCTGCAAATAGTAAAAGCATAAGCTCAGTATTTTGTAATGCTGCAAAACCTTCAATATTTCCTTTAGTGTATTCCAATAGGCCAAATAGAATCGAAGAGGCTAAAATTCCGGCCAAAACTCCAAAAATAAAGGCTCTTACTAAAAATGGCTTTCGTATAAATCCTCGAGTTGCTCCCACAAGTTGCATGGATCGAATCAAAAAACGCTGAGAAAAGAGAGCCAATCGAATCGTATTATTGATCAACATGATCACAGTCACAATGAGGATCAGGATAAATCCTCCCATGATTAGCGATACTTTAAAGAGGTTTTTATTGATTGAATCTACTAAATCAGTCATGTAGGAAACTTCAAATACGCCTGGCTGAGTTTCCAACTCTTTTGCGATTAAGGTGAGCTGTTCGGAACTTTGAAACTCTTCAGCAACCGAAAATACGTAGCTATCTCTGAGGGGGTTATCCTCTAAAAATTCTGTAAAATCTTCTCCTGTGTTTTTAATAAAGGTTTCCGCAGCTTCTTTATTTGAAATGAATCGTAGGTATAGGCTATCTTCTGTTCGTAGCACAAAAGGTCTTTCTTCCAAATCCTTCCGTAAATCTGCTAGTTGCTTTTGGCTTAGTTCCTTATCCAGAAAAACCTGAATCTCAATATTCTCCCGAATCATTTTTGTAAGGGAGCTCGCTTGAATTAAAATAATCCCAAAAAGCCCTACGATAAAAAGTGACAAGGTCGTGCTGAAAAGGACGCTACCAAATTTAAAATACCCAAGTTGTTTCTTTGCTTTTGCTGGATTAGCCATGAAATATCAAATTCTAGTCAAAAATAGAAAAGCTTAAGCGATTTACCCAATAACGGGCTGAGAAAGGATTGGAATAAGTCTATCTTCAGTTATTCCCCATATGAAATCATTTTTTCCTCCCTTAATCAAGGACAGGCCAGTAAAATTCCCAAAGCTGGGTAGTATCAGTACATTTTTAGAATAGTGGAAGCATGGAATACGAATCCGTTGCTTCGCTCTTCCTTTGAGCAAAATTCCAGGATGAATATGGCCACAAATAGTAAGAACGCCTGCAGGTGGGGGAGTCGGTTCATGTGTGAGTAGTAAGGAGCCTAAGACTATCGGGTGTGCATGAACTTTCAAATGTGGATCTTGGTACTTTTCTGAAGGTAAAATATCATGATTTCCAACTACCAAATGAAAAGTTGAAGTTGGGAATAGCCTTAAAAAATTGAGTAAGGTTTCCCATTCCTCATTCCAACTGCTGTGAAACAAATCCCCTAAAAAGTAGACCTGCTTTGGGGAATAGGTTGAAATTAAGCTATTCAGCTGGATGTAATCCTGGTCATGAACTTTCTCAGGAATTGGAATTCCAGATTTACGAAAGTGGGATGCTTTTCCAAAATGGAGGTCAGCAATCAATAACACGGACATAGAATCTATCCAAACTGCCTTTTCTAGCAATAAGGTTAGTTTCAGTCCATTAAATTCGAAAACTACTCGATCCATAAAAATTATTAATACTTACAAAAACAAAATCCTTCCTGATTTGTATAGTTTAAAACTAAAACAAATGAAAAAAGTATCTCTAATCTCTTCGCTATTCTTACTACTCTTTTTCACTTCATTTCTTGTGAAGGCGCAATCTGAAAATGCAATCTTGGGCGTATGGTACAACACTGAAAAAACTGCTAAAGTTGAGATTTTGAAGAAAGGATCTGCGTTTATTGGTAAAATCGTGTGGTTGAAAGATCCAAATCCAGGTGGTAAACCTGCGGTAGATAAGGATAATCCAGATACCAAACTTAAATCTAGGCCTTTGATGGGATTGAATCTTTTGGAGGGCTTGAAATATGATTCTGGGATGTGGGAAGATGGGACCATTTACGATCCAAAAACAGGAAAAACCTATTCTTGCCAGGTGACCTTGAAATCGAAAGATGTCCTAGAGGTAAAAGGATATATTGGGTTTTCTTTGATTGGTAGAACTGTGGAGTGGACCAAGGCAAAACCATAAACTAGTTAAATTAGCTTCGGTAAAATTCTTCAATCAGGCTTGTAAGCTGGGTAAATTCAATCAAAAAGGCATCGTGGCCTGC
>CAZPKI010000048.1:2598-12374 GCA_964587015.1 uncultured Limnohabitans sp.
TTTGGAACCTTGATACCTGAGGTAGGAAGCCGCCAAAAACCCATCTATTTTTTCTTCTTTTTCTCGCTGTTTGCTATTGATGTCGGAAGGATTTCTGTAACTGAGCATAGCAACAGCGCGAGCTGCTTCTAGACCCTTCTTGCCAGCATCTTGGTGCTCTTGTCCCCAGGTACTATCTGCAGCGATGGCCATGCGTTGCGCCTCATTAAATCCAATAACCCAAGGAGAGGATTTAGCAGTTGATGCAATAATTATGGCATGTTGAAGTCTTTCACCTAAGATGTAGGCCCACTCCAATGCCACCTGCCCGCCTAATGAACCGCCAATGAGTGTATGAATTTGTTCAAGTTTCAAATGCTGCCGAAGCATTTCTAGACTTTGGGCCAGATCCCGGGTGCTAAGTGTTGGGAAACTATAAAAATAGGGGGAACCTGTCGCTGGGTTTTCACTTAAAGCATTGCTTGATCCATAGCCACTACCGAGCAGGTTGGCACAGATGATAAAGTGGGAGGAAAAATTGTAGAGCGCATTTTCTCCAACCAAACCACTCCACCAATCGGCTACCTGTCCATCGCCTGTAAGCGCGTGAACTGCCCAAATTACATTGGAATGATCAGCATTGAGCTCTCCATAGGTGGTATAAGCCACCGTGAAATTCTCCAAAATCTCACCAGATTCTAAGTTGAGTGCTTTTTTTGAAGTAAAAATTCCTGTTTGCATTGAAAAAGAAATACTATACTTCGGAAAAATAAGGATTTCGAAGTGAAGAAAATCAAAATTCGATATACTAATTTTCTAAAGATTGCTTAACAAGAACAGTTTTACAATTGACCTTCTGAATACCTGAAAATTGGATGAATTGCATTGAAGTCAGGCTTTATTGTGGTGAGTTCCTTCACCAAGCCATCGGTAAGTCCATACACCCAGCCATGAACCTCAGGTGATTTACGGTTTTGCCATGATTTTTGTAAGATTGAGGTTTTAATCAAATCCTGACATTGCTCGAGTACATTTAGTTCTACCAATCGATCTACACGATCTTTATGGTTGGGTAAACCATCCAGTTCTGCTTGGTACATTTTATATACTTCTTTGATATTTCGAAGCCATTTATTGATCAATCCAAAACTTTTGTTTCCAAGAGCTGCTTCAATACCTCCGCAACCGTAATGCCCACAGACAATAATGTGATCTACTTCCAATACTTCCACCGCATATTGCAGTACAGATAATAGATTTAGATCTGTATGCACGACCATGTTGGCAATATTCCGATGTACAAAGACTTCACCAGGATCTGTACCGGTAATTTCGTTTGCGGGAACTCGGCTATCCGAACAGCCAATCCAAAGAAACTTAGGCTTCTGTTGGTGGGAAAGTCGATTGAAAAATTCTTTATCCTGATTAATTTTCTCTTCAGACCAAGCCTTATTTTGAAGTAATAATTTTTCGTATGGGTTCATAAATCTTCTTTAATTAAATATGGATAACCTTCAATTAAAATCGATATATTCTTAGAAGGAGCGCTGTTGATAAAGTCATTCAAGACATCCTGTATATCGTGATCGATAAACTTTGACATGGTAGCATTTAGTACCACCTTACTTCCCTCAGGAATTCGATCCAACTCTTTAATCAAAAGTGCTTTATTCAAGAATGAAACATCTTTTTGGAGTTTGATTAAGAAATTTCCATTTCGTTCAGTCACAAGGACAGAGCGGTGAAAATTAGTTTTGATCACAAAAAATAATCCGACCACTAAACCGATTCCTATGCCTATTAATAAATCTGTAAGCAAAATAGAAATGACCGTAACCAAAAATGGTAAAAACTGATCCCAACCTTTTTTGTATTCTTTTACAAAAAGAGTAGGCTTTGAAAGTTTGTAACCGACCACAAGTAGTACTGCCGCTAATCCACTCAAAGGGATTTGGTTCAACAAACCAGGAATACTTAACACCAAGGCAAGAAGTAAAACTCCATGTAAAATTGTAGATAACTTAGTTTTCGCTCCAGATTCAATATTTGCTGAAGTTCGTACAATGACCGCAGTGACAGGAAGACCACCAATTAAACCCGATAGGGTATTGCCAACTCCTTGCGCAACTAATTCTCGACTAGTAGGTGTTGAACGTTTTAATGGATCCATTTTATCTCCTGCCTCGATGGAAAGCAAAGTTTCTATACTTCCGATTACCGCGATAGTTACAGCGATAATCCAAAAACTAGAAGTGGTAATTAGGTCAAATTCTGGAAAGGTCAATAAGGAGGGAAGTTCATTCCAGCCAGATAATCTAGGTAGAATCACTAGGTGTTCATTGTCCAATGCCCATTCTGGCTTTATTCCCTTGTAAAGATTATTGATGCCGATGCTAGCCAATACAGCCCATAAGGCTCCTGGTACAACTCCCAAAAACCGATTTTTCTTAATTATAGGCCTTTCAAAAAATAGAATTAAGGCCAAGGATACCAATACAATAGGAATTGCTCCTGGACTAAAGTACACAAATGCATAATAAATCTCCGAGAAGGTGTTGTGCGTATCCGGTTGATTAAATGCGAAATCGCCCAAGAAATCCTTATCATATCCCAAAGCATGAGGAATTTGCTTGAGTATCAAAATTAATCCTATAGCGGTAAGCATGCCTTTAATGACCGCATTCGGAAAATAATACCCGATAACGCCAGCTTTAGCAATGCCAAGGAATAATTGAATAATCCCAGCAGCTACTAAGGCTCCCAAAAACAAGGGGAAAGTACCCAATGTGGTAATTGAATCCAGTACAATAACCGTGAGTCCTGCCGCTGGACCACTTACCGAAACAGAGGATTTGGAGATAGCACCAACAACAATTCCACCCAGAATGCCCGCAATAAGGCCTGACATGGGTGGTGCGCCGCTTGCAACAGCAATACCTAAGCAAAGTGGTAAGGCAACCAAAAAAACGACTAAACTGGACTTTAAGTCATAGGTGAAGGTGTCACTAATCTTATTTTCCATGTACAAGTTTACCCAAAAAAGACAACTGTATAAAGTTTATTTTTACACTTACTAAATCTAATTTATGGTAAACCCGTTGAAAAAAAAATAGACTCAAGAAACCCAACAAGAGGAGCACCTTCCACTTTTTGTATTTTGCGTCGAAAAAATCGAAGCAATTGCTTGAGTTATTGACTTGAGTTTAAAAGGCTATTAACAGCTTGATTAATTGTTCTAAAGTTAAATTTAACCTTTGCCACCTCTAATTTTGATCGAATTTCATTGAGCGATAAATTTCCGATACTTCCCTCGTGGCTGTGGCTTACTTTTTCTTGGTTGGGGACAAAGCGCTTTGCCTCAATATCCTCCCCAACCTGCTTGTAGGCATCCCGGAAGGGTACACCCTTTAGCACCAACTCATTGACGACTTCCACAGAAAATAGGTGCATGTAAAATGGATCTTCTAGAATGTTTTTTCTAACCTGAATTGATTTCAGCATAAAATGGCTCATCTGAAGACAGGATCGCATGGAGTCTAAGGCAGGAAAAACTGCTTCTTTCAGCAGTTGCATGTCTCGATGGTAGCCTGAAGTAAGGTTTGTGAGTAAGAATCCCACCGTTCCGGGTAGACTTTGAATTTGATTGGTCTTGGCACGAATCAATTCAAAGACATCGGGATTTTTTTTGTGGGGCATGATGCTACTTCCCGTAGTCAACTCATCTGGGAAGGAGACAAAACCAAAATGTTGGTTGCAAAAAAGGATGATATCAGAGGAAAGTTTATTCAGGGTTCCTGCCATGCCAGCCAACGCAAAGCCAATCGTGCGTTCGGTCTTTCCTCTGCTATTTTGTGCGTTGATGACATTGTGATGTAGTTCAGCAAATCCTAATAGCCGTGTAGTCATCGAGCGGTCAAGTGGAAAGCTAGAACCATAGCCTGCAGCAGATCCAAGCGGATTTTTATTGCTGAGATCAAAGGCAACCTGAAGCAGACCTAGGTCTTCGCTAAGCCCTTCTGCAAAAGAGGCAAACCACAATCCAAAGGAGGAAGGCATCGCCAACTGGGTGTGGGTGTAGCCTGGCATCAAATCCTCTTTATGTGCCTCAGCTAATTGAAGTAACAGATTGGCCAAACTATCTGCCTCATCGAAAATCTCGCGGATCGCATCCCGATAAAATAATTTCAAATCCACCAGCACCTGGTCATTTCTGCTTCTACCACTGTGTAGCTTTTTTCCGACATCTCCATAGCGCTGGGTAAGGAGCAATTCTACCTGTGAGTGTACATCCTCGACGCCTGGTTCAATGCCAAACTTTCCCTCTTTTATTTCTTCGTAGATCTCTTTCAATCCCTGCTGCAGAACCTTATTTTCTTCCCCTGTCAATAACCCTATGGTTTCCAGCATTGCAGCGTGTGCCATGGATCCCAATACATCATAGGGAGCTAATAGCAGATCAAATTCAGGATCTTTTCCGACTGTGAACTGTTCAACTTCCTGCTTACTGTTTGTGGTTTTTTGCCAAAGTTTCATTGCGGATGCTTCGTTTGAAGGTAGATGCTTGCGTAGTTTTCAAGAATTGAAATGTAGGTAGGGATGCTATTCGTTACTTCTTGCGTAAAGATAAACTCATCTGCGGTGTGGGAGCGGGCCGAATCCCCAGGACCAATCTTCACCGAAGGATAGGGGATTAATGCCTGATCGGATAGGGTAGGGCTTCCAAATTTTTCTAATCCCATGCTTGTTGCCACTTGCTGCAAAAGATGCCCTTCAGGTAAGTTGGAGGATCTTAATCGCATAGATCTTGGAGTTATTTCAGCTGTTAGCACTGAGTTCAACTCCTCCAAAACCTCTTCATGTGTATACAATTCGTTTATCCGAACATCCAATACGTATCGACACAACTCAGGTACCATGTTATGCTGTTCTCCTGCATGAATTACGGTGCAAGAAACCTTGGTAGGACCTAGAAAAGGGGATATTTTTTGAAATTGGAAATTTTTCACCTTCTCCAAATCGCTCAAAGCCAAATAAATCGCATTGATTCCTTCTTCCCTAGCAGCATGTCCTGCTTTGCCTTTAACAGTTCCCTCGAGTACTAAAAGTCCCTTTTCGGCGACAGCTAGTTTCATTTGAGTTGGCTCACCTACCAACACAAGGTCAGCAGGTGGAAGGATCGAAATTAGGCTTGAGATGCCCTGAAGACCGGAAATCTCTTCTTCTGCCGAGGCAATAAGCAACAAGTTGAAGGGGAAATCTTTACCGATGAAGCTACAGAAAGTTGCAATTAGCGCAACCAAAGGTCCACCTGCATCATTGGAACCCAATCCAAAGAGTTTCCCCTCTTCTTCTATAGCTGAAAATGGATCCTTGGTGTACCCCGTATTTGGTTTTACGGTGTCGTGATGGGAATTCAACCAAATTGTGGGGCGCTGCTCATCGTAAGGGGTTAAAAAGGCCCAAACATTATTGCCTTGACGTTGGGAAACAATTCCTTTTTTGGCTAAAAAATTGGCGATTACATCTGCTGTTCCTCCTTCTTCCTTCGAAAATGAGGGGATAGCAATCAACTGCTTTAATAAAGCGATCGCTTCAGCTTTCAGTTCCTCCATCAATACAATTCGTAACGTTGTCTTTCGATAATGGTGCCCGCTTTCTTCCCTTTAACCGCCATTAGTAAATTTTCAGCTTTGCCTATCCAGACGCGCTGAACTCCTTGTTTTAGGGCTTCAAAGGCATTGTCCAGTTTTGGGATCATTCCCGAATGAATCACATTCTCTTTTCGCAGCTCCTTGTAAATGTCTTCGTTGATCAGAGGGATGATGGATTGGTCATTTTTTTCATCTACCAAAACCCCTGATTTATTGAAACAGAAGTACAAATCTATCGGATACTCTTTGGCAAGGCTTGTAGCAATGGCAGAAGCGATGGAATCTGCATTTGTATTGAGCAGTTGCCCTTTTTTATCATGCGTAATCGCATTCACTACCGGAATGAGTCCAGCTTGTAGGAGTTGCTGGAGAAGCGCAGTATTCACTTCTTTGATGTCACCGACATACCCAAAATCAATTTCCTTGATAGGTCGCTTTGTAGATCGAATTAAATTACCGTCTACGCCACTCATGCCCAATGCATTTACCTTTAATGCCTGCAATTTGGCCACCACACTTTTACTGATTAAGCCAGCATAGACCATGGTTACGATATCAAGGGTGTCCTTGTCCGTAATTCGGCGACCATCCACCATTTCTGGCATGATCCCCATGCTTTCACCAAATCGGGTAGCCATGACGCCACCACCATGGACCAGGATTTTAAAGCCTGGAACCTTGGCAAAAATGCTTAGAAACTCATCCAGTTTTTCTGGATAGTCAATGACATTACCTCCGATTTTGATGATAGAGATTTTCATAGGCCCCTCAAATTAACAAAATTACTCCAAAAGTTTGCTTAGGACTGCCTGTGCAGCAAAGATTCGGTTGAAGGCCTGCTGCTGTACCAAGGATCGTGAGCCATCCAGGATCTCATCCGATAACTCTACATTTCTTCGTACGGGAAGGCAATGCATGACTTTGGCTTCTGGAGCATGTTTCAGGTGAGCTTCTGTAAGCATCCATCGTTCATCTGTACATAGAATTTTTCCATAATCATTGAATGCTGACCAATTTTTAACATACACAAAATCAGCTCCTTGTAATGCATCACTTTGATCATGGGTTATTCTTGCGCCTTGCGTAAATTCAGCGTCCAATTCATATCCCTCTGGATGGCAAATGGTCAGGTTATGTCCCATTCCTAAGGTCCATTCTGCAAAACTATTCGCTACCGCATGAGGAATAGCCTTGATATGCGGTGCCCAGGTGAGAACCACTTTGGGTCTTTTATTTCCTTTAGATAATTCCTGAATGGTGAGTTGGTCGGCCAAACTTTGAAGTGGGTGCCGGATGGCGGATTCCAAGCTGACCACAGGGATGCCACTGTACTTGATAAATTGATGCAAAACGAAGTCAGTTACATCCTCTTCCTTTTGAGTCAAGGAAGGAAAGGCACGAAGGGCTAAAATATCAAAATAGGAGCCCAAGACCCCAGCAGCATCTTTGATGTGCTCGACAGTACCCTTGTTCATGATTGCGCCTTCCTGCATTTCAAGTGCCCAACCTTCTTTGTCCATATTGAGTACGATGGCTTCCATTCCAAGTTGCTGAGCAGCGATTTGTGTAGAGACCCGCGTACGAAGTGAAGGGTTTAAAAATATGCAGCCCACTCGTTTTCCTGTTCCTTTTTTAGCATGGAGGACCGGGTTTGCTTTGTATGCTGCTGCAAGATCTATCAATTCCTGACCGAGTGCTCTAGATTCAAATTGGATAAAATGCTCCATGATAGGGAAATTTTAGTGAATTTAGCTTGCCAAGACTTCATTTAAAGCAGTTACAAAGGATTGCAGCTGGTTCCATTCAACTGACAAAGGCGGGAGGAGACGGATCGTTTCCTTTCCTGCTGCAGAGCCGGTAAACATCTTGTATTTGGACACCAAAAGGGAACGGATAGGCCCTGCGTCTTGATTAAGATCCAAACCGATCATCAATCCTTTGCCTCGTACTGCCACCACTCCAGGAATGGTTCGGAGTTCGGCCATCAGTCGATCTCCTAGTTCCAATGCTTTTTGCTGCAATCTTTCTGCTTCCAATACCTCCAATACGGCTAGGCCAGCGGCACATGCCAGGTGATTGCCTCCAAAAGTGGTTCCCAGTAGCCCATAGCTTGCCTTGAACTCTTCTGAAAGCAAAAGCCCACCGATTGGAAATCCATTTCCCATGCCCTTGGCTATGGTGATCAAGTCTGGATAAACTCCATCTACCCACTGGTGTGCAAAAAATCGTCCAGTTCTTCCATAGCCAGACTGTACCTCATCAAGGATGAGTTTTGCCTCGTATTTTTTAGCTAATTGAGATAGCCCAATCAAAAACTCCGCACTTGGTACTTGAATTCCGCCAACACCTTGGATTCCTTCCACGATGATACCAGCAATACGTTGACTGGCCAGCGTTGTTTCTACTGCTTCGAGATCCCCAAAAGGAAGAATATGAAAATCCTCGCGTGAATTGCAGGGAGCCACTAATTTGGGATTGTCTGTCAGTGCTACCGCAGCAGAGGTACGGCCATGAAAGGAGCCTGTAAATGCGATAAATCCAGATTTCTTCGTCACAAAAGAAGCCATTTTCAAGGCATTTTCATTTGCCTCGGCGCCTGAATTCACCAAAAATAGTTGGTAGCTATGCAAGCAGGACAGTTCGGCCAATTTATCCGCCAAAGCCTGTTGCAATGGGATCTGAATGGAGTTGGAATAAAATCCCAATTGGTTGACTTGCTCGCTAATTCGCTTGACATAGTGCGGATGGCTATGGCCAATGGAGATGACAGCATGTCCTCCATACAAATCCAAATATTCCTGCCCCTGCTCGTCCCATAAGCGACAACCATCGGCTTTCACTAGGGTTACTGGGATGAGGGGATAGACATCGAATAAATTCATCTTTTAGAGTCTAAGTAGGTTGATTTTTGGAGAACATTTAATTTAGAATGCGATTGATTTCAGGTTTAAGCCCATTTTCTCATCCAATCCAAAGGCTAGGTTGAAGTTTTGAACTGCCTGTCCAGATGCGCCTTTCAATAGGTTATCCAAGGCTGAATACACCACTAGCTGTCCCTTTTCAACTTGAAGGTGAAGCAGGCACTTATTGGTATTGACGACCTGTTTTAGATCGAGATCCTGACTAGAAATGTGCGTAAATGCCGAACTAGCATAAAACTGACGATAGGCTTCCAGTGCTTCTTTCTGTGTTCCGCCAAAAGGAAAATAGGCTGTAATCCAGATTCCTCTTGTGAAATTACCTCTGTAGGGAACAAAAAGCACCTCTGGATTTAATTCCGGATTTAATTGCTGGAATGTCTGTTTAATTTCTGTAAGGTGCTGGTGTGTAAATAGCTTGTACACCGATACATTGGAGGTTCTATAGCTAAAATGAGAAGTTTCGGTTAAATTTTTTCCAGCTCCTGTAGATCCCGTAATGCCAGTCACATGTACAGCTCCTTGAATCCAGCCCTTGTGTATTGCAGGAGCAAGTGCCAATTGAATTCCAGTCGCAAAGCACCCGGGGTTGGCAATTCGTTTTGCCTTGCTTATTTTTTTGGTGTTTACCTCAGGTAACCCATAGACAAATCCAGCTGACTCATCTCTAAAATCAGTGGACAAGTCAATGATAACGGTAGAACTTGGAAAGGAATGCTTCTTGAGGAATGTGGAAGCCTCACCATGTGGCAAGCACAAAAAAACAGCATCAAGACCTGTAGATGGTACCTGATCCGTAAATAAGAGTTCGCAATCCCCTAACAAATCACGGTGAACTTGATCTACACGAATTCCTTTTTGACTATTGGAATGCAGGCAAACAAGTTCGCAAGCAGGATGATGGACTAGCAGTCGAATCAACTCGGCTCCGGTGTAGCCCGCTGCACCAATAACGGCTGTTTTCACCTTATTCATTTGAATTCTTGACCTTGTGGAAGATGGCAGTTTGGTTGCCCAAAATACGTGTGAATCCTTTTACATCCTCTCCTGTGTAGCCTTTGTTCATTTCTCCGTAGGAACCGAATTTGGCGGACATCAGGTCATGATCTGATGTAATTCCTAATAAAGTAAAGCGGTATGGCTGCAGCAGTACACGAACTTCTCCCGAAACCTGCTCTTGCGTACTTTCAAGAAAAGTCTCAAAATTGCGCATCACAGGATCCAAGAA
>CAZPKI010000049.1:0-12095 GCA_964587015.1 uncultured Limnohabitans sp.
CCCCAAAAAGGGACACAAAGATAGGAGCATTTATTTTTCTATGCAAACTATTTGCATTCCTAAACCCTAATTTTCATTGGTTTAGGTGATTTTTTTTTAGCTCAATCTCCCAATAAGGGTGAAATTCCGCACTACCTGTTCTTTTCCAGCTGCTGTACCAAGACTTGAAAGTCTTTCGGGTAAGGGGCTTCAACCGCTATTTTCTTGCCATTAAGGCCTAAAAATTGAATACTAAAGGCATGCAAGGATACGCGCTGCATGATTGGAAGTTCCTCGGTCTCCTTTTTTAAGTTGAACCGGCGCTTTAATGCCGAGAGATACAAAGGTTTGCCTCCATACAGCGTATCCCCGCAAATTGGAGCTTTTAGGTAGGCTAGGTGAACTCGTATTTGATGCAGTCGGCCAGTGATCGGACTACAAGCGATCAGCGTATGGGCAAAGTAAGTCCGTACCGTGTTTACGATCGTTTGAGCAGGCTTTCCATCCTTACTTACCTTGGCAATACCCTTGTTATTGGCAGCCAGGTTGCGATCCACGAGTAGGTTCTGAAAGTCATGAATGCCTTCCGCTACGGCATGGTAAATTTTTTCCACCTGCCGATTTTCAAACTGCATGGCCAAATGCCGATAGGCCTCGGGATGCTTGGCAATAACTAGGCATCCGGAGGTTTCCTTGTCCAAGCGATGGCAAAGCTGTGCATCCTCCCAATAGGTTTTGGCCAGGTCCAGGATATTCTGAGCCTCGTGTCGGTCGTCCAAACTCGAAAGGTAGGGTGGTTTGTTGATGACCAAGAAATCCGAATTTTCTAAAAGAATCAGGTCTTCAAACGTTATTTTTTTCATGGAGGATTGCACAGTTTGCAGCGTCAAAACTAGCCATTCCAATTCGCTCCAAAAAGGATTGTTAGAATTACTTCTCAAATGAGATACCTAGAGGCGAGCATAGAAAAAAAAATCACGCGATACTTCCGTATCAGAAAGAGGGGGTTCTCAAACCGCTTCGATTGGATCGCTCTTCTTTTTTTCCAAAGGGAGTTCAAAGCTAAAAATGGACCCTTTTCCTACCACTGAGGTAACAGAGATTTTACTTTTATGGCCTTCTAAGATATGCTTGACGATGGCCAAGCCAAGGCCTGTGCCTCCTTTGCCCTTGGATCTACTCTTTTCTACGCGGTAGAAGCGTTCAAAAATACGTTTTAAATCCTCAGGAGGGATGCCAGGACCAGTGTCCTTGACTTCTACCTGAATTTGATTTTTGCTCAACTTTAAGCTCACCTTTATTTCTCCACCATCATGGTTGTATTTGACGGCATTGAAAATTAGATTTTGACAAACCCGGTAAATTTTCTGTCGGTCCGCGATTGTGGGATAGCTTTTAGTGCGGTCCGCCTCTACGGTAATCTGCACCTCTCGTTTACCTGCCTTATGCTCCAACTCTTCAATCACTTCGGTCACCAACTCGAGCAGATCAAATTCTGAAAACGAAAATTTGATGACTCCAGATTCCATTTGATTGAGGGTGAGCAAATCTTGAACCAGGTGGTCTAGGGAATCCAAACTTTTTGCAGCTTTCTTAAGGAACTTCATCCGCACCTGCTTGTCATCTATGGCTCCATCGATAAGGGTGTGAATGTAGCCTTGCGTTGCAAAAATTGGAGTTTTAAACTCGTGCGAGATGTCTGCAATAAATTCCCGTCTGAATTCGGCATTTTTCTTAAGCGTATCAATTTCGCTCTGTCTTGCGAGCGCATAGGAATTGATTACTTTATTTATTTTTTTTAATGGGGAGAGCGAAGATCGAATAGACTTGTCTGGAACCTCTGTCAGGTCTTTTTTCTGAATTTTTTCCAGAAGGCCATAGATATTTCCAATCTCACGAAAGACTAGAAATTCTAAGGAAATGCTTATTAGCAAGTAGGAAATGGAAAAGGACAAAAGCAGTGCCGCCCAAAGTGTTGACGCAGTGGAGGAGGGGATCAGGAATAAAAAAGCAGTTACCAAACCAGAAATGGCAATTGCTAGCACTAAGGATATGCCCCGAGACCCTGTTGGCATGTTAACCTAATTCAAATTTATAGCCTACACCTTTGACCGTTGTGATGTACTCTTCCCCGATTTTTTCGCGCACTTTTCGGATGTGAACATCCACTGTACGAGCTAAAACGAAAACATCAGATCCCCATATATTGTGCAAAAGCTCGTCTCGGCTATAGACTACATTGGGATTGTTGGCTAAAAAGTACAAGAGCTCAAATTCCTTTTTCGGCAAAGTAATTATTTTCCCCGCTTTGTCTATGGTGTAGCTGCTGCGGTCAATTTTCAAATCGCGTATTTTTATATGGCTTTTTTCCTTTTCCTTTTTGGAATCTCTTCTGAATAAGGCGGCGATACGGCTCATCAAAGCGCGTGGCTTGATCGGCTTGGTGATGTAGTCGTCTGCACCCACATCAAAAGCTGCTACCTCCGAGTACTCTTCTGAGCGTGCGGTGAGGAAGATAATAAAGGCATGCTTGAGCTCTGGGATTTGCCGGATTTGCAGGCAGGTTTCTACTCCGTCTAGGTTGGGCATCATGATGTCTAGTAGGATGACATCAGGTTGAAATTTGATTGCCGTTTTTACCCCTTTGAGGCCATCTTCGGCGGTAGCTACTTCATAGCCCTCTTTTTGCAGGTTGTACTTTAAAATTTCCACGATGCTTGGTTCATCATCAACGACCAATACCTTGATTTTTTGCTTATCTGCCATGGGAAGAATTCCTAAATGTTTTCTGAAAATTAATGAATATCTACGGCTTCAAATTAAATGGTAAAGTTACCCTCCACTGACCAAACCAAAACTGTCTCAATAATCGGGCTTTTCATAGGGCATTGTTAAGTTAGTGTTAATCGCTTGATATTGCTAATTTTTCAAGCCTCGGGCGCTTCGGATGTCGATATTCAAAGAGCCAATAAACAGATTTGCTTTGATTTTTACCGGGATTTTTTGGGCATCCTTGGTAATCCAGACTTTCACAGGGTACTCCCCTCGGAACAAGCTATTTTTGGGTATTTGAGGCGAAAAGAGATAGGTTTCCTTCCTACCGAGGCTGGTCTCCAGTATTTCAGTTCCCTCGAATATTAATTTTAGGTTATATATTTCTTTATCAAAAAAACCTCTGATCAAAACTTCTTGTCCCTTCCTCATGTCACTGAGGTCTAAGGTTCGTAAATAATAAAATCCACTCACCAAATCTTGTACTGTGCCTGGCAGGGAAAACACTTTAACTTCTTTGATCTTTTTGTTTTCCCGATCATAAAGTTCGAGTGTGGCCTTTTTATTTTGTTGGTCAAAATAAATCTTTTCGTTTCTTCGGTAACGTCCCTCTTCAATGTAGCGGTAGGAGAGCCGAGGCAATAGACTTTGGGTGTTCAGGTGAGTGCCCCAGTTGTCGTTTACTTTTCCAAAAAGAGTAGCTGCACCTATGGTTCTTCCAAAGGCATCAATTTTAAAATGCGGCTGGGCATTTTCAAGAATAGGTTTTTTTTCTACCACGAGTCGCCCCTCAGCCAGATCTACCCAACCATAGCTTACATCAAATGCTAATTCTTCTCCATAAGTAAAGGGAAGCGTTTTCACAGAAGATTGAGCCCAGGTTGCGGTAAGCGGGAAATAGGCGAATAGGAGGATCAGAAAATGGCGCCGCATTAGATAACTGACAATTTGTGACAAAAATGAAATAGTCCTGGGATTAATTTTACCAAATATGCGGTTTTGAAGGTTAAAAGTACAAATTTGCACAGCGAAAACAAGGCGGCCCAATACCTTGTTATTTGTACAACAAATTGGTAACTTGAACATTTTAACCTATACCCAAACTCAACATGAGTACGATCAACGCAGAAAAACTCAAAGCATTACAGCTCACCATTGACAAGCTTGAAAAAACATACGGCAAGGGTGCTGTGATGAAGCTTAGCGACAATAAAGTATTGGATATCCCCGCCATCTCTACGGGTTCCTTAGGCTTGGACATGGCTTTGGGAATTGGAGGTATTCCTAGAGGCAGAGTCATCGAGATTTATGGGCCAGAATCTTCTGGAAAGACGACCTTGACACTGCATTGCATCGCCGAAGCTCAAAAGGCAGGAGGTATGGCGGCATTTATTGATGCAGAACATGCTTTCGACAAGAATTATGCAGAAAAGCTAGGGATTGACACTGAAAATCTACTGATTTCCCAGCCAGATAATGGGGAGCAGGCGCTAGAGATTGCAGAGCACTTGATTCGTTCAGGAGCGATTGACATCATCGTGATTGACTCCGTGGCAGCTTTGGTGCCCAAAGGGGAACTAGAAGGAGAAATGGGCGAAAGCAAAATGGGCTTGCAGGCTCGCTTGATGTCTCAGGCTCTTCGTAAACTGACTGGAGCGATTCACAAGACTGGTTGCGCTTGTATTTTTATCAACCAGCTCCGTGATAAAATCGGAGTGATGTTTGGAAGTCCTGAAACGACCACAGGTGGTAACGCCTTGAAGTTTTATGCTTCCGTGCGCTTGGACATCCGTCGAGTAGGACAGATTAAGGATGGCCCAGACAATATTATGGGCAACAGAACCCGTGTGAAGGTGGTTAAAAACAAGGTGGCGCCACCTTTCAAAGTGGTGGAATTTGACATCATGTATGGTCAGGGCATCTCCAAGGTAGGCGAAGTCATCGATCTTGGAGTGGAGCTAGAAATCATCAAGAAGGCAGGATCTTGGTTTTCCTACAATGGAGAGAAACTAGGTCAAGGCCGCGATGCAGTAAAAAATCTACTGCTAGACAATCCAGAATTACTTGAAGAACTGGAAGGAAAGATCAAAGGTGCATCAGGATTGCTTCCTACCGAGCCGACCATTTCTTTGGAAGATTAAGGAAGAGCAACAAGTAACAAAAAAGGCCCCGCATGTGACGGGGCCTTTTTTTTTGTTTTATCTGATTATCAGCTTTTTCACTACTAGCCAGAGAAAAAAAGGTTTGAGATTCAATTAGGTGAGCTGTGGCCCGTGGACTGTCAACGATTATTCGCAGTTATAAATAGGAGGACTGAGCTACTGGCATGATTGCGGATAATCATATTGTTTTAATTGGTCCGAATGGCTTCTACAGGATCCATTCTAGCAGCAAGTGTAGCGGGCACGATTCCAGCTACCACACCAATCGCAGAGGATACCCCCAAGCCTAGTATTATATTATTAAAGGACAATACCAGTTCAAGACTTCCCAAAGGAATAAAGCTCAGCAGGTACACGAGTAGAATTCCGGAACCCCCACCAATCAAACTCAAGCAAACTGCTTCAAAAAGGAATTGGAAAAGGATGAAATAATTTCGGGCACCCAGGGATTTTTGAATCCCGATGATATTGGTTCGCTCACGAACCGATACAAACATGATGTTGGCAATTCCAAAGCCGCCTACTAAAATCGAAAATCCTCCAATTACCCAGCCTGCAACTGAGATAACATCGAAAATGGACCCAATGGCATTCTGAATAAATTCAGTTTTGTTGAGTGCAAAGTTATTTTCTTGAGTAGGCTTCAATCCCCGCTTGGCACGGAGGAAGCCAGCCATCTCATTCTCTAGGGCTACTAGCCCCACATCGGTATCTCTGCCCTTGGCAGCGATGGTAGGCTCTAGCCCATCACGACCGGTGTAGTACATTTTGCTAAATGCCCCAAAAGGCACCAAACAGGCCTCATCCTTGGAAGGGAGCTCTAAAAATCCTTCCCCTTCTTCTTCAAAAATACCGATGACGGTAAATTTCATTCCCTTGATTTTTACTTCTTTGCCCAAAGCGCCTTCGTTGGGAAATAGGGTAGTAGCGATTTTTTTTCCGATGATAATCAGGTTTCGAGATGCATTGATCTCTGCCTCGGAGAAGTAGCGCCCTTCTTCCAAGGCTACTTCAAACACGTCTTGGTAGCTGTAGGCAATCCCAGAAAGGGAGGTGCCTTGGTACGAATTGCTTCCTGCCTGTATGGTCGCAGAGGAAGAGGCGGAAATGGTCACTCCATCCGCATTTTTTAAGCGCTCCTCCAAAAATTTGTATTCTGCATAGGTGCCAGGAGGCCGTTGAAAATACTTCCACCAGGGGTAATCCTGCGGCCCATTCGCAAACGGGAATCGATCTACCCGCATCACGTTGGTACCCAAAAAGGCAAAGGACGATTTGATTTTTCCCTCCAATGAATCCACCAAGGTGAATACAGCAATGATGGCAAAAATGCCAATGGTCACCCCCAAAAGGGAAAGAATGGTTCGTGTGAGGTTGGATTTTAAGGCCGTAATGGCAAACCTAAAACTTTCCCAAGAAAGCTTTAAAAAGAGCATAGAATAAGTAGTTGGTTAAAACAATTTGTTAAGTTAGCTGAAATTGGGCATTATTGTACTTATCTTTGCATTTTTTAAAAGTAATCTGCTTATCGAGTTCGATTAAGTCAACTACTCCCAAACGCCGTATATGAAATTATCTGATTTCAAATTTGAAGTTCCCAAAAAACTGATCGCGCTCTATCCCACTGAAAATCGTGATGAGTCCAGATTGATGGTTGTTCATCGGAAAACTGGAGAAATTGAACACCGCACCTTCAAAGATATTCTAGATTACTTTGTTGAAGGGGATGTATTCGTGACCAACGACACCAAGGTTTTCCCTGCTCGTCTATACGGAAACAAAGAAAAAACGGGTGCCAAAATCGAGGTTTTTTTATTGCGCGAACTAAACTCTGAATTCAAACTTTGGGATGTGCTGGTTGACCCTGCTCGAAAAATCAGAGTGGGTAACAAGCTTTATTTTGGGGACAGTGACCTTGTTGCTGAAGTCATTGACAACACCACCTCAAGAGGTAGAACCATCCGTTTCTTGTTTGACGGTACCGATGAGGAATTCCATAAAACTATTGATACCCTAGGTGAGACACCGCTTTTGAAAGAATTTATCGAGCGACCCATTGAACCAGAAGATAGAGAACGCTACCAAACTGTTTTTGCAAAGAATGTAGGTGCAGTAGCAGCTCCTACCGCAGGAATGCACTTCACTCCACAGTTGCTAAAGCGCTTGGAATTGAAAGGAATCGAAATCGCACCAATCACCCTTCACGTGGGCCTAGGTACTTTCCGCCAAGTGGATGTTGAAGATCTGACCAAGCATAAAATGGATTCAGAGAACTACTTCATTCCAGAGCGAACTGTCAATTTGGTAAACGAATCCTTGGAACAAAAAAAGCGAGTGGTCGCAGTAGGTACCACTTCCCTGAAAACGATCGAATCCTCCGTGACAGCAGGAGGTAGACTTAAAGAAAGCAGCGGCTGGACGGATAAATTTATCATTCCTCACTACGATTTTAAAATTGCCAATGCGCTGATCACTAACTTCCACTTGCCAGAGTCAACCCTACTTATGACTGCCTCTGCATTTGGTGGCTACCCCTTGATCATGAAGGCCTACAAAGAAGCCATTAAAGAAAAGTATCGGTTCTTCTCCTATGGAGATGCGATGTTGATCTTGTAAATCGAATCAGTCCCGCACCTGCGGGACTTTTTTTTGCCATTTCGGTTTTGTCCCACGATGTTTTCATCCACATAATGCAGAATCAATTTGAGCGTAGAAATATGATCAAACAGGAGGTGCGTTTCGAATGGAACTTTATTTTTGTACCAATTCAACGCACATGAACAAAGCAGCAATACTCGTCGCCGGTGGAAAAGGAATGCGGATGGGGACCTCCCTTCCCAAGCAATACCTTCTCTTAGCTGGAAAGCCAGTGTTGATGCATACGCTGGAAAAATTTTTTTGCGCAGACCCAAGCTTACTTTTGATCCTAGTTTTACCCAAGGATGACTTTGAGTACTGGAATAGTTTGTGTGCCTCTCATGCCTTTGTACTTCCGCATCAGTTGGTTGCAGGTGGGGAAAGTCGCTTTCAATCTGTAAAAAACGGCTTGATGGCTATCCCATTTCAGGAGGGTCTTGTGGCCATTCATGATGGGGTACGCCCCTTTGTGAGTGAAAGAGTAATCCAAACCAGTTTTGAGCTGGCAGCTGAAAAAGGCAGTGCGATCCCAGTGGTAGCCTTAAAGGACTCCCTTCGAAAAGTAGAAACTAGTGGAGAAAGTAGCTTTCAAGATCGAGCCCACTTCCGTTTGGTTCAGACTCCCCAAACCTTTCAACTCAAGCCGCTCCTGCAAGCATTTGCGGTGGAGGAGTTGGCAATTTTTACGGATGATGCCACCGTCTACGAACACCAAGGATGGAAAATCAGCCTGATTGAGGGCAACCCTGAGAACATTAAATTGACTACGCCCGAGGACTTGGCATTTGCTGAATTCTTAATGTTGGCTCGTTGAGCGAGCAAGAGGAACTTGTTTACCGACTAGTTTGGTGTCTTTACCGATTTTTTGCTGGGATTCATCGAATGGGTTGCCAAAGGCTAAGGTTGGTCCACTAGTTTTGTTTGACTAAATTTAATAGACATGAACAACTTCGCTAAACCACGTAACGACGGCAGTATTGCTTTTGGCGTAATCATCTTAGGCATTGGCCTTGTCCTCCTTTTCAGAAAGTTTGGACTTTACATCCCGGATTGGGTACTGACCTGGCCGATGATTCTGATTGCGGTAGGTACCTACACGCTCATCAGTCAGCAGTTCAAGAGTTTTTTTGGATCTGTGGTGCTCTTCATTGGAGTCTACTTTTTACTCAAACGAGAGTTTGACCTTGATTTAGGCCTTGATCAATTTATTTGGCCTGTCGGCTTGATCGCCCTTGGTATCTACTTGATTCTTCATAAAAAGCAGGAAAATAAAGCCCTGGAGGAAGTTCGTAAAAATTGGGAGTCTTCTCGAAAAAAGAAAACAGAAGCATCCAGTTCTGAGAAAATTGAGTCAGCCGAAGTAGTAGCCGATGATGCTGCAGCCCCTCAGGAAGAGCCTACCAAGGCTCCAGATTCAGGCTTTGTCCGAGCTACGGGTACTGCATTTATGGATCGGATCAACGAGAGTGTCATCTTTAGTGGAGTGAATCGTAAGTTGATGACCAAAGATTTCCAAGGAGGTAAGGCTACCGTGATTTTTGGCGGCCTGGACCTTGACCTGACGCAGGTAGATTTTACGGGCGTTGTCACGCTAGACCTTGAGGTTGGCTTTGGTGGGGTCAAGTTGCTCGTTCCTCCGCACTGGGATGTGCGTACAGAAGTGTCCAACATTGCTGCCGGACTTGAAGACAAGCGCATGTTCCGAGAAGGAGGAGTAGACACCAACAAAGTCTTGATCCTGAAAGGCACGTTATTGTTCAGTGGATTGGAAATCAAATCCTTTTAATTCAATCTAAAATCTACCCCATCCCTTGTATTTAAACGCATTTTCAAGTTCAAGTTTTGGGAAATGGATTTTCCCAGGAATCGGATTTATCTGGTTTCTGGGAACTTATTTTTTGCTGATTCAGCAGGGAATGGAGGAAGAGCCTGCACTCGTGGATGCCTTCTTTTTTGCACTCTTTTTTTTGGGAGGATTTCTTCTGTTGGATCGGGTGTTTCGGCATTACACGCCCAACCGAAAAAATGGATTTCTTCTAGTACTTTTTCCAATCTTGCTCAGCGGGGGATTAGTATGGGGACATGCGCAGCTCCTGGACTGGTGGTTTGCAGAAGAACCTGCTTACTTGGCGATGTTGCAATCAAGCTTTCTCTACCGCTGGCTATTCTTTGGCGTAGTGATTCAACTTCTAGCCCTGTTGGCGGCGGTGATCTCTAAGTTGGAAGGACAGGAGGAGCTCAGTCGTCGAGAGGGGCAGCTGGTTCAGCTATCTAAGGATGCAGAGCTTGCCCAACTTCGGCAGCAGCTGCAGCCACATTTTTTATTCAACAGCCTCAACTCCATTCATGCCTTAGTACTTGCAAGTCCCCAGCGGGCCAGAGAAATGGTACTCTTACTTTCTGATTTTTTGAGAGGTACCCTCCGCAGCGAAGGACAATCTTGGATTAGTTTGTCTGATGAAATCAAGTACTTGGAAATGTATTTTGACATCGAGCGCGTCCGTTTTGGACATCGCCTGGTAGTGGACTTAGAGGTAGAAGAAGGTGTTGAAAGTCTAAAAATCCCACCCTTGCTCGTACAACCGCTGGTAGAAAATGCCATCAAATACGGCCTGTACGGAACTTTAGGGGAAGTGAAAATTAGCCTCCGCTTTCAAAAAGAAGGCAACTACCTTCAAGTAGTCGTAGAAAACCCTTTTGATGGCCAAGATTCAGCTCCAGCCGGAACTGGCTTTGGGCTAAGTTCCTTAGAGCGCCGGCTTTTCCTTATTTTTGGGCGGACGGACCTCTTAGAAAAAAGCGGAGCCAAGGGCATATTTCGTATTCACTTAAAAATCCCTGTTGCCGGATGATCAAGACACTAATCGTAGATGACGAACCGCTAGCGGCTGGTTTAGTGAAGGAATTCTTGAGCGCTTACCCTCAATTTGAAGTGGTGGCAATTTGTCACGATGGGTTTGAGGCATTGAAAGCGATCCAACTTTTTCAGCCGGAGCTGATCTTCCTAGACATTCAAATGCCCAAGATCACCGGCTTTGAGCTACTCGAATTATTGGAAAATCCTCCTGCTGTCCTGTTTACAACTGCATTTGACCAGTATGCCGTTCAGGCCTTTGATGTCAAGGGGATAGACTACTTGGTCAAGCCTTTTTCTGAAGCACGATTTGCGCAGGCTATCACACGATTTTTAAGTCAGCAAAAGACAAAAATAGTACCCGAAGCAGTGGATTATCCAGTTTCGGAAGAACGAAACAAACGCATCGTGGTTCGGGTGAAAAATGAAATCAAAATCATCCAGACCCAAGAGGTTCGCTACTTTGAGGCAGAGGACGATTACATTTCCATCCACACCCAAGAAGGAAAATTTTTGAAAAAGATGACGATGAAGCAGCTGGAAGAGAGCCTTGATCCAGAAAAATTTGCCCGAGTACATCGATCCTATTTAGTGAATCTGCAGGAAGTGGCCGGGCTCGAGCCTTACGAAAAGGAATCTTACCTCCTTCGGCTTCGGTCAGGGCAAAAAATCCCAGTGAGCAAGTCTGGTTATGCTCGATTGCGGCAAGTCCTTGGACTCTAAATCATCGATTTTCAGAAAAAAAAGTCCCGCAGGCGCGGGACTCTCGATTAATATTCGTCTTCGTTGAAGAAAAAGTCATCCTTTGTAGGATAATCAGGCCAGATTTCTTCAATGGTTTCGTAAGGCTCGCCATCGTCTTCAAGCTCTTGTAGGTTTTCCACTACTTCGAGTGGTGCGCCAGAGCGAATGGCATAATCGATCAGTTCATCCTTGGTTGCTGGCCAAGGGGCATCTTCAAGGTAGGAGGCTAGTTCAAGTGTCCAGTACATAGTTTTTGTTTTTGGAGGTGTTCCGGATGTTATTTATGCAAGAATAGTAATTTTTTTGATATGTAGGTTGTACTCAATTTCTCGGAGAAAGTTGCTTCAAGACATAGTTCTTTACATCAATCTTTCGCTTGAGGCTCGAAAGCTTCTTTTTCATCATCATTTCGAAGTCTGCAGTCTCTACTCGGAAGTTATCCGAATTGTTTTGCATGGTCTCCAATTCTCCCTGATCCCGGTGTAGCAGATCCTTCAGAATAGAGGCTTTAATTTGGTTTTGTTCTTCCAATGTTTTTTCCGCAAAGTCAGCATACTTGCTGAGCGCGAGTTTCTCCATAAAAGCCTTTTCAAAGACGATATCCATGAAAAACTGGTAGGAGCGTGCAGGCAAATTCGCCTCTTTTGGCTTGCGCATCGGTAGCTTTTTCCAATCCTCCTGTATGGTCTTGGCGCGGAGCGTGATCTCCTTAGAGGTAGGCTGGTGGGCTAATTTTTTTAATTCTTCTACCATCCCCTCGATTTTGCGGAGCACTTCCCGAGGTGGCATCTCAGGGCCTGGGTTGAGTGTACGCTTGTACCGGGAGAATATGCGGTTATTCAATTTTGAAAATTCATCCCAGATGGGTTGCCGCCGTTCAGCAGGAACTTTCCCAGCAGCTTTCCACTCTTTTTGAATCCGCTTACTGATATCAAATGCTGTTTTAG
>CAZPKI010000050.1:0-11869 GCA_964587015.1 uncultured Limnohabitans sp.
GGAGACGGCAACCTATCGAAAGCTGTAAAAACAGACTTAGTATTCTTAGGCTTGGTAAGCGATGAAAACCTTGCCAAAGTGGATGTAAAGGGCAAACTCGTAGGACTGTGGGCTGTTGGTGTACGTAGCAATGACTTGGTCACCAAAGTGATGGATGCTGGCGCCGCCGGCATCGTGATTGTTACCATGGAAGGGCAGGCTAATTTTGACCGCATCGCCAATCGCTACAAGTCCATGGCTGGCAATGGCCGAATTGGCTTTGACCAGGAAATCAAGCAAAGACCGATATTCATGGTGAGTACAGACAAGATGGCTCAATTGTTTGGTTCATCTGTAGAGGTATTGAAGGAAGCAGCCAAAACCAATCCTGAAACCATAGCTTCCCAAAAAGCAAGCTACCAGATTGTGAAAACCAAAACTCCAGTGGAAGCCGTAAACGTAATGGGCTATTTGGAAGGAACAGATAAAAAAGAAGAAGTATTGGTCATCTCATCCCACTACGATCACGTAGGTGTAAGCGCTACTGGGGATGCCTTCAATGGAGCAGATGATGATGGTTCAGGTACTGTTTCTGTCATGGAAATTGCGGAAGCTTTTGCAAAAGCAGCCAAAGAAGGAGTGAAGCCTAGAAGAAGCATCTTGTTTTTGAATGTGACTGGAGAAGAAAAAGGTCTTTTAGGATCTGAATACTATTCCGAAAACCCGGTATTCCCAATTGCCAACACAGTCAATAACATCAACATTGACATGGTGGGCAGAATTGACTACGAATACCAAAAAGAAGCAAACAAGGACTATGTGTATGTCATCGGCTCGGAGATGCTTTCTTCTCAATTGAAGAAAATCAATGAGTACAACAACATTACGTACACCAACCTTATCCTAGATTACAGATACGATGCAGCAGACGATCCAAATCGTTTTTACTACCGTTCTGACCATTACAATTTTGCCAAGTTCAACATCCCCGTGATTTTCTTCTTCAATGGGGTACACGACGACTACCACCAGGTAACCGATACGGTAGACAAAATTGAATTTCCTTTGATGACAAAGCGTGCGCAATTGATCTTCCATACCGCCTGGGACCTTGCCAATAGAGATCAGCGAACTCCAGTGGACGGAACCAACACCCGCACAGACCGATAACAGAGAAGGGGCCAATTGGCCCCTTCTTTTTTTCTGTTTTGATTCCTAAAAATGCTGTGCCTACTGTTTGAAAGCAATGCATCCAGTCCAGGAATTACCCCTCCCCGTGTTTCCCTCTATTTTTTTGGTTTTTCGTCTTGAGCTGGTTGCGGTTCGGCTTCTTTTGTTTCTTCTTTGCTTTTACTTTTGCACCCTTACCAATGTTTTCCTTGGGGCGCTCCTTTTTCTCGTGGAAAGCTCCTTTGTAGTCGGGGTTGTCCCGCTGCTTGAGCCGGTCCAACTCCCGCTCGTAGCCTTGCTTTTCTTCAAAAGGAGTAGCTGGTACATCCACCTCATCCGGAATTGGCAGCTCGTCTACCTTCATTCGAATAAGGTCTTCGATTTTTTCAAAATGGTAAGATTCCGCAGGATTAATAAATGTGATGGCCTTTCCTTCATTCTCAGCTCTGCCTGTTCGACCGATGCGATGCACATAATCCTCATAGATCAGGGGCACATCAAAATTGATCACGTGAGATACCAAGGTAACATCTAGGCCTCGAGCGGCTACATCCGTAGCTACCAATAAGCGTACGTCTCCTGCCTTGAAATCTTCCATGGAATTGATCCGCGTATTTTGGCCTTTATTTGCATGGATTACTCGAATCTCTCCAAAATGCTTGCGCTCCAAAAACGAATAGACTGACTCCGCATTTTTTCTGCTTCGCGTAAAAATCATGGCTCGGTTGATTTCTTCATTCTCGAGCAAATGAGCAAGTAGGTTTATTTTGGTCTTGATATTGGGCACTTGGTACCTGACTTGAGCGATTGTCTCTGCAGTAGTGGCAGAAGGAGCTACTTCTACGCGCTCCGGAAATTCTAAAAACTCGGCTGCCAAATGGTCTATTCTTCCGGAAAAGGTAGCTGAGAAGAGGAGGTTTTGCCGCTTGGATGGAATCACCTCTAGAATTGATCGGATTTGAGGCATAAATCCCATGTCCATCATTTTATCTGCCTCATCCAATACCATCGTTTTCAAATCCTTGGTATAAATAGCTCCTTTTCTATAGAGGTCCATAAACCTTCCTGGCGTGGAGATAAGGAGATCTACTCCTGCTTCTACCCGCTCAATTTGCGTTTTGGGACCAAGGCCACCATAAAGACTAGCGATTCGAAGACCTGTGTATTTTGCCAAGTGCTGGGCCACTTCTTCAATTTGCATGACCAGTTCCCGCGTAGGAGCTAGCACCACACCTCTTGGGTGCATCCCCTGAGCGTACTTGATTTTCATCAGCAAGGGCAAAAGGTAGGCAGCAGTTTTACCTGTACCCGTCTGTGCTATTCCCAACACATCATGCCCTGCAAGTGCAAGTGGAATTGTTTGTTCTTGGATTGGAGTAGGAACGGTATAACCAGATTCGGCTACAGCATCGAGCAATTGTTTGTTTAGCTTGAAGGCATCAAATCCTATCGGTTCGTTGCTCATTGGGTAGCGAGAGAAAAGTGAGATAATACAAACCTAGATTGGTTCAGAAACACAAATATAGGCAATCATGAGCGGAATACTTCGGGTAAAGACCAGACGCTACACCGCGCTTCGCTGCACCTTCAGTCAGAAATGAGTTGGACCTGTTAGAAGCAGATTAAAAATTAGGATTATCCGCAATCACGCCTTAGCTCAACAAGTCTCTTTTACATGCGGATAATTGACAACGGTCCACGGTCCACTGTTGACAGCCGAGTCGTTTATGACTGGGTTTAGTATCTTAATTTAATACGTTTTTTAGTTATAGACTACAATCGACTGTGGTCTGTAGACCGTTTGCTGTGGACCCTGGTCAATAGCTCACTTAATTAAACTCCAAATCTTACTTTCTTTAGTTGCCAGTGAAAAAGAGAATATGATTATCCGCAATCACGCCTTAGCTCAACAAGCCTCTTTTACATGCGGATAATTGACAACGGTCCACGGTCCACTGTTGACAGCCGAGTCGTTTATGACTGGGTTTAGTATCCCAAATAAAAACGTTTTTTAGTAATAGAATACAATCGGCTGTGGTCTGTCGACCGTTAGCTGTGGACATACCATGGTCAACAGCTCACCTAATTGAACCTCAAACCTTTTTTTTTCTAGTTAGTGGTGAAAAGCGGATAATCAGAAAAGAGAATAATCAGATTAAAATTTACTAGCACTTTAAATTAGGCTCAAGTGTATTTTTCAAACAAATAAATTGCCTCGGTCTTGCTCCAAAGAAAGACAGTCCTTACTTTTGCAAACCAATTCGAGGCAAGCTTTGAGTTGAAACCCCACACGGTGATTGTAGCTCAGTTGGTTAGAGCGCTGGTTTGTGGATCCAGAGGTCGCCGGTTCGAGCCCGGTCTTTCACCCAAAAACCCCTCAAATGAGGGGTTTTTTTATAAATTCATCTTCTTTTGGCATGGCATTTGTCAATTGAAGAAGAACTAAACCAACAGTTATGTTTACGCTATTTAAATCATCTCCGAAATTTCCGGTTGTGAAACCAGTAAATATCCTGCAGATTAAAAACTACCTCAGCAAGTTTGAAGAGTCCATCAAAACCTGCGAGGAACTGCAAAAGGAAGCGGTTCATTCCTGAAATTGAAAAATACCTGAAGGTTATGGAGACATAACCTTTATTTTTTGAACTTTAATTTTTCTTGTCCCCGCAATAGTCTATTTTTAGTTGAATTCAATTTTGCGCGATGAGTAGTTATATCCATTTTGATAAATCCCAATTAGTTAACCTGAATTATTCCCTGGACCGAGAGATCATTCGGACCAACCGATCTGGGGTCTACACCAGCACCACGATCATTGGCTGCAATACGCGAAAATACCATGGCTTACTGGTGGTGCCCCAGCCACAAATCGATTCTCAAAATCACGTGATGCTTTCTACGGTGCATGAGACGGTGATTCAACATGGCGCAAGCTTTAATCTGGGCATAGCCAAATTTCCAGGGAACTATTCTCCTAGAGGACATAAATACCTCGAGGACTTTGATTCGGAGCCGATTCCCAAACTAACTTATCGCGTGGGTGGGGTGCTACTTCAAAAAGAATTAATCCTTGATTCCAACCGGGATCGGGTAATGATTCGCTACACATTACTTGAGGCTCATTCGCCTACTACGATTCGAATTCAGCCTTTTTTAGCTTTTCGAGGCTATCACCAACTTCAAAAAGCCAATGATCGCATCAATCGAGCCTACGAGTTGGTCCCAAATGGGGTAAAGTTTCAATTGTATCCCAACTACGATCCGCTTTACCTGCAGTTATCTAAGGAGGCTGCCTTTATTTCGAAGCCCGACTGGTATTTCAACCTAGAGTACATCCAAGAGCGAGAACGAGGGTACGACTACCATGAGGATTTATTTGTGCCTGGATGCCTAGAATTTGAAATCAGCAAAGGAGAGTCAGTCATTTTTTCTGCCGGCCTAACCGATGCAGATCCAGAAACCAGAGCAGCTGCATTTAGCAAGGAAATCGCACGTCGAATTCCGAGAAACAACTTTGAAAATTGCTTAAAAAATTCTGCTGGACAGTTTATCCGACAACGAGATGGAGAAGTGCGTGTCATCGCAGGCTACCCCTGGTTTGGGTGGTGGGGAAGGGATACCTTCATCGCAGCCCCTGGGTTGACCTTGGCTACTGGTGATACTGCCACCTTCCTAGAAATCATGGACACCATGTCCAAAGACTTAAAGGGTGCCCTTTTCCCCAACATCGGTAGTGGAGATTACACCAACATGACCTCTATGGATGCTCCGCTTTGGTTTTTTTGGTCCCTCCAGCAATACATCCGTTATACAGGAGACAAAAAAACAATTCAAAACAGGTACTTGGCCAAGCTCCGGGGAATTCTAGAAGGCTATAAGGAAGGGGCAGACTTTAACATTCACATGCTACCCTCCGGTCTGATTTGGGGTGGACAGGGGGGTCTAGCCCTAACCTGGATGGATGCCATCACTCCAGATGGTCCCGTCACTCCAAGAATTGGCTGCCCAGTAGAAATTCAAGCCCTCTGGTACAATGCATTGTGCTTCTATCATGAACTTAGTGGGGATGATGAATATTTGACACTAGCCACAAAAGTAAAAGAGTCCTTTGATCGGGAATTTTGGTCCTGGGAATATGGCTACCTAGCAGATGTGGTCGATGAAGAAGAAAAAGATTGGTCAATACGACCCAACATGGTTTTTGCTACTTCCCTGCCCTATCGGATTTTGGAGGAGGAAAAATGCGATAAAGTATTGGAAATTGTCAAATCCAAGCTCCTGACTCCAAGAGGGCTCCGTTCACTATCCCCAGATGATCCGGGATACAAAGGCTACTATTTTGGAAATCAAATCAGTAGAGACCAAGCCTATCACAATGGAACTGTTTGGGCCTGGCTATTGGGACATTTTGCAGAGGGATACCTCAAGCTACACGGTAAAGCAGCTAAAATTTTCGTTGAGAAAATCATCAAAGGCTTTGATGGCGTCATGACGCAGTATGGAGTAGGCACAGTAGCTGAGATATACGATGGGGATGCTCCACACCGCCCCAAAGGTTCGGTATCCCAAGCTTGGAGCATTGCAGAGCTACTCCGAATGATGGACTTAGTCAAACAGGTTTAATGGATTGCCTATGAAAGTACTCATGTTTGGGTGGGAATTCCCACCCCATATCTCTGGAGGCCTCGGCACTGCTTGCTATGGATTGATTCAAGGAATGAATGTCCACCAGCAAGAAGTGATTTTTGTGGTTCCCAAACTCTGGGGAGATGAGGAGCCAGTGGCAGACTTTGTCAATGCCAGTGGAGTGACCATTGATTACCGGGAAAAACGCTTTAAAAAGTTGTGGAAAAACCTGACTTACCTCGAAGTCAATAGTTTTTTGGTGCCCTATTTGGGTCCCAAAGCATTCAAAAAATTTACAGATTATGCCATCCATGACCGTACCGATGTGGATGAGAGCATATTTTCCACCAAATACCAGTTTAGCGGCAAATACGGTAAAAACCTCATGGAGGAAGTATCCCGCTATGCCCTCGTCGGAGCACAGATCGCTCGGGACCGAAATGATTTTGACATCATTCATGCCCACGACTGGCTCGCTTATCCAGCAGGAATTGCTGCCAAAGAAATGAGCGGCAAGCCCCTAGTCGTCCATGTACATGCCACCGAGTACGATCGATCTGGAGAGTCGGTCAATTTTCCTGTCTTTGAGATTGAACGTGCGGGCATGCATGCCGCAGACCATGTGGTAGCGGTAAGTCAGTTGACCAAAAATATTTGTGTGCGAAAATACGGCATCCCTCCCGAGAAAGTAACCGTGCTCCATAACGCGGTACTTGATGCGAGCATCATTACCTCTTCCTATCAGAAAAAAGTACCAGAGAAGATCGTGACTTTCCTCGGCCGAATTACCTACCAAAAGGGCCCAGAATACTTTGTTGAAGCTGCCAAAAAAGTGATTGAACGTGACCCCAATGTGCGCTTTGTCATGGCCGGATCAGGAGATTTACTCAATAAAATGGTGGATCGTGTGGCTGAACTTCGCATGGGCACCAAGTTTCACTTCACTGGATTCTTGAAAGGAGACGATGTAGACCACATGTATGCCATCAGCGATGTATACGTAATGCCATCGGTATCTGAACCATTTGGAATCGCACCTCTGGAGGCTGTAAGACACAATACACCGGTCATCATCTCCAAGCAATCTGGAGTAGCGGAGGTGCTGAACAATGCCATCAAAATTGACTTTTGGGATGTAGACGCCATGGCAGATGCCATTTTTGGACTTTTACACTACCAAGGTATCGCTCGAATGTTTACCGAGTTAGGTGCAGACGAGTTGAAAAAATTGAAATGGGAGCATGTTGCTGCCAAACTAGTGACTGTTTACGAAAAAATCTTAGCTCAACGCGCATGAGAACTGTTTGCTTTTATTTTCAAGTCCACCAACCTTACAGGCTGAAGCCCTATCGATTTTTTGATATTGGGGAAGATCACTACTATTGGAATGACTACCTCAACCGGAATGTCATCCAAAAAGTAGCACAGAAATGCTACCTCCCGATGAACTCCTTATTGTTGGAGCTAATTCAACGCTATGATGGCAGATTTAAGGTGGCTTTTTCAATTTCTGGCACCTTTTTGGACCAAATGGAAGCCTATGCCCCCGATGTGTTGGAAAGCTTCCAGCGACTCGTGGCTACTGGTCATGTGGAGCTACTGAATGAAACGAACACGCACTCCCTTGCAGCACTTAAAAGCAAGGATGAGTTTTTTGCTTTGGTACACAAACACCAGAACCGAATCAAAGCCCTTTTCAACGGCTATAGCCCAAAAGTATTTCGAAATACCGAGTTGATCTACTCAGATGAAATAGGAGCAATGGTCGCTGAGCTAGGTTACCAAGGAATGCTTACTGAGGGAGCAAAACATATTCTAGGATGGAAAAGCCCCAATTACGTCTATTCTAATGCGCTGAACCCAAACCTAAAAGTGCTGTTGAAAAATTTCCGGCTTTCGGATGATATCGCCTTCCGCTTTGGAGACAAAACCTGGGGAGATTTCCCCCTCACCACAGATAAGTTTGTGAATTGGCTCAATGCCTTGCCTAAAGAGGAGCCCGTGGTCAACCTATTTATGGACTACGAAACATTCGGTGAACACCAATGGGCAGAAACTGGGATTTTTGATTTCATGCGCCACCTGCCAGAGGCGATATTTTCGCAGTCTAACTTCACCTTCTCTACCCCTTCAGAGGTGGTAGCGGCTCTATCTCCCGTAAGCCACATTCATGTGCCTACCCCGATTTCCTGGGCCGATGAGGAACGCGATCTTACCGCTTGGCTTGGCAATGACATGCAAGATGAGGCCTTTGATCGCTTGTATGAACTGGAAAAGAAAATCAGAAAAATCAAGGATCCGGAATTACTCCGAGACTGGGGCTACCTGCAAACCTCCGATCACTTCTATTACATCTGCACCAAGTTCTTCTCGGATGGATCGGTACACGAGTATTTCAGTCCATACGACACCCCATACGATGCATTCATCAATTACATGAATGTCCTGAGTGATTTTATCTTGCGTGTCGAAGCAGCTTCTAAAAAGTGAACTAGCAGAAACCCTCTGGGATAAGGGAAGTTAGCAATCTATAAGAACCCACTACTATTAATAGCTCTCGGAAGAATTGGGGAAATCCTTCGTTTTCACATCCGCAATGTACTGCTGGAAAGCTTGGGTCATGATTTGATTGAGATCGGCATAAGCCCGCAAAAATCGAGGCTTAAACTCCTGGGTAATGCCAAGCATGTCATGCATTACCAATACCTGACCATCCACATCTGGACCCGCACCTATTCCAATCACAGGAATGGTAAGGGCTTCGGCTACTCGCTTGGCTAAAGCTGCAGGAATTTTTTCCAAAACTAGCGCAAAGCATCCGCAAGCTTCCAAAAGCTTGGCATCTTCCAATAGCTTTTCGGCTTCGGCTTCCTCTTTGGCACGTACAGCATAGGTGCCAAACTTGTAAATCGACTGAGGAGTCAATCCCAAATGTCCCATGACAGGTACTCCAGCACTTAAAATTCGTGCAACCGATTCCTTGATTTCAGCTCCTCCCTCCACTTTTACGGCATGGGCTCCAGACTCCTTCATGATGCGAATGGCAGAGCGAAGGGCCTCCGAGCTATTTCCTTGGTAGTTACCAAAAGGGATGTCCACGACCACAAAGGATCTTTTCACGGCTCGCACCACTGCCGAGGCATGGTAGATCATCTGATCTAAAGTGATGGGGAGGGTAGTCTCGTGACCGGCCATGACATTGGAAGCCGAATCCCCCACAAGAATGATGTCCATTCCTGCCGCATCCACAATCTTAGCCATTGAAAAATCATAGGCCGTAAGCATGGAAATTTTTTCTCCACGCTGCTTCATTTCTTGAAGCGTATGGGTGGTGATGCGCTTCACAGAAGCAGAGGAATGAATCGACATAAAACTTAGAGAAGGTGAACAGAATAGTTGTTGCCCGCAAAATCAACTCGGATATGCTCATTAAAGGTGGTGGCCAACTCAAAACCCGTGTAATCGGGCTTGACTGGAAATAAACCATGGCTTCTATTGACTAGCACTGCTATTTCTATTTTTTCAACTTCATGCTCCAAAAATGGTTTCAAGGCATAAACCAACGTTTTTCCTGTGTTGAGCACGTCATCTACTAAAATTATCGTTTTCCCTTTTAGGGCAATGGGGCTGGAAAGTTGAATTTCAGTAGCGGCTACTGCCTGTTTATCCAAGATTACTTCTAATTCCTCCACTTGAAGAGGAGAGATTTTTCGCAGCTCCGTAGCCAGAAGGTGGGCTAAAATAGTGCCCATACCGCTAATCCCCGCGACTACCATTCCGCCAGAAGCGTGGAGATTCCGCTCATAGATTTCAAAAGCCATTCGGGTGATCTTTTGCCCTACTTGCTTATGGTTCAATACTTCGGTCATGGGATGATTTTTAGAAAGTGAAAATTAGACCAATTTGCCTTAGATTCAAAACACTTTATCGATGACTATCCTCTTCGTTTAGGATATTTAAGTAACTCTGGTATCGATACGGGTGGATATAACCCTCGTTTAATTTTTGGAGCACCATGCATCCAGGCTCATTCACATGGCTGCAATTGTTGTATTTGCACTGCCCAAGGTACTGGCGCATTTCTGGAAAAAAATGAGAAAGCTCCTCCTCTGCCACATCCAAAATACCAAACTCTTTGATACCTGGGGTATCAATCAGGTCTCCTGATCCTGGTAGGAAAAATAGCTCTGCAAAGGTGGTTGTATGTACTCCTTTTGCGCTGTAATCAGATATGGCTTTGGTTTCCTGCCTGGCATCAGGCAAAAGCGCATTGAGCAAAGTACTTTTGCCGACTCCCGAATGACCAGAGATCAGGTTGGATTTTCCTTGAATTTTGGGCAATAGCTTCGTGTCGAGATCCGTATCCTTCAGCGCAGACACTTCTACTACCGCATAGCCGAGGGGCACATAGATCTCATGAATATCTTGAAGCCAGTCACTTTCGTCCTCGCCTTCCAACTGATCCATCTTGTTGACCACTAGCAAGGTAGGGATACCATAACTCTCAGTAGCCACCAAAAATCGATCGATAAAGCCTAGCGAAGTTCGAGGCTTCTTCATCGTAATCACCAAGATAGCCTGATCAATATTGCTGGCAATCATGTGCGAAAAGTGCTGCTTCCGCGTGGACTTACGGATTACATAATTATCTCTGGGCAAAATCCCGTGGATCACCGCCGACTCCTGCCCCTCCTCCTTTTCCAATGCTACCCAATCGCCTACTGCAATGGGATTGGTGAGTTTGAGCTCATCTTGCTTGAACTTTCCTTTCAATCGTGCCGAAATAATTCCTTCGTCTGTGTGGACTAGGTACCAGCTCCCAGTAGACTTGATTACTCTTCCTTTCATTTCGAGGAGATTGAAGTGGTGAGATGAACCAAAATGCGGTCTGCTGCACCTAGGTTGGCCTTCACCCAACGTTGGGCAGAGGCAGCGGACTTCGTGTAAAATTGAGGTTGCTCCAAATTAGTTACGCATTCTTGAAGCTCGGAAAAACAGGTTACTGCAAAACCGCAGCCTTCCACCTGACTTTGTGCTGCCTCCGGAAACTTAGATGCAGACCTTGGGTTCCCGAAGATTACAGGAATTCCAAAACCTAGCGGCTCTAAAATGTTGTGCAGTCCCTTGCCAAATCCCCCTCCAACATAGGCAAAATGCGCAAATTGATACAGGGAAGATAGCATGCCAATGTTGTCAATAAATAAGATTTGCGAATCTTGGGCAGCATTCCACTGGGAGTATTTTTGATTGGAAATCCCCAGTGCTGATGCCCAACGGTCCATCGCTACAGCATCCATAGCATGAGGGGCAATGATCCATAAAAATTCAGGTTTGGATTGAATCAAGGGAATGAGCAGGCTCATGTCTTCCTCCCAAGCGGATCCGATCACTACGGTAGGGCGACCCTGGATCCAGTTTTTAATCGCTGGAAAATCCAAGGGTTGGGCAGCTGTTGCCGCTACCCGATCAAATCGCGTGTCTCCTGTATGACTTGCATTCGTAATGTTCAGGTTAGCCAAAAGTTGAATGCTGGCTTCGTTTTGGGTAAAGATCCAATCCATTTGCAAAAGCATCCTGCGAAAAAAGCTCCCATACCACGAGAAATAGGATTGATCTGGGCGAAAGGAAGCAGCAATGAGGTAGGTGGGGACCTGTCTCCGCTTCAGTGCTTGTAAGTGATGGTGCCAGAGGTCGTACTTGACAAAGATGCTTCGAGTAGGTTGCAAAACGCCAACAAAACGCTCTGCCCAAGACTTGCGGTCAAGTGGCAGGTAGGTGATGTAATCTACCCCCGACTGAGGCTTCCTAAAGGTAGGCTCATAGCCAGAGGGACTGAAAAAACTTACCGTAATCCAGGTTTCAGGTTCCTTGGCTTTAAGTGCAGCAATGACCGGTTTTGCCTGTTCGTACTCTCCCAGGGAGGCAACATGAAACCAGGTCAAAGGCCCTGGGTGGGCAGCTCTAAAGTCAGTAAGCGATGAAAATAAATTTTTCCGTGGTGCTAAAAAATGCCTGATTTTTGGCACAAAAACGCCAAGGATTGGTAAAATCCTCGTGCTTAACTCCATAAACAAGGAATACACAACGTTCATCC
>CAZPKI010000051.1:0-11838 GCA_964587015.1 uncultured Limnohabitans sp.
ATATTTAAAATTAAAGCAACGAATTAATGGCATTACAATGTGGCATAGTAGGTCTTCCCAATGTGGGCAAATCTACCTTGTTTAATGCGCTATCAAGCGCTAAAGCTGAAGCAGCTAACTTTCCTTTTTGCACCATCGAACCCAATGTAGGGGTAGTTTCAGTACCTGATTCTCGCCTACAGGAACTTGAGGCACTCGTAAATCCACAACGAGTTGTACCTACCATCATTGAGTTTGTGGATATCGCTGGATTGGTGAAAGGTGCTTCCAAAGGAGAAGGCTTAGGCAATAAATTTCTTGCCAATATCCGGGAAGTAGATGCCATCATCCACGTCATCCGTTGCTTTGAAGACGACAATATCGTTCACGTTGCAGGTGGTGTAGATCCCTTGTTCGACAAGGAGGTCATTGACACTGAACTGCAGCTTAAGGACTTGGAGTCCGTAGAAAAAAAGATTCAGCGCATTGAAAAAATGGCCAAATCCGGGGATGCTAAATCCAAAAGAGAGTTGGAAACGCTACTCCAATTTAAGGATGGCCTAACTGCAGGCCTCAATGCACGGGCAATTGAAGTGGATAAAGAAGATTTAGAGGCAGTACGAGATCTCCATCTCCTCACCATTAAGCCAGTACTCTATGTGGCCAATGTGGATGAATCAAGCATTCATACAGGCAATGCCTTTGTGGACCGACTTCGCGACAAGGTAAAAGAGGAAAATGCGGAAGTGATCATTCTCTGTGCTGCGATAGAATCTCAGATTGCAGAATTGGACGATGCGGAAGAGAAAGAACTGTTTTTAGGAGAGTATGGTCTCAATGAAAGTGGATTGAACCGTTTGATTTATGGCGCCTATAGCCTACTCAACTTGATTACCTACTTTACGGCAGGAGTACAGGAAGTTCGCGCATGGACCATACGTAGAGGCTGGAAAGCTCCACAAGCTGCAGGGGTGATTCACACCGACTTCGAAAGAGGATTTATCAAGGCAGAAGTAATTGCTATCGCTGACTACAAACAATTTAAAACCGAAGCTGGTTGTAGAGAAAACGGCAAAATATCCATCGAAGGTAAGGAATACGTAGTTCAAGATGGTGATATCATGCATTTTAGGTTCAATGTTTGATTTTTGCTTTAAAAATATGTGTAGATTTGCATAAATATTTCTAATAACAGATTTAGAGCATATTGCTCACTATTGTTTCATTTTATTTTTATTCCCGTGAGAGTACGACTTATATTTTCCCTAAAAAACAAAGGCTCCTTTTTGCCTTTTCACCACCAGTACATCCTGGCTCAATTCCTTAAAGGACTGATCGTCAAAGGAGGAAGAGAAGATTTCTACAACTACAACTTCTTTAATTTCTCGGGATTAAAGGGACAGACCAAGGTTAGCCGTAGTGGTTTGCACTACTACTCTAGCTTGGTGACGCTTGTCCTTTCTTCTCAAAGCGAAGAATTCATTGATTATTTATTGGAACAAGTTTTTGCTGCTCCAAAAATTGAGCTCGGCAACTTGATTCTTTCCCCGGAATACACCGAACTAGAGACAGAACCAACTTTGGAGGTTTCCAACAAGTTTGTCTGTATTTCTCCTTTGGTACTCATCACTCCCGCATTCAATGAAGAAGCGGGTAAGCGATTTATCAACCCAGACAGCGACGAGTTTTCTGATTTGTTGTACGAATCAACGCTGACTCGTATGGAGAAATCAGGATGGTACACCCCAGAACAAATGGAGTCTTTTTTCAAGTTCCAGGTGGTGCCAGATATGGTCTATGTCAACAAGTTGAAAGAGCAGCAAAAGAAATTTGCGCGAATTTATGCCGTATACGACCTAGATGTGAAATATGAAGTAAGAGGCTACACGCTTCCATTCACGCTCTATGCAGCTCCTGAAGTACAAGATTTTGTATTTAAGTGCGGATTAGGTGCCTTCACCCACAAGGGTTTTGGAATGATGGACTTAGCCACGCATCCTGCTGACAATAAGACTACCCCTTACAAATTTAAAAGAGAGGGATTTGTTCCTTACAAATCTACAGGGGATCGAGTAAGACAAAATGTAGCTCCTACGGAAGAAGAAACAGAAGCTTCCACAGAGGAATTTTAATTTACTTCAAGCTTTAACGAATAAGCCTCCAAAAATCTAGAATTTTGGAGGCTATTTTTTTACCTATAAAAAATCAGAGCCTTCTCCTATTGGGTTGCAGGTAGACATATCCTACCAACTGATCGTAGCGAGATCCAAGCGCTCGGTAATACACCAGGATTTCGTACTCATTCTCAGTTTGAAAATGACTCCCTTCTAAGGATTCAAAATCCAATTTACCAGCTCCAAGATCTGTTGCATACTGGTAGTCATACCATCCTTGCTTCAAAAGTAAGGAGGTGCTGTAAAGCTTCTTCTTGGAATCATAGACTAGGGTCGCCTCAGGAGCTTTACCCCATTGACTAAGGGCACCCATTAGTTTAATGGTTTTTCCGGGCGCATCATTCAAGTAAAAAGTAGTGTAGATGTATTCACTCTCCACTTCAGGATCCCCTCCGGGCCGGTCGTTCGTTTGCACTACATATTGCCCATTCAGGTCCAAATATTGTGCATAGGCTCCACCAGGACGAGGAAGATCTACCCTTGCCTCTGCCGAAATTAACGATTCTTCTACCTTGATCGAGGCCACATTCACTCCTGTAGCACGGATAAACCGTAAGTCTAAAAATCGAAATTCGTTGCCAGCTCGAAAGGTGCTCTCCCCTTCAAATGGTTCGTAGCGAATCAACTTGGAGTTCTGATTCAAAAAGGTAGGTTTGGAGAGAAACTTAACATTATCCCAGCGTTGATTTTGACGCATGTACACCTTGACTTGAGCGAGCGGATCAATCACCTCCAAGTTGCTGTAATTCACAGTGGCATTGATTTGCTGCAAGGCACGTCGATCTTCAGTCTGCACTGGAGGCACCAATTGTGCACCGACCACCGCTAGATTCTCGACGATCATAAACCTTCGCGTGAAGATGACCGCATTTTCATCTCGGTTCTTGTAGACTTTTAGGAGGTAATTTCCGGATTTACTTACGCGAGGAAGGGTAAACGAATACCGGATATAAGGCACTCGCGTATTCACAGAATAGGCATAGTCCAGCACATTGTACTCGTTAAATGCCAGCGAAAAATCAGTGTCTTTCAAGGCTGATTTTTTCCAATCTGCATCACAATGCACCAGTTTGGCAGTATACAACTCGGGATCATAAGACAAATCATCAAAAATCACCACCAAGGACTTCGAATCAGTCAAGGAAATCACAGGAGAAAGCAGCTGGCCTTCTGTCCCTGCTCCCTGAGGGAACATGCGAACCGATAAAATATGATCTACGAATACTTTATCTTCCAGAACCTGCGCATTTATTCTAAATGCTATGGTCGTGAAGAGGATAAAAAGGAAACGTAATTTCATCGAAGCATTGAAATTTAAGCGAGGGTGGCTTGCTGCTGAAGCTGGGAGATTTGATCCACCAACTTCTCCCAAGAGGTATTTGCAGTTTCAAGTGATTCTTCCACTTGCTGGTAGCTAGCTTGGATTTTTTGAGCCTTAGCCTCATCCAAATACAAGGATGGATCGGCCAATTTATCCTCCAACTCCTTCTTTATAGCCTCATGCTGACTGATTTCCTTTTCAACCAGTTGCAATTGCTCTTCCAATTTTTTCAGTTCTCGCTTGGTCTGCTGGGCGTCCTCCTTACTTTTCGGGGGAGCCACTTCTACCTTCACCTGTTTTTGAATAGGTGCAGAAGTGACCTCCACCTGCTGACTTCGCCAAAACTCGTATTCTTCGTAGGTACCTGGATATTCTTTGATTTCGTGCTGCTCAATGTACCAGATCTTGTTTGCAACACCTTTGATAAAATGGCGGTCGTGAGACACGGTAATGAACGTGCCTTCGTATTGCTGCAAGGCTTGAATTAAAATATTAACCGATTGAAAATCCAAGTGGTTGGTTGGTTCATCAAGCAATAAAAAATTAGCCTCAGAGATAAGCGTTTTGGCCAAAGCTACTCGTGATTTTTCTCCTCCTGATAGCACCTTGATTTTCTTGTACACTTCCTCGTTGGAAAACAAGAAACATCCCAGAACCCCTCTCAACTCCATTTCTGTCTTTTTGCTTCCCGCCTGAGACATTTCCTGAATGATCTCGTTGTCTAGCGTCAATGCCTCCAGCTGATGCTGCGCAAAAAAGGATTTGATTACGTTATGGCCTTCCTGCCGCGAACCTTGAAGCACTTCCGTACCTGCAATGATTCGGAGCAGGGTAGATTTCCCTTTTCCATTGGCTCCAATCAATGCAATTTTATCTCCACGCTCAATTCGTGCTACGGTATTTTTAAGTATAGTAAGGTCACCGTATGCCTTGGAAACATGATCCAAAGTCACCACATCGCGGCCTGATTTCTGAGAAAACTTAAATTTAAAGTTTACAAAGGCCTCGTCATTGACCACTTCATGCACTCGGTCCAGCCTATCCAGGGCCTTGATTCGGGATTGCACCTGGTTGGACTTGGTAGCCTTAGCACGGAATCGCTCAATGAATTTCTCAGTCTGCTTGATCATCTGCTGCTGATTTTCAAAGGCATTTTGCTGGAGCTCCATGCGGAGTTTTTTCTCCTCCCTGTAGTAGGAATAGTTGCCTGCATAAGCCGTCAAGGTCTCGTTGGCCACTTCTACAGTGGTACTGATACAGTTGTCCAAGAATGTTTGATCGTGGGACACCACAATGACTGCCCCCTCGTAATTTTTCAAGTAGTTCTCCACCCATTGGATGGAAGGAAGGTCAAGGTGGTTGGTAGGCTCATCCAGCATAAGTAGGGAGGGCTTCTCTAGGAGCAACTTCGCGAGCATAACCCGCATTCTCCAGCCTCCAGAAAATTGACGGAGCGGCTTTTGTAGGTCGCTCGTTTGGAAGCCTATTCCCTCCAATACCTCTTCTGCCTTCGCTTTGATTGTATAGCCCTCGTTGGACTCAAATCGATCCTGCAAATAAGCCAACTTGTTGATGACTTCATCCGAATAGTCGGTTTCCATCAACTTCAACACTTGCTCTATCTCGGCTTGAATGGCTAATGTTTCTTTGAACGCTGCCAAGGCCACGTCCAAAATGCTATCGTCAGATTGGTAGGAAAGCAAATCCTGATTTAAAAATCCGAGGGTACAGTCTTTTGCTTTTTGTACATCGCCAGAAGACGGAAGGTAGTCGCCGTTGATGATTTTTAGTAAGGTGGATTTTCCGGTACCGTTTTGACCTACTAGACCAATTTTGTCTTTTGGCTTGATGTGCAAGTTGGCATTTTCGTATAAGGCACGGCCGCCAATAAAATAAGAGAGGTTACTAATCGATAACATGGCGCAAAAATAACCAATACTGACCTTTAATCTGAATCATTCTCTGAAGTATTCAATTAAATTTACCCAAAATACAAGGACATGACTTCTCAACTTCGTTTCTACCCTACCCTTTTAGTAGTTTTCCTTCTTAGCCTATCCGCTTGCAAAGAGGAAAAAGCAGCAGCTACTAGCGGTCCACTCGGACAAAAAATTTCCATTGCGGATGCAAAAGCAGATGTTCAGCTGGACAAACTTAAACTTCCTGAGGGATTTACCATTGATGTCTGGGCGGCGGAAGCGCCCAATGCACGCTCCATGGCCCTTTCTGAGACTGGGATCGTCTTTGTCGGCAATCGACAAGAAAATAATGTGTATGCTTTGGTAGACGAAAATGCGGATGGCAAGGCTGACAGTAAGTATATTTTGGCCACTGACCTTCGCATGCCCAATGGAGTTGCTATCAAAGATGGAGACCTGTATGTGGCAGAAGTGTCACGGATTCTTCGATTCAAGGATATTGAAAATAACTTGACAAACCCTACCTACGAGGTGGTCTACGATGGCTACCCTGACGAAGCACATCACGGATGGAAGTTTATCGCCTTTGGTCCAGATGGCTTACTCTACATTCCGGTAGGTGCCCCTTGTAATATTTGCATTTCCGAGGATCCTATTTTCGCGAGCATTACCCGATTGGATGTGAGCAAGCCGGGTGCGAAACCAGAGATCTATGCGCATGGTGTTCGTAATTCGGTAGGAATGACCTGGCATCCAGAGACCAAGGACTTGTGGTTTACCGACAACGGTCGTGACATGCTGGGCGACGATACTCCTGATTGTGAACTGAATAAAGCAACTACCCAAGGTCAACACTTCGGCTATCCTTACTGGCATGCAGGTACCATCAAAGATCCAGAAGTTGGTTCAGAAGGAAAGGAAGAGGCTTTCTATACTGCACCAGAAGCCAAACTAGGAGCACATACCGCACCACTGGGATTACGATTTTATACCGGGGATCAATTCCCTACTTCCTACAAAAACCAGCTTTTCATCGCCAAGCACGGTAGCTGGAATCGTAGCAAGAAATCTGGCTATGAAGTAGTCCTTGCCCGATTGGATTCTATGGGCAAGGTAAGTTCACAAGAAATCATGGTATCAGGCTGGCTTGACCAAGCTACGCAAGAGGCCTGGGGAAGACCAGTAGATGTGCAGCAACTCGCGGATGGAAGCTTATTGATCTCCGACGATGTAGCAAATTGCATTTATCGGTTGAGCTATCCCAAGGAATAGCATGCGGAAAGAAAAAAAAACCACCTGAATCAAAAAAAGGCTGTCTATCGACAGCCTTTCCTTATTTAAGCCAATCTGGCTTGGTAGTATCCACTTCAGCTTTTAGCTGGTTGAGCAGGTTGTAAAGCCCAAAATAGGTACGGTTGATATACAGTCCGTGCTTGGAACCTCTCGCCTGCCTCGAACTCCTAAACATCTTGTCATTGGAAATCCGATCCCCAAGCATGAAGATCTTCTCGAAGTAACTGTCGTCAGCAAAATCAAATCGATCCACATGAAAAGGCTGCCCTAGCAAAGAAATCATTTCCGCAAATATGCCTTTGAAATAGTTTTTCTCCTCCTCCGTATCCTTATCCGAGATAAATTCAAGCTCATAAAAGATTTGATCCAGTTCGGCTGGATTCATCACCAATTCTCGCTTGATCAAGGCAAAATACCCCTGGTAAAAATCTTCCGGAATCACCTTGACGCAACCAAAATCGATTATACCAAGTGTTCCATCTTCTTGAATGATAAAGTTCCCCGGATGAGGATCTGCATGCACCTGCTTCAAGTTATGCACCTGGTGGTGGTAAAAGTCCCACAAGGCTTGCCCTACTTGATTTCTCAGCGCTTGGCTAGGGTTGGTTTCCATCCATTCTTTGATGTGCTTACCAGCGATCCAATCCATGGTAATGATTCGTTCCGAGCTAAGCGTATCGTAGTATTTAGGGAAACGAATGTTGGAAATGTGGGCGCAGGCTTCAGAGATCTCGCGTGATCGAGCGATTTCCAGATTGTAATCGGTCTCTTCAAGCAAGCGTTCTTCGACCTCAGACATGTAGTGGTCCAACTCCTTCTCATTCATGTTGAGCAATCGCAAGGCAAAAGGACGCACCAATCTTAGGTCAGAACTTACCGAGTCTGCAATGCCTGGGTACTGAATTTTTACTGCAAATGTCTTTCCTTTAGCAGTTGCTTGATGCACCTGTCCAATGGAAGCTGCATTGACAGCAGAACGCGTGAAGGTATCAAATAGCTGCTCAGGTGTTTTCTGGAAGTGCTTTTGAAAGGTCTTAACCACCAGCGGATAGGATAACGGGGGCGCAGAATACTGAGCCATCGTAAACTTGTCCTGGTAGGCGCGTGGAAGTAAATTTTTGTCCATGGACATCATTTGAGCTACCTTCAAAGCTGAACCTTTGAGCTCGCTAAGAGAGTTGTAGATGTCTGTGGCATTGTTTTGGTGCAACTCCTCTCTGTTGAGGGAAGGATTGACCATCTTTTTTGCGTAATGTTTGACATAATTCCCCCCTACCTTCGCTCCCGTGGAAATAAATTTGGCAGCCCGCTGAACTTTGGAGACAGGGATGGAACCCTGTTCTTTTACCTGCTTAGACATGAATTATTTAGGTTGGTAAAGAAACTTGGCGAAGTCCAAAAAGGAATCCAATGCACTTTTGCCCATCAAGTCAAAGGCTAGGTTAACTGATTTTTCAATGGCCGCATCCGTTTTTTCAAATCGTGGACTTCGGTCATCCAGCCAGTAGCGAAATACGAAGCCTACCTGCATCCAAAGAGCTTCGTCGTATTTCTCAGAGATAAAAGGCCTACTGGCTATTTCTTGCGTTTCTTTTCCTTCCATAACGAGCTCAGAAGCAAAATCGCTAAACTTCTCTTTGAAGTCTCTGGTGTCTTTGGGTAGCGATTTAAAGGTGCTGGACTTGTCTTGGTAGAGGCAGAGTAGATAGGATCTATTTTTCTTCAATTCTTCAATCCAAGTGTAGAGGAATGCAAGGAATTTTTCCCGAACCGAATATTCTTTATAGACCTCTTGCTCCTCCAATTGGCGCAGCGTTTCATCAAATAAAGCCACCCAAATGGCAGACTTTACAGACTCAAAAGAGGTAAAATAGTTGTAAACCTCCTCTTCTTTGATTTTTAAATCTTTGGCAAACTTGAAAATGGAAGCTGGTTCTTTGCCATGCTCAAGAACATGCGCTACAAATCCCTCCACTATCAGTTGTCGATAGTCTTTCTTGCTTGTTTTTTTAGGTGTTGCTGTTTCCATTTGGATTCATTACGTATAGGGTAGTAACACACAAAAAGGCCTTCGGGTTTGCTAAAAACAAAAAAAAGTCGGAATTCTTTTCCGACTTTCTTATCCCGAATAAGTTCGGCTAAACGCTTACCTTTTCTACCACCAAGTTATGGTTGGTGTAGATGCAAACATCTGCTGCAATATGCAAGCTTTCCCGAACCATCTCCTCAGCAGATAGCTGTGGAGCAAATTTCTTCATCGCCCGAGCGGCAGATTGTGCAAACACACTACCCGAACCGATGGTAGCAATTTCCATATCTGGTTCGATCACATCCCCATTACCAGAGATAATTAAAATATCGTCTTTGTCCGCTACAATCATCATGGCCTCCAAGCGGCTGAGCATGCGATCCATGCGCCACTCCTTGGCTAGCTCCACAGCTGCACGCTTCATGTTATTGCCATATGCACCCAGCTTTTCTTCAAACTTGTCCAATAAGGTAAATGCATCGGCAGTAGAGCCTGCAAATCCCGTGACAATTTTACCGCCCTGAAGAACTCTGATCTTCTTGACCGTGCTCTTAGCAACGGTATTGCCTAGGGTCGCTTGCCCATCGGCACCAATTACAACCTCTCCATTGTGCCGAATGGCTACTACGGTGGTGGATTTAATTCTTTCCATGGAAAATTTATTTTCTAGTGTTCCAGTTTAGAACTCCAGTTCAAGATGCATTTCAAAAACCATACAAAAGCAAAAAGTCCTCTTTGAATAGGACTTTTTGACAGTTTAAATCTTAGATAAGGATTCGAACCGGATCTTCCAGCAGCCCTTTCAGAGTTTGGAGGAATGCCGATCCCACTGCTCCATCGACTACTCGGTGATCACATGAAAGCGTCACCTTCATCACATTGCCAATTTTCATTTGGCCATCCTTAACGATGACCGTTTCCTTGATCCCTCCTACTGCTAGGATACAGGCATCAGGGGGATTGATGATGGCGGTAAACTCATCGATGCCAAACATGCCCAAATTGGAGATCGTGAAGGTGTTTCCTTCCCAATCCTTGGGTTGTAGCTCTTTGTTTTTTGCCTTTTGGCCCAATGTTTTAGCTTGATTCGAAATTTGGGATAGCGACAGCTGATCTGCAAATCGAATCACAGGAACCAACAATCCCTCTTCTACTGCTACCGCCATGCCGATATGAATGTGGTCATTGTAGCGGATTTTATCTCCAAGCCAGCTGGAGTTCACTTTGGGGTTTTGACGCAATGCCGCTGCTGATGCTTTAATGACCAAGTCATTGAACGAAATCTTTGCAGTACCAAACTCGTTCATGCTCTTTCTCGCCTCGATCGCCTTGTCCATGTTGATCTCCATGGTCAAGTAGAAGTGAGGCGCAGAGTACTTACTCTCTGCCAATCGCTTGGCTATAGTTTTGCGCATTTGAGAAACCTTCTCTTCAGTGAAGCTCTCTTGACCAAGTGCTGGAGCCACTCCCACTGGGCTTGAAGCTGCCTGAGGGCTAGCCGTAATTGCAGCTGGCACAAAGGTTTCAATATCTCTTTTAACAATACGTCCACCTTCACCGCTACCGGCTACTTGACGAATGTCTATTCCTGTTTCACTCGCTATCTTTTTGGCTAATGGAGAGGCCTTAACACGCTCATTTCCATTTGAATTAGTAACAGCTACAGCAACTGGCGCTTGAGACACAACTGGAGCAGGTGCTACTTCAGCTACAGGCGCGGAAGGACTAGCAACTTCAATCGGAGCTGCTGTTGATCCTCCTCCTTGATGGGCTGCCAAAAGGCTCTTAAAATCAGCACCCTTTTCTCCTATCACAGCGATGACTCCATCCACCGGCACACTACCACCAGCTTCTACTCCGATGTATAACAAAACGCCGTCTTCGTAGGACTCCAACTCCATGGTGGCTTTGTCTGTCTCTACTTCAGCGATGATTTCTCCCGACTTCACCACATCACCCACTTTTTTCAACCAGGCGGAAATGGTGCCTTCCTGCATGGTATCGCTCATCTTGGGCATGGTCACCACTACAGCTGGAATAGAAGAGGTATTGACAACTGCGGCTGGAGCTTTTACTTCTACAGCAGCAGGCGCTGGGGCCGCAGCTGGAGTGGCTACTTCTACTTTGGTCACTTCGGAAGCTGCGCCAGACAACAAATGCTGGAATGCTTCTCCCTTTTCTCCAATTATTGCGATGATTCCATTTACTGGAACCGAATCTTTCTCTTTTACGCCTACATGTAGCAAAACCCCTTCCTCGTATGATTCCAGTTCCATAGTGGCTTTATCGGTCTCCACCTCTGCAAGAATATCTCCCGGCTTTACAGTGTCTCCTACTTTCTTCAACCAGGATGCAATCACACCTTCTTCCATGGTGTCACTCATTTTTGGCATTCTAATAATTTCGGCCATGTTCTAGTAGCTCTTGTAGTTAATTTAAGTGCCCAAAAATAGTTTTTAAAAACGCTTTATTCAAATTATATGCTGTATTTTCCATTCAGTTTTTGACCTCTTGCATCCATGCCCTTAGTCCAAGCCCGCAATCTCCAAAGACCTAAATATCTCTTTAACGGTCACTTAGAAACAGTTTTCCCTACCTTATTTCGAAAAGTAATCCTACCTCCTACAGCGCAGGATCTTGTAGAAACTCACGATGGGGATGTCTTAGAAGTAGATTGGCACCGAAAAGGAAACACCAAACTAGTGGTAATCAGCCATGGTTTGGAAGGCAATAGCAGCAGATCTTATGTCTTAGGAATGGCAAAAGAAGCCCTAAAAAATGGATTCGATGTCTTGGCCTGGAATTACCGAGGCTGTGGTGCAGCGCTCAATCGAAAAGCAATTTTTTACCACAGTGGCGCCACCTACGACTTAGAAACTATCGTCAACTTTGCCTCTCCAGGCTATCAAGAGATTTCCCTGATCGGATTTAGTTTGGGAGGAAACCTGACCCTCAAATACCTAGGCGAAAAGCGAAAATTAGATCCAAAAATTAAAAAAGGAGTGGCCATTTCCGTGCCCTTGGATCTTGGCGGCTCTTGCGATAAAATTTCCACTGCTGCATTTGGACTCTACACCCGCCGATTTCTAAAGAGCCTCCAATTGAAGATTGAGAAAAAATCCG
>CAZPKI010000052.1:0-11698 GCA_964587015.1 uncultured Limnohabitans sp.
GCTTCTTGGATTTTTCCAAGTTGAAAAGTACTGGATCTGGTATCTAATAAATCCGCCTCGCCTACATTGCTATTTTCTTGAGATTTTTTAGCCGGCGCAGCTTTTGCACTTTGTTTTTCTGAAGGACTTTTAAATTCACCCATGATCCTGCTTATTAGTTTAAAGTATAGCGTTTAAATATACTTTTGTTATTTTGAATAAAAAAATCCCATTTCTGGTGGAGTTCAAAAAATCACCTTTATGGATCAAAATATGAGAAAAGAGAAGTAGGTTTTCAATTCGTTCTCCCAGTTTGCAGAAGTGGGAATTTTATTTAATTATCCTACGAAAGGAAGTAAACTGATCTAGTTTAATTGTTAAAGCTTTTACAATAATTTTAGTACAACTGCTCGCCTAGGTACATGGATTGAAAAAGCCTCGAATTGCGTATCGCCTAATCTGGATTAAATTTAGGCTATTGATTTTGTTTGATCTTCGTTTGTTTCAATCTTAAAAGAATTATACACAAAATCCATTCAGGAAGAAAAAAAAGGAGATGGATTGGATTAATTAACTATTGAGAAAATTGATGCGGCTCTTGTTGCAAAATGCCCTCTATTTTGATGCTTGCAAACAATATACTTTTTTGATTCTTAATTTTTCGTTTCCCTTTTGAAGGAAAACCTTACACTTCAAGTCACTAGAGTTCAGAAAATTTAGATCCAGTTTTGTCGGTATAATACAATGGAGGGGATTAAAAAATAGATGTGAAAGCTATTCTCGAGTGCTTCGTAGGGGAATATATTTCAAATGAAAACATCAAGGTTTCAATTATGCCAAAAGCAAAGCAAAAGTAAAACACCAAAAGCAGCAAAAAGAAAACTTTGTTATTTAAATAAATATTCAAAAAAACCCTTCTTCACTATTTGCCCCTAAACTTCCGCCATGCTCCTTCAAAAAATCCTTCTTTTCCTGTACCCTCGTTTTTATGTGCTACATCATCATCATCTTGTAGTTGTTCGTAACGATTGGTGCCTAACATTGATCTTTCTTTTAGCTTACCTACCGCAATTTTCCCAGGTGCTTTTGCTACTTCACTTGCCACGGAGCCTAGCCCAGGTATTCCAAATCCAAATGCATCAACAGCAGCTCCTGCAGATTCTCCTATCATATCATTAGCCGTTTCTCCTGCTTTTCTAGCTAAATGCCACCCAGGGTTTGTCTTCATAGCTTCCTTATCGTCAAGTTGTTCTTTTCGTTTTTCAGCAGCTACTGAATTGGCATCTTTTCCATCTAACTGGTGGTACCGTCCAGCGGCCCCAGTACCTTTAAAAGCTTTAGAATCAGTTGTTAAATGATGGCCTAGTCCCATTGCTTGACTTCCAACATAGTCTTGCACCGCTGCTGCACCGTTTTTAACATCATCAAAAGCTCCAAATGCATCCGCAGCACTAAACGCTTTTGAACCCGCATCACCCATAGCAGCGAAAAACTCCTCATCATTCATACATTGTACAACCTGGGTGGTTGAACTTAAATTAGGAGTTTGAAAAGCATTTCTTTCCGTCTTTTTGTTAGCACTTTCTTGTAGTGAGCTGAGCTTTTTTCCTTTTGAAGAATTAGATGCCAAATCATTTAAGTTATTCTGCTTCTCTAATTGAGAAGGAATTTGTCCCTGCATCATTGGTGAAGGATTAGAAAATCCGCTTGAAGAATTGGAGACATTGCTATTTATATTTTTAGGGGAAGCGTGTGTTTGCATAGCTATAAATAAATGGTAATCAGTTCAATAATGTTTTACATTCCCAATTTTCTATTTATTTTCAATAAAAAAAGTTTCTCAAGAAATAATTTAGTACTCCATATTTGCAATTAAAGTTGTTAAACTGACAAAGTTCACAAAAAAGGGTCGGGGTCCAGGAAATGAACCTACCCCTATTTATCTTTTCTCTCAATAATGATTTAAAACAAAAGTTTGATTACTCTTTACCCGGTTTTAGTTCAAAAAGTGATTCCAAAAAAAGGTTATTAAAACAATTGAAATAATTCCTACTTCCCACAGTATTAAATTACTAATTTAAAAATTTTGAATTCGAATGATTTTAATTATTTTAGAATCAAAAAAAATTAATCTTTTTTTAAAAAAAACTCGATAAAATTCACCTGTAAATACGTTTCCGAATGAGCACTTATGCCCTTAAAAATCAGAATGAGAAAAGCCAATCTGCAACAAAAGGCGTTTCGAAAGCTAAGAGTGATTCAAATGAATTCGTTGATTTTTTTGATCTACGTGCTGAGGTTGATGCGAAAAGTAGAGTTCAGGAGCTAGCAAATAGAAGTTCACAATCAATCAGGCTTTCATCTATTCAACAAAAAGCAGATTCAAGTACAAATAATAGTCAACCTGTGCAGTTGAAAAAGTATTTGAATTTGAAGAAGGGGGTACCTGAAGAACAGCCAATTCAAGGGAAGTTCATGCCTACTCAGAAAAATGAGAATAAAACGGGTTTACCTGATGATTTAAAATTGGGGATGGAGTCCTTATCAGGGGTTTCAATGGATGATGTGAAGGTACACCTCAACTCTAAAAAACCTGAAGCTTTACATGCACATGCTTTTGCCCAAGGAACCGATATCCATGTGGGTCCTGGACAAGAAAAACATTTGCCTCATGAAGCGTGGCATGTGGTTCAGCAAAAGCAAGGACGGGTAAAGGCGACGGTAAAGGTGAACGGTGATGTACCGGTAAATGATAGTCAATCCTTGGAGCAGGAAGCAACATATATGGGGCAAAAAGCCTTGAATAATACTGCTAAAGATTCTAAAGACTCCCTTAATCAAACTTCTATTCAGACACCTACTGCTCAATTGTGGGGTTTCCCAACTTGGAAAGGGGTTAAAAAATATTATGATGATGAAAAAGGGTATAAAAAGGAAGGAGATAAGATTGTAGATAATAAGCATGAAGGTGGCTTCTTGAAAGGCGCAGTGGGAGGAGCCTTAGGAACAGTTGGAGGTGTATTAGGTGGAATTGGTGGAGGATTGTGGGGTGCAGGGAAAAGTTTATTCGGAAAGGGTGATGTAAAAAAGGATAAAGATGGTAAGGATGTTCTAGATGAAAATGGTGAGCCTGTAAGAAAAGGATTTTTTGAGCAAGTTCGGTCAAGTGCTTATGAAGGAGGTACAGCAGGAAGGGATATGGGAAGAGTAGCTGGGGCAGGGATTGTAGATGGTACAAAAGCAGTTGCCGGTGGCGTAACTGGTTTGGCCGCAGGTGCAGTAGGTGGTGCTTTAGGTGGCCTTGCAGGCATAGGTCATGGTATTTACAATAAAGCCACTGGTAAAGGGGACTTTTTTGATACTGCAATAAATGATGCCAAGGCTGGAGCTGATGGTGGTTTTGATTTTGGAAAAGGTGCAGTGGATGCTAGCTTTGGGTTAGTAGAAGAAGCCCCTGAATTAGCGATTAATGCGAGTAGGGGCGCTTTGGGAGCAGCGGGAGGAGTTTTGGGAGCAATAGGGGGAGGAATTTATGGTGGAATTAAGGGAGCAGTGGGAAATGGTGATAGGAAGTTTACGGGAAAAGCAGGGGAAACAAATGAAAATGTTGAAAGAAGAGGTGTTCTCGAACAAATGTGGCAATCAGGAAAAGAAGGCGCTGCTTATGGGGCTAAAAAGGGGGCAAATTCTAATTTAACAAAAAAGGTTGTAGGTACTGCTGCATCTATGGCCGCAACGGCGGGAGGAACTTTATTAGCTGGACCAGCTGGCGGTTTGGCAGCAGGATATGCCGCAAATCATGCCAATGCAAGATACTGGGGAGAAACAAATGCAAGTGCTGATATCAGTGCAGGAGCAGGTTTAGCTTCGGCTGCTACTGGTGGACTTATAACGCCAGAACTTGCAGGTTTAGGAAAGGCACCAGCATTATATGCGGCAAAAGTCGGAAATTCTGTGGCCGGAACCGGGGCAGGTATGGCTGTAAACGCTGTAGAACAAAATTTTGCCCCAAGTAGTGATTCTAGCTCTACACAAACAGAAGATCCCAAGGTAGAAGAAGCAGATACTAGGGGTTGGAAAGAAAAATTAAGTGATGGGGCTAGTTATGTAGGTAAAAAGGGAATGGAAGGGGCTAGTTTTGTAGGTAGTAAGATAAGTGATTTAGGAAATGAAGTGGAAGAACCATATACATTAGAAACTAAAGCTTCGGAGCAGCTTGAAAGAATAAAAAGTTTATTTGGACTAGGTGCAAAAAAATCTTAATAAATAAAAATCAATAGAAAGAGATTTGAAACTTAATAATTAATTACTTTTATTAATGAGTAATTAAATTTTTTAAGCTATAATTTATATTTCATTTATAAATAAATAATTATGCTAGAAATACAAAAAATATTAAAAGATCTAAATGTTAATTTTGTTTTTCACCCCAAAAGTGAGATTCTACCTGTTGATAAAATAGATATTGAACTAAAAATTGAAAATTATTCAGAAAATTTCCCTAATACAATTGAGTTAATTTTTGTTCCCGGAATTGAAGAGGCGACACAAGGTTTAAGCCTTCTCCAGTTTTATGCGACGCTCAACCTAAAAATTAACGAAAAAGGCGCGGTTCAAGTTGATTTGATGAGATTGATGTCAGACATCAATTACACATTGGCTACTGGAGCATTTATTTTAAATTTAAATGAGGGAAATATTTATTTGAAATATAATTTAGCTATTGATCGTTCCCAAGATAGAGATTTGGAGTTAAAAATATCTAGAATAATTTGGTTAATAAATCGACATTTTGATACTTATACTAATCTCTTTGTTGAAATAAATAAAGAAATAACAACATATAACGAGATTAAAGCGAGAGGAATAGTTTAATTATTTCCTAAGTATTGAGAATCTAAATTCTATTTTATTTCAATTAAAATCATTTTAATTGATCAACTATAGTAAGGGATAATTCCTAAATCTGACATATTTGTACCAACTTCAGATAGATCTATTTATATTAACTATTTCTATTCATTTTGTCGATTTAACATAGTACACAAAATAAGGGTAGGTTCAGCAATTGAACCTACCCTTATTTTAAATTCGTTTATCAGTAGTTGTAGTATTACCGCTAATACCCATACTTTTCTTTCCACCTTTTCGAGAGGAAGCTGCGCAGTTCTTTTTCGCGAGCGTTGTCTCCAGGGTCATAGAGAAGCCTGCCTTTTAGCTCCTCTGGGAGGAACTCCTGAGCAACAAAATTATCAGGAAAATCATGGGAGTACTGGTAACCCTTTCCATAATCGAGTTCCTTCATCAGCTTGGTAGGTGCATTGCGTAAGGGGATTGGAACCGATAGGTTGCCCGTTTCCTTCACCAACGCCTGCGCTTGGTTGATGGCCAAGTAGGCAGCATTACTTTTGGGGGAGCTGGCAAGATAGGTCACGCACTGGGAAAGGATAATTCGAGCTTCAGGGTATCCTATAATTTTTACCGCTTCAAAGCAGTTGGTGGCCAAAAGCAAGGCATTTGGGTTGGCATTTCCGATATCTTCGGATGCTAGAATTACGAGTCTGCGGGCAATGAATTTGACGTCTTCCCCACCTTCAATCATCCGAGCCAACCAATACACGGCGGCATTGGGATCTGATCCCCGGATGGATTTGATAAAGGCCGAAATGATGTCGTAGTGCTGCTCACCAGATTTGTCATACAAGGCTACCTTTTGTTGTGCAATCTGCATGACCTTCTCGTCGGTAAGGACGCATGGGTTTTCTTGAATTCCATCGATGACAATCTCCAGGAGGTTGAGCAGCTTTCGACCATCTCCCCCAGAAATCTGCAGTAGGGCATCGGTTTCTCGAAGCTCCACTTGGATTTTCTTTAGGTCTGAATCTTTTTCCAAGGCTTGCCGAATCATCTCAAGCATTTCTGCTTTGCCCAAAGGATTTAAAGTGAACACCTGGCAGCGGGAGAGGAGGGCCGAATTGACTTCAAAGGAGGGGTTTTCGGTAGTGGCGCCGATGAGTCGGATGATTCCTTTTTCCACAGCGCCCAAAAGTGCGTCCTGCTGGGATTTGTTGAAGCGGTGGATCTCGTCAATAAAAAGTACTACCCCCGTTTGGAATTTGGCCTTTTCGATGATCTCTCGGATGTCTTTGACCCCAGAGTTGATGGCACTTAAGGGATAGAAGGGGGCCTTAATTTCGTTGGCGATGATGTTTGCAATGGTAGTTTTGCCTACCCCAGGAGGGCCCCAAAGAATCAGGGAGGGGACATTTCCCGATTTGATCGCTTTGTGCAGAAAAGAAGTGGGTGAGGACAGGTGCTCCTGGCCAATCAGTTCCTCCAATCGGCTCGGGCGCATTCGTTCGGCTAGTGGGGTGGGGTTCATTTTTGTAAAGTATCAAGTATCAAGTATCAAGACAATTTTCAAGTATCAAGTAATTAGTATCAAGATGAATCAGGAGCAGCATTCAAGTCCTACTAGGAATCCCCACTTCTTTATTCTTCAATCGGAGTTCAGCATTCGACATTGCTTATGATCCCGTATTTCGCCTGCCCGCCGCGGTGGGTACTTTTTTTAAAGGTCTAATTTGATTCTATTTGGTAAATGGAGTCAAATTCTGCCTGCTTTGATTTTTCTGCTTCTTCCAAGTCGAAATCATCTTGAATCCCCATCCAAAATTTTGCAGAGTTCCCGAAGAATTTTGAAAAGCGTAACGCGGTATCTGCGGTAATTCTACGTTTTCCTTGGATGATTTCTGATATTCTGGTTTGCGGAAGATGTGTTTCTTTCGCGAGTCGGTATGCGGAAATTCCAAAAGGCTTGATAAATTCCTCGTTTAAAATTTCCCCTGGGTGAATATTTTTAAGAGTTTCCATAGTAATAGTTAATGGTAGTCAACGATTTGAACTTCGAACGCCTGGTTTTCTTCCCAAATGAATACTAAACGCCATTTTTGGTTGATTCGAATACTGAATTTGCCTGCTAAGTTTCCAGATAGTTTTTCCAAATGATTTGATGGAGGGATTTTTAAATCAGATAGATTATGGGAGTTCGCTAACATTCTTAGTTTTCTTCTGGCAACATCTTGAATTTCGATAGGCAACTTTGAGGATCTTATCCCAAGCCAAATTTTTTCTGTTTCCTTATCGCCAAAAGAAGATATCATTACTCTCGTTTGTCAATACTAACGTGAGAAGTTAGTAATTAATTTTAATATTTATTTAAAAAATATTCAGCTCCCTTTTCTTAATCAGCATCCAAAAAATATGGTTTGAAGTTTTTTTAAGCGAGCGGTGGATTAAGTTTTTTGCTTGATAGCGTAATCAGGAACTAAATGGTTACGCTTTGATTCTGTGAATAGCCTCAATGGCTTGGTTTGACCAGGTTATTTTGACCATTCTTTTTGCTTGATAAGTCGTGAACGTTTCTCCTCCCTTCGCTTGTCTGAGCCCAGTCTCAATCTTATTGAGAAGAATTAATCGATCCATCAATTCTTCGGTTGAGAATCCTTCAGGGAGTCATTTAATGACTTCTATCGCTTTATCTTTGGTTATCATGGAGTTAACTTTTGTTTAATCTAACCAGAATAATTCAATCTAAGGGAATTCAATTCGTAGAAATCCGTTTTCCAAACTCCTCCAGGTGATCGTCTCCAAAGTCCAGGTGGGTCACAAACCGCACCAGGTCCTTGCCAAACTTTACGCCTTTGATGCCTTTGCTATTTAACTCTTGAAGGTAAATCTCAGGGCTCTTCCCCTCAAGTCGTGCAATCACAATGTTGGTAGCCACGGGAAGTACTTCTGCCACATGGGGTGCTTTTACCAGAAACTGGCCAAGTACCCGCGCTCTACGATGATCTTCTTTCAAGCGCTCTACCTGGTGGTCGAGGGCATATATTCCTGCTGCAGCAAGAAATCCTGCTTGTCGCATGCCACCACCAAACACTTTCCGTACTTTTTTTGCCCGCTTGATATCGGCCTTTGTACCTAGCAGCACCGATCCAATCGGGCAACCCAGTCCCTTGCTGAGGCAGATGGAAATGGTGTCAAAATATGCTCCCCAATCGGCTGGGCTTTCTCCGCTCTCGACCAAGGCATTGAATAAGCGGGCTCCATCTAGGTGGAGCTTCAGCCCTTTTTCTTTGCATAGCGCATGGATGGGCTTTATTTCGTCGAGGGTATAGATGCTTCCACCTCCCTTGTTCATCGTATTTTCTAGCGAAACAAGAGTGGTTTCCGGTGCATGTACATCGTCTGGGTTGATGGATTCGGCCACCTGCGAAGCGGTGATTTTTCCCAAATCACCTGTCAACAGCTTGACCGAAGCCATGGAATTGGCCATAATGCCCCCGCCCTCGTAGAGGTAGATGTGCGAATACTGATGGCAAATCACCTCTTTTTGTGGGCCTGTATGCAAGCGGATGGCGATCTGGTTGGTCATCGTGCCCGAGGGGCAAAATAAGGCTGCTTCCATCCCAAAAAGCGCTGCGATTTTTGTTTCCAGGGCATTGACCGTGGGATCTTCCCCAAATACATCATCGCCGAGCGGGGCGGCAAACATGGCTTCTTTCATCCCCGCTGTAGGCTGAGTGAGGGTGTCGCTTCGTAAATCAAGAATCTGCATCAATTTGTTTCGTCTTTTTTGAAGAATAGGTCCAAACTACTTTTTTCGTTTTTCAAAAACACCTTCCATGTCTAGGAGCTCCAAATTAAGTGCCTTGGTCGAAATTTGAATTTCAACCAGGGAGATGCCCAGAGAGATCAATAAGGAGAGCATGCTGCTGATAAATACAAAGTTGGCCGCAGCAGTGAATCCCTTGAATAACAAAAACATGCAGATCACGCAAAGCAAAAAGCTAAAGACGCCGAAGAGCTGCATGTTCTTAATCAAGGTTAGTCTCCTGCGGAGGTTGTGAATCTGCTCCACAATAATTTCTTGATCTGGGTCTTTCAAGTAATTTTTGTGCAATCCTCGAATCAGGGTGGCGATGGCCAAAAACCGATTTGTATAGGCCAGCATCAATAAGGTGATGGCGGAAAAAAGGAGAGCGGGGGTGGAGAGTTCAAGTTCCATGGGTAAGCAGGCAAGTCTACTGTGTAAGTTGAGAAAAAGAAATGAAAAAGCCCGCTCCAAGATGCCTATGAATCAAAATAAGGCGGTTTTGGAGCGGGCTAAGGAAATAGATTACTTACAAGTGGATCACCTCGTCGTAGGCTGCAGCTGCAGCTTCCATGATCGCTTCCGACATAGTCGGGTGTGGATGCACGGTTTTGATGAGTTCGTGTCCTGTAGTTTCCAGTTTGCGGATCGCAACGATCTCGGCAATCATCTCGGTGACATTGGCTCCGATAAGGTGAGCGCCAAGGATTTCCCCGTATTTTTTATCGAATACTAGCTTCACAAAACCATCCTTCGCGCCTGCTGCGGATGCTTTACCTGATGCAGAGAAAGGAAACTTGCCAATGCGCACCTCGTAGCCAGCAGCTTTTGCCTTGGCTTCGGTCATGCCCACAGAGGCAATCTCTGGAGAGCAATAAGTACAACCAGGGATATTGCCATAATCCAATGGCTCTGGGTGATGACCTGCGATTTTTTCTACGCAAATAATTCCTTCCGCCGAAGCGACGTGCGCAAGTGCCGGTCCAGGGACCACATCTCCGATGGCATAGTAGCCAGGCATGTTGGTTTGGTAGTAGTCATTTACTTGGATTTTGCCCTTGTCCACCATAATTCCAACTTCTTCCAATCCGATATTTTCAAGGTTGGAAACTACTCCAGCGGCAGAAAGTACTACCTCACAGTCAAGCACTTCCTCGCCCTTGGCTGTTTTGACGGTTACTTTACATCCTGCTCCTTTGGTATCTACCTTCGTCACCTCGGAGGAGGTCATGACGGTGATTCCTGATTTTTTATAGATTTTCTCAAGGGCTTTGGATACCTCTTCGTCCTCCACAGGCACGATGCGGTCCATGAATTCCACGATGGTCACCTTGGTACCAATGGAATTGTAGAAATAAGCGAATTCCACTCCGATTGCACCTGAACCCACAACAACCATACTTTTGGGTTGCTTCTCTAGGGTCATTGCCTTTCGGTAGCCAATGATTTTTTCGTTATCGATTTTTAGGGTCGGGAGCTCTCGGGAACGTGCACCTGTAGCAATGATAATATTGTCAGCAGCGTAAGCCGTCTTTTTCCCGTCTTTATCTACCACTTCCACCTTTTTGCCTGGCTGAATTTTCCCCCAGCCGGAAAGGATCTCAATTTTATTTTTCTTCATCAAAAACTGCACACCCTTGCTCATGCCGTCTGCTACGCCTCGGCTGCGCTTGACCATGCTGCTAAAGTCCGCTGTAGCATCCTTCACGGTGATTCCGTAGTCACTAGCATGGCTGATGTACTCAAAAACCTGGGCACTTTTCAACAAGGCTTTGGTGGGAATACAACCCCAGTTGAGGCAGATGCCACCCAATTCTTCCGCTTCTACAATTGCAGTTTTCAGTCCCAGTTGGGAAGCACGAATGGCCGCCACGTATCCTCCCGGTCCGCTACCCAGCACAATCAAGTCAAATTTTGTCGAAGACATAGTTTAATGGATTTGATATCAAAATAACTTCGCAAAAATAGGTCTTTTGACTTCAGAAAAAAATCTGTTTTAGCCCTAGATTTCTCAGGGGAAAAGTTTCATGCTGAATGTCTTAGTGGAGGCTTAGTTAATTTTGAGTTCCTATTTTTTTACTCCTTTTTCTAGGGGAAATTGAAAAATTAGTGCCCAAAACCCCTGTTTTTTCTTATTGTCTTAGAACTGAAAAAATCCAAGGTCTAAATCCCAAGAGAAATTTCTATTTTTGGCGAAATCAAAAATGACTGTATTCATGGGATTACTTACAGGAAAAATTGCCTTAGTTACTGGAGCTTCCAAGGGAATTGGTAGAGCCATTGCCACCAAATTTGCACAGGAAGGGGCACAGGTTGCCTTTACTTACCTTTCAAGCGTTGAAAAAGGACTTGCGCTAGAAGCGGAGTTGGCCGCATACGGGATCCGCGCCAAAGGCTACCGTTCCGATGCATCAGACTTTAAAGCAGCTGAGGAATTGGTGAACGCTGTAGTGGTTGACTTTGGAACCTTGGATATCCTTGTCAACAATGCGGGTATCACACGAGACAACTTGCTGATGCGCATGACCGAGGAGTCATGGGACGAGATCATGAATATTAATTTAAAATCCTGCTTTAATACCGTAAAAGCAGCCACTCGAGTCATGATGAAGGCTAAGTCTGGTTCCATTATCAACATGACTTCAGTGGTAGGAGTAAAGGGAAATGCGGGGCAAGCCAATTATGCAGCTTCGAAGGCTGGAATAATCGGATTCACCAAGTCGGTGGCTTTGGAATTAGGTTCCCGCAACATCCGATGCAATGCGGTGGCTCCAGGATTTATTGAAACTGAGATGACCGAGGTGCTAGACGAGAAAACTGTTCAGGGCTGGAGGGATGCCATTCCGATGAAGCGTGGTGGACAGCCTCAAGAAATCGCCGATGCCTGTGTGTTTCTCGGTTCCGATATGAGCAGCTACATCTCAGGTCAAGTACTCCATGTCAATGGTGCGATGTATACTTAAATTATTATAACCACAAAGGCATATTAAATAACCACATAGGAGACACAATAAGTTTACTGCTAACCTACCAAGACTCTTTTTCTTTTTCTATGTGCCTTCT
>CAZPKI010000053.1:0-6558 GCA_964587015.1 uncultured Limnohabitans sp.
TCAATAGAGGCACTGCCTGGCTAGACACAGGAACCCACCAATCTTTGTTGCAAGCTGCCCAGTTTGTAGAAGTAATCGAAGAGCGCCAAGGATTGAAAATCGGCTGTATCGAGGAGATCGCCTACAGAAATGGATTTATTGGCAAGGAAAAGTTGCTGGAAGCTGCCGCCAAACTTGGGAAAAGTGGATACGGGGCTTACCTAAGGCGTTTGGTGAGTTAATTTTCTTCTAGAATTTAAATGTAAAAACCTCCATTCGGAGGTTTTTTTGTTTGGGTTGCAGCTCAAATGATTTTCCGAAGTTTAAACCAGATGAAAATCACGATTGAAATGCTGATCATTGCCCCCCAAGTGAAGTAATAGCCATATTCCCAGTTCAGTTCCGGCATAAATTTAAAGTTCATCCCGTATACGCCCACAAGAAAGGTCAGAGGAAGAAAAAATGCCGAAAAAACAGTCAAAAGCTTCATTACTTCATTGGTCTTCTGGGAGTTACTTGACAAGTAAATATTCAGCAAGGAGTTGGCTTCATCCAAAAAATCTTCGAACTGAAGAATTAAACTGGATACACTTTCCTTTAAGTCCTGAAGTTGCACTACGTTACTCTGCTGTACTGTGAGGTGCTGCAGCAAGGTTTGTGTCAAGTAAAGTACCTTTTTGCAGGCTCGGGCTTTTGCCTTCGCAAAATAGAGCTGTTCTACCGAGAATCGTTTTTTACGGTTGAGGAAAACATCACTTTCGAAATGATCCATTTCTTCTGACAACCAATTTGCTGGAGCCTCAAAAGTTGAAAGCATTTTTTCTGAAATTTTTAAGATAAGAGATTCCGGATTTTCAAAATTTTCAGAAATTTCACTTAAGAAATGAAACGGTTTTTGATGTACTGTGATCAGTATTTCACCTGTGAAAAAGAATCCAATCTTATTGCTAAGCTCAGGTATGGTTGTAAGTTTTGCGTTTGGTTTGGCACTAAATGCGCGCAGAATTAGAAAGTTGAATTCACCCACTTTTTCCAATTTAGGCAAGTGACCTACCTGTACCAAATCCTGAAGAAGGTGTGGATTCAGACCATAGGGCTTAATTATTTCTGTCAGCTCGACTAGTTTGGGGTTTTCCAAATCTAACCAATGAAAATTCGCAAAATCAATCCGGGTTTCTTTCATGGCCTTTTTTCATTCTAGTTCACAAGTTCAATTAACGTGCAACCAAGGAAAGACTTTTTCTCAAAATCTCTCCCATGGAGTTGCATTTCAAAAAATCCTTGGTTTGGTAATGCTTTGCGAGTTCGTTTTTTAGTTGATCCACATGGGATTTAGGTGCGAGTTGGTCATTTTCCATGGTTTGTAGGATGTCTTCCAATTCTGTATGGGAGGATTTCACTCGTGTAGCAATGAGCGCGCGTTCTTCACGTTGGTATTGACGCATGGACTCGGGTGTGATCACATCCATTCCCAGTTGAATCAAGGCATTATTTTCTTTGAAATACTGGGGCAGGTAAATGGATTTTTTTGCTTCGTAGCACTGCTGATCAAAGTCGATGGCACGGATACGGTAATGTGTTTCCTCAAAATCTGGAGTAACATCGATGACAAAGTTGGAAGAATGCATGTCTCCGAGTAGGCGAACGAAACAGCGTTCGTTGAATTTTACAAATTCCTTTGCCAATCGAATGGGGTTGAGATTGGGATCAGACATGTGCAGTCGCATAAATTTCTCCCCAGGGATTCCTGCAATGTGCTCCTCAATGAGTGTGTTTTGATGCACGAGGTAACTAATTCGATTTGGGGAAAGAAGATCTTCCAATTCCAAGCCATACACCCGTGAGGCATCCGCATTTTTGATGTAGAAGTAATCAAAGTTGTCGTTGATGCGGTTGACCATGCGCACCCGAAATGGTTGCGTATTTCCATAGACGCATAGATCAATTCGGTCTATATATAGGTGCTCCATCACCGAAAGATCTCCGCCTGCTTTAAGCAAAGCATAAATTTTCTTTACATTCTGGTGGATTTCTTCTCGATCACTCTGCTCATAAAAGACAGTTTCCCAGTAGGTGTCTTGTTCCTTCGAATCGTAAAGTGCAATGGAATTGGTATATCTGAGCAGCTCATGGTAGTGAATCGGGATATTCACTTCTCTGCCATACTGCCTGAGGTAGCGCCTTAAACCAGCTCCAATCGGATAGATTATCTTTTTTTTGCTGATTAGAGCCATATCAAAATTTAGTTTGTTGGCTCTTGTTTAAGTTGCGGTCAAAAATAAATGGGCCAAATGGCAAAACTGCGGCAACTAGTGCAAAAAAAGTGCGACTAAAGCTCCATTTTAAACTTAGAGCAGTAGGAAATACCACATAAATATAAACCATAAATAATGCTCCATGCACCCAACCTAAGTACTTCACGGCAAGTGGCATATCAAATCCATATTTCAAGGGCATGGCTATTCCAAGGAGCAGGAGGAAGGAGAGGCCTTCGGCCAAACTAATCCACTTAAACCGCTTCGCCCATTTTAGTTGTGAAATGTTCATTTGGTTCCTGTGCTAAGGTTGAAAAGGAGCTGAAGTGCTCCCCAAAGTTGTCTTTTTAATCCCTTATCCTCGGAAATCGAAGTAAGTGCATCAGCAAATAGGTATTCGGTATCTTCTTCTGTATGGATTTCATACGAATTAATGGGAAGTTGGTTGATCGGGTGCTTGATGCGTCCAAATTTGAGTACGATATGGGCATTTAACGCTTTGAATTCCTCCAGGCTTCGATTTTCCAAGTTTTCTGCAGCGAGCAACCCGACCTCCGACATGGAATGTCCGCATGCATTGAACATTTTGACAAGCATGTCCATCACCTCTGCGTTGAGGTTGGCCTCCTCATGAATCACCAATATGCCCTTTGAAAAATTGCCTTTTATAGGAATTGGTTCTTCAGCTGCTTCCAATTTGATTTCTTGATCCGTAGGTGTAAGCGAATCAGTTGCTACATTTTCATTTGAAGAAATAGAAGAGGAATCAAGTCCTTCAGCCGAAGAGGCTTTGTTTTCAAAAGAAACCTGTAGCGCTGCCGCTATACTTTTTTGATCGGCCTCAAGTAGAAAAATAGGTTCTTCTAAAAATGTGCTAAGGGATTCAAGGCTGTCATTTTCCATGTATAAAGTTGGTGATAATTTACCCATTGGCAAAAACTTGGTTTAGGAAGCGCTTTTCATTGAATAGTACTTGCTGCTTGTCAATTCACTTTTTGATTGGTGTTTCATCACAGCTCACATCCCCAACCACATACTGCAAGCCATCTAGGAAAAACTGTAGCAGTGCTGGATTTTCAAAACTTTTAGCATTGTGGGAAGGAGAGATGTACATCACTTTCCCTTTTCCTTCAGGGCGAATCCAAGCAAGGTAGGTTCTACCACTTTTTAGTTCTTGATTGGCTCTTTGACTACGGATTTGAGCGTTGTCAAAATAAAGCAGCGGGGTAAAATTCAAATTTGCATAAGCATTCTTGTAGAAATAAGGTTCGTCCACATGTGAAAAACCATCTTTTGGAAATGCGGCAACCAAGGGATGGTTGGAATTCTCCAATTTTACCTGGACTAGCTGTTGAGGAGGATGGTAATCAAAGCTGGCGCCTACCAATGCACTGAATTTTGCAGAATTATTAAAGGTGGTGATTCCACCATGAAGAATTAGGAGTCCTCCTCCCATGTTCACAAACTCGATCAGGTTGGATTCTAGCTCTTGAGCTTTTGCCATGACTGCTGCAGAGTCTTGTGTGGATTCTGCGCGCAGCTGGTCCCAAAAGAGATGGCGATGGTCCGGCTTTGAGCAGGTGTTGTTCAAGACGACAGCATCGTATTTTGATAGGGATTCTTTTTCAAATTGATGGATGTCTTTGCTTGCGGTCACCTCAAACTGTCTGGATTTTGTACCCAGTATTTTGAGTACCTCTTCGGTATGGGGGATGACCCAATGTTCGAAACCGGTATGCAATGAAAGAACTAGGATTTTTTTTGGTGCAGTGCTTGGAAACCGGGTTTGAGAGGGGGCAAGTGCCTCTATTTGCTGTTTCCAGGCTTCAGTCAATGGAATAATTGCTGAATCTTGACCAAAAGTCAAACTCGGAAGAAGAAGGATTAACAGTACAAAAAGTAATTTTTTACACATAGTTTTTACATTCATGGTTGACATTATGATTGATTATACTCTATATTGAAACGCTTAGCCCAATAACCTGAATTTCTTATGTGTTTCAAAAAGAACATCCTAATTTTATTTTATTTTGTTGCTTTTATTTTTCAAGCACAGTCCCAACAAGTAACCCTTCAAGAATCTTCCAAAGGAATGGATTTTCTTTTGGATGGGAAGCTGGTTCTCAGCTACCAAATGACTAAAGAGCCTGTTCCTTCGGGTATAAAGCAAGCTTACAGTAAATCTGGCTTTATTCACCCCATCCAATCTCCTAGTGGACAGGTATTGAGTAGGATTCAGCCAGCGGACCATTACCACCACTATGGAATTTGGGGTCCTTACACCAGAGCAACTATAGGAGGCAGAGAGGTTGATTTTTGGAACCTTGGGGATGAAAAGGGACGGGTAGATTTTTCGCATGTCATCTCCAAAAAGCAAGCTGGTGGAGCTGCTGAATTGACTGTAAGGCAGAATCATTTCGATCTTAAAGCTCCAGTACAATCGCAGTTAGCCATGGAGGAAGATCTGCGCATCAAGGTAAAGCCTGCCGATAAGGGACGCTACTTTGTGGACTACACCAGCACCTTGCAAACTGCCATTGCGGGAGGGATTTTACTTGACGATTACCGCTATGGAGGAGGAATTGGATTCCGTGCAACAGAAGTTTGGGGAGATGCCAACAGCACTATTCTTACTTCAGAGGGAAAAGACCGCGCTACGGCTGATGGTTCCAATGCTCGTTGGATCTTGGTAACAGGGCAATCGGATCATTCCTCTGGGAAGAGTGGAATCCTATTTATGAGTCACAATACAAATCAGGCACATCCCGAACCTTTGCGGGTATGGCCTCCTGGGCAATACGAGGGAAAGGGAAATGTGTTTATTGAATTTTGCCCCATTCGCCATACTTCTTGGGAGATACAGCCTGGTAAGCGCTACAGTTTGACTTATAGGATCCTTGTTTTTGATGGCGAGTTGACAGTTCAAGAAGCCGATAATTATTGGAAGTCCTTTGTGAAATAAACCCCCAATTCTCATGGAAAGAAGAGATTTTATGAAAAAAACAGCCCTAGCAACGGCAGCATTTGGGATTCCAACCCTTGTTCCTGCTTCTGTACTAGGAAAAAATGCACCCAGTAACAAAATTCAGATTGCCCAAATCGGCTGCGGAAGGATCGCGCGAGATCATGATTTGCCTGGCGTATGGAAACATGATGTGGCGCGAATCGTAGCAGTATCCGATCTAGATAGTAAGCGAATGGCTGAAGGAAAGCAATTCATTGAAGGCCACTACACCCAAAAAATGGGAAGTCCTTATCTGGATGTGAAGCAAGTAGGAGACTACCGAGACTTGTTCAAAAGCAAGGATATCGATGCGGTGATTATTTCTACTCCAGACCACTGGCATTCACAGCCCGCCATGGAGGCAGCTCTTGCAGGGAAGCACGTCTATCTTCAGAAACCAACCTCTTTGACCATCCAGGAAGGAAGGCAATTGGTGGAAGTGATCCAACAAACCGGTGTGGTGCTGCAGCTAGGAACGCAACAGCGCTCTAGCGAGCAGTTTCGCTTGGCAGCGGAATTGGTGAGAAATGGAAGGATAGGAAAGCTGCATACCGTTCGAATAGGTTTGCCAGGTGATCCTTCTGGCCCTGAAGCTCCTGCAATGCCGGTGCCTGCCAATTTGAATTTTGACATGTGGCTGGGCTCCACTCCAGAAGTTCCCTACACCGAAATCGGCGTACACCCACAAAACGACTACGGTAGACCTGGTTGGCTACGACACGAAAATTACGGTGCGGGCATGATTACCGGTTGGGGGCAGCATCACTTTGACTCTGCTGCTTGGGGCATGAATACGGAATTGGTAGGCCCTCGCTACGTTGAGGCTGTAGCTGATTTTCCAAGATCCGGATTATGGAATGTGCATGGCGACTTTATGGTGAAGGCTTCCTACGACAATGGCGTGGTGATGCTGACCTCAGGAAGCTACCCTAACGGCATTCGATACGAAGGAACGGAGGGATGGATTTGGGTTTCAAGAGGAAGCTATGTGGCTTCGACTTCAGACCCAGTAGCACAAGGAAATAATGCTAAGGCTTTGGATGCTTCTGATCCTAAACTTTTGCAAACTGTTTTTGGAGAAAATGAATTGCGATTTACCCGTAGTTCGTCCCACCATGGCAACTGGCTGGATGCCATCCAGGGCAAAGCTGAATTGCTATCTCCAGTAGAAATTGGACATCGATCCTGTTCGGTGTGCCTGATTAGCCACATTGCGATGAAGTTGGGCCGAAAGCTGGAATGGAATTCTGCTAAAGAAGAGTTTGTCAACGATCCTGAAGCAAATACCTATCTGAAACGAAGCCAACGAAGACCTTGGGG
>CAZPKI010000053.1:6658-11500 GCA_964587015.1 uncultured Limnohabitans sp.
AAAAAAGAGGATAACCCTATTGAAAAATAGAACCAACTTATGGCGGTAAAACATGTGCGTTTTCTGGTTTTTTTGGCCCTTCTGGGCTCGTCCTGCAATATCAAGCCTTTAACAAAAATGACGATAAGTCCAGAAGAAAAAATAAAGTTCATGACCTTGGATCCTGGCCATTTTCATGCCGGCTTGGTCCACAAATCCATGTACCCAGAAGTGGATTCTACGCTGCATGTATTTGCACCAGAAGGTCCTGAATTGAAGGATCATCTGGCGCGCATTCAAGGCTACAACAGTCGCGCGGAGTCTCCCACTTCCTGGAAAATAAAGGGATATACTGGAGCAGACTATTTGGACCAAATGATCGTTCAAAAGCCAGGGAATGTAATGGTAGTCGCTGGAAAGAACGATCAAAAAATAGATTACATTCTTGAGGCTATTCGTAATGGAATTCATGTGTATGCCGATAAGCCTCTGGTGATTGATTTGAAGGGCTATCAGAAGCTAAAAGAAGTTTATCGGATGGCTGAGCAGAAACAGTTGCTCCTGCTCGACATGATGACCGAGCGATTTGAAATCACGACGCTATTGCAGCGGGAGTTATCAATGATTCCAGAGGTCTTTGGGGTATTAGAAAATGGCACTGCAGCAGATCCAGCGATCACCAAAGAGTCGGTGCACCATTTTTATAAATCTGTTTCGGGTGTTCCATTGGTGCGACCTGACTGGTTTTTTGATGTTGAAAAAGAAGGAACCGGTATCGTGGATGTGACTACGCATCTTGTAGACCTGATCCAATGGGAAGCTTTCCCCAATGAGGTACTGGATACTACCGACATTCAGGTATATGCTTCTAAAATTTGGCCGACAGCTTTGGGATTGAATCAATTTACACAAGCAACCCAAAAATCAACTTTTTCGGAACCCTTAACCAAATACCTAAATGGGGATAAACTGGAGGTCTTTAGCAACGGGGAATTCCAGTACACCCTAAAAGGAAAGCATGCTAAGGTTCGTGTGGTGTGGGATTTTCAAGCACCAGAAGGTACTGGCGATACTCACTTCAGTTTGATGCGTGGCACCAAGGCCAACTTAATCATCCGCCAAGGCCAAGAGGAAGGCTACCGACCTGTGCTTTATGTGAAATTACTTCAGGGGGATTCAAAGGAACTTACTCAGGCCGTTCGGAACAGGCTACAAGCAAGCTACCCGGGGATAGATCTGGAGGCGCTTCCTTCTGGGGAATACAAAATCCTTGTTCCCGCGCAGTACCACAACGGGCACGAGGCACATTTTGCACAAGTGACTGCCAAGTACTTGGATTACCTTCGTTCTGGCAACTTGCCAGCTTGGGAAATACCTAACACGCTCACTAAATATTTTACGACGACAAAAGCTCTGGAACTGGCAAGTAAGTAAAGTAATCCAAACTTTCGATCTCCCATTGAGTTAGCATAGTATCTTCTTCCATTATGTCTAGCTCTACTTCTCCATCACCCGCTTCACAAAAAATCACTGTAGCCTTAGCAGGTGCCGGTGGGTACATTGGAAGCTGGTTTATTGAGCATTATAAAGCAAATTACAACTTGATTGGACTGAGTAGAGGAAAGGTCAAGTCCAATCCCTATCCTGAAGTGGAGTGGAGACAGGTGGAATTGTATTCGATTACTTCCACTGCCGAAGCCCTCCGAGGCGTAGATGTTGCCATTTACCTCGTGCACTCGATGTCAGCCTCCACTCGATTAAATCAAGGGAGCTTTGAAGATACTGATCTGATTCTGGCAGACAACTTCAGTCGTGCGGCTGAGATTGCTGGAATCAAGCAAATCATTTACTTGGGGGGATTGATTCCCGATGAACCTGAAGAACATCTTTCACGGCATTTAAAGAGTAGGCTAGAGGTAGAACAAACCCTTGGTTCACGGACTGCCAAATTGACTGCCATCCGTGCGTCAATCATCGTGGGTCCTGGAGGCTCTAGTTTTGACATGATCAAAAACCTAGTCCAAAAACTACCGATTTTGATGTGTCCAAAGTGGACCAATTCACAAACTCAGCCGATTGCATTGCGGGATACCTTGGATATTTTAGATAGCTGTATTGGCAATTCCCAGGTGTACAATCAGATCATTGAAATAGGAAGTCCTGAGGTGATGAGTTATCGGGATATGCTTGCTCGGACGGCGAAGGTGATGGGAAAAAAGAGGTTAATATTTTCAGTTCCTGTATTTTCACTTGGCTTCTCCAAGTTTTGGGTTGGGCTATTTGGAAATACGCCTCCGCAACTTGTGTCTCCACTAGTGGAAAGTTTGAAACATACCTTAGTGGTCAATCCAATACATTCGTTCAAAGAAAAAGAGATAGATTACCTGGGCTATGAAGCCGCTGTGAAAATTGCGTTGTCGACAATTGAAAGACCTAAATTGCCCAAATTCAAGTACAAAAAGGGTTTGAAAAATACGGTTCGCTCGTTACAGCGCATGACGAATTTAGGAAGGCACAATGCGCTATGGGTAGCAGAACGCTATGCACTTTGGTTGCCTTTTTTCTTTAAATACATCATAAGAGGTAAGTTACGCGGGACGGAGGTCCTTGGATTTCATTTACTATGGGACAAGGAACCGATGCTAGAGCTAACTCATGTGCCAGATCGAAGCGATAGCCAAAGGCAATTGTTTTACATATCTGGAGGCTGGCTAGTCAAGCGGTATGACTACGGATGGCTTGAGTTCCGAGAGGTTTTGGATAGCAAGTACATCATTTCTGCCATTCACGAGTTTGCCCCTCGACTCCCATGGTTTATTTACATCAATACCCAAGCGCGCCTTCATCTATGGGTAATGAATCGATTTCAAAAGTATCTTGAAAAAAAAGCTGATATTTGATTTATTGATCACCGAATAGTAATCGAATTTAATTTTTACGAACATGAAAACCTTATCTTTTAAAAATGGAGATCAGCTGCCGATTCTTGGACTAGGTACCTGGAAAAGTAAGCCAGGAGAAGTCCGGAAAGCAGTTTATTGGGCGATCCAGGCAGGATATCGACACCTAGATTGTGCTGCCATCTACCAGAATGAGCGTGAAGTAGGGCAGGGGATAGCAGATGCACTTGCAGAAGGAATGGTTAAGCGCTCCGATCTTTTTGTTACTTCAAAGCTCTGGAACAATGCTCATCGGTTTGAAGATGTGCGGCCTGCATTGGAGAAAACCCTTGACGATTTAAGGCTTGATTACCTGGACTTGTATTTGGTTCATTGGCCCATTGCCTACAAATCAGGTGTGGGATTTGCTACCCAACGCGAAGAGTATTATACCTATCAAGATGTGCCTTTGAGTCAAACTTGGGAAGCGATGCAGGATCAAAATAAAAATGGGCTTGCAAAGCACATTGGCGTTTCCAACTTCAACCAAGCAAAGCTTAAAGAATTATTTGCCTTACCAGGACAGCGACCAGAGATGAATCAAGTGGAGCTGCATCCCTACCTGCCACAGGAGAAATTGGTATCTTTTTGTAAAGAAAATGGGCTTTTAGTGACTGCCTATTCGCCTTTAGGTTCACCAGATTCTCGTGCAGAAAAGCATCAACACGACCCCAAACTATTAGAGGATACCCTTGTGCGGGCAATAGCGGAAAAGCATCAAGTGAGTATAGGGCAGGTGCTTATTGCCTGGTCTATTGCAAGAGAAATAGCTGTAATTCCTAAATCAATAAATCAGGCACGTATCCTCGAAAACTTTTCCGCCTCGGAATTAAAATTGGATGAAGAGGACCTAGCTCAACTCCAGGCTATTGGAACGAGTCATCGATTTGTGGATGGTAGCTTCTTTACTGGACCACAAAGTCCCTACCGTTTAACTGATCTCTGGGATAGTTGAGCAAAAGGGGAAATTTAAGATCCAAGCGCTAACCAGTGCTTGGATTTTTTTTAATCCTCTACTTCCAAGTTTTCGAGAATAGCCGCCAACTGATCAAAATCACGAAGGCCGGGCTTGATCTCATCCCCACTATCCAATGCAAACCCATACAGTTCGGGCAACTCACTAAGTGAGCTAGCATTTGCTGGAGTGATTCCAGCTCCTAAAAATACGTTCAACTGATTCAAAAAATGATTTATACTAAATTCATTATCAATTGCTAATGATTTATTAGTTGAAGTTACATGTAAAGTAATTTCATGTTCCTGGAGAAGGTCAATCTTTGGAAGTAGTATATCCAAGTCTTCTAGTTGCACACGGTAGATTAATTTTTTTCCAAGCGGTGCGAGTTGAACCAAAGTGTCCAAATCCTCCGACTCGATCCAAGAAATGCTGGGATAGTCTGCTAGAAGTCTTTCAATGGAATAAGCATCCAATTCTACAAATTCTGCTGCGTAATCTATCCCGGAAATCCAGCCCGTAATCTCCTGAAACTGCGTTGGAGAAACGTAATGAGGGGAACCCTCTTCCAAGCTAAAACCCAAAATATCAACATACATCCCAGAGCAATACCTTGCATCGGTTAGATTTGTAATTCGGTTGATTTTTACTTTTGTTTTTAAGGCCATGGCTTTCCTGTTTGTGCATGCGAAGGTAAGAAAGCTTGTGGGTAGACCCAAAGGGTATTTCTGCCCTTTCCTGAAATTAGGGTCCACTACTTGCACTAAATTTATTTTCCAATTAGGTGATTCTTTAATCGATTGCTAACCTAGGAGGAGACACCTAGAAAACCCATGTGGCTTAATATTATTGTCTTGGCTCTTGCCTTCCTGTCCACCATGGCGGACAGGATGCTAAACGCGCTTGGGCACTTACTATTCTTGTAACAGTGCTTAGAAAAAACCACATAGGAGGCACATAGAAAAAAGA
>CAZPKI010000054.1:0-11469 GCA_964587015.1 uncultured Limnohabitans sp.
AGTCTGCCTCAAATTTCTTTTGGGTTGCAAGTTTGGATGTAAAAAATCCATCTTGTTGTGCCTGAACATTCAAGGAAAGGAGAGATGCGGCAGCGAGGTAAAGTAGTTTTTGTTTCATTAGTTGTAGGTGATTCCTTAAAATACTTCTTGGGGAACCTTCAAGTTAGAATTTTCCACAAGGAAATAAAAAAGGCCATGGGTTTTTTCCATGGCCTGTAGTTTTAATTGGTTTTCAATCCTGGGGATCTTTCCAAAAACTCCTGGTAGAGGCGGATGTGTCTGTTGGACATTGGAATTCGATACCCATCGATGAATACGTGGATTATTTGTGATCTAGTCTCAAATGGATCACCGGTGGAAACAATGAGGTTAGCACGTTTTCCAGCTTCTACAGATCCGTATTGGTCTGCCACACCGAAGATTTCTGCTGGATTGATGGTTACGGCCTTCAATGCTTCTTCCTTACCTAGTCCATAGGCTGCAGCAAAGGCAGCATGGAAAGGTAGGTTTCTCACATTTTCCTCATCATCTGTACGAAGTGCCACTTTCACACCTGCCTTTGCAAGTAATCCTGCATTTGCATAGGGAGCATCGTAGCGATCCGATGAGCGGGTAGGTAGGTCCTGAACAGGGCCAGTAACCACTGGAATCTTGGCTTTGGCAATTTCGTCAGCCACACGCCAGCCTTCGGCAACACCTGTAAAGATCACTTTGATATTTTTTCCTTCCACCCACTTGATGGCTTGTTGGATATCTGAAGCTGCATTAACCTCGATTAGTAGCGGGAGTTCGCCCGAAATAACTTTGGACAATTGCTCCATTTCAGGGAAGTAAGCAAGTGTGGCTCCTGATTTTTTGAGTTCAAGGTAAGATTTGGCATTATTCCAGATGTCGTTAGCTTCTTTTAGAGCCTTTTCACCATCTTTTTTGACGTCCTCATCTGACCTGCGGTCAAAACGACCACGTCTTCCCGAGTTAGGGAAGATCATGGCAACCGCCTTAAAGCCACCATACATTTGGTCTGGAGTGTAGCCATTCAGGTTGATCAATGCTGCGGTACCTGGGAATAGTCCTCCCGAAGGCACGGTAAGCACGGTAGTGACACCGGATACTCTGGTCACACCAATGGCCTCAGAATTTGGATTGACCGTGGTCAAGGCCTGCATGTTCGGCGTGACATTGCCCACATCGGCATAGTCTACGGTCTCAGGTACTGAGCTCACTTCCACCAATCCTAGGCGGGTTCCGCCGTCGATGATTCCTGGATAGATAAATAGGCCAGTACAATCGATCACCTCTGCTCCATCGGAGGAAAGGTTGGTGCCTACCTTGGAAATTTTGCCATTTTCCAATAAAACGGAGGTATTGGCAAGCGTTCCCTTGGTGACCGTAACTACAGTCGCGTTTTTTAATAAGAATTTTCCATTGCGAGGTTTTACAAATTCCCCGTCAATTTGGGCCATTGCCACCACGGGGAGTAGGGCAAATAGTAGGGCACAAAAGGTTTTATACATTCGGTTCATATTCGAGTGAATTTTCGGGGTGATTAGTGTTTTTCTTTCAAGAATGCTCCTTGGAATGCTTCAAAGTAGGCATCGACATCCTGCATGCAACGGTGGGCTTCTTCATTGGCTCTCAAGAAAATAGGTTCTACCATCTCAGTAGCTGCTACCCATTGGCGCTGATCGTTGTTATCTTTTTTGATGTCAAAGTACTTGACACCATCTACAAAGGTCATTTGAGGAACCGCGTAAGAAGAAAGGGGATGCCCTTCAAAAATGACTAGATCTGCTTGCTTTCCCACTTCAATGGAACCTACCTTATCCTCTATTCCCAATTGCTTGGCTGGATTGATAGTGATCATGGCTAAGGCTTCCTCATCGGTCAAACCTCCATATCGCTGAGTTTTGGCAGCCTCATGGTACAAGTGACGAATAAGTTCTGCGGAATCCGAATTGATGGAAGTAAGGGCTCCATTTTTTTGAAGGATGGCAGCATTAAAGGCAGTGGAATAATACACTTCCATCTTATAAGCCCACCAATCCGCAAATACCGATGCACCCATGGTGTATTCGGCAATTTCAGGGGCAACTTTAAATCCTTCGTTGGTATGTTGGAATACCACCTTTTTGATGTTGAAATCTTTGATGACATTGATCAGCATGTAGATTTCATCGGCACGATAGGAATGGCAATGGATGATGATTTTACCATCCAAGATATCCGCTAGCGTTTGAAGACGCTCGCTGTAAGCGGGGGGAGGAGTGGTATTGCCTTTTTGATTTTTGGCAAGCTGGTAAGTCTCCCATGCTTTTTTGTATTGGATGGCTTCATTAAATCCATTTCTAATCACTGCTTCCACACCCATTCTAGAACGGGGTTGTATGCCATTGCCTCTGCCGTGTACACGCGTTGGGTTCTCACCCAAAGCAAATTTGATGGTACGTGGTGCATCTTGCATGATGATGTCTGCAGGATCCATGCTTCCCCAACGGTGCTTTAGGGTAGCATTTTGTCCACCCACCACATTGGCGGAGCCATGCATGGCATGCGAAACAGTTACGCCACCTGCCAAGGCACGGTAGATACCAATTTCAGTAGGGTTGACCACATCCTTCATGCGAATTTCTGAAGTGATGGGAGCAGAAGCTTCATTCACTACATCCAATCCCACGTGAGAGTGCGCATCAATGATGCCTGGCATCAAGTACTTGCCTGAAGCATCGATCGTAGTTACGCCAGCTGGAGCGGTAAGATTTTTTCCAAGCTGTGTGATGATTCCGTTCTGAACCAATACATCCGAAGATTCAAGGTTGCCTTTTGTGACCGTGAGCACGGTCGCATTTTTTATCAAAACACTGCCCTTTTGGACTTGTGCCTGGGAAATCCCTACACCCAATCCGAGAAACGCAGCGATAAGGTAAATGTGCTTTTTCATGTTTAGTTCGCTTGGCTAGGTGAAGAAAGTGTTGCTTTTACAGGGAAAGAGCCCATTTGCGGTACAGACAAGGAACCATCCATGTTTTTTCCGTTGATTTCTCCCGAAATAGTCACCGTTAGGCTCATGCCTCCTGCGGCTACATCAAATTCAAAACTGAGGTTTTTTCCAGTTAGGCTCGCATTTTTGATTGGAGCGGACGCTTTTCCAGACCCAGTTGGGTCATCATAGGTGATGGTCCCACCCAATGCCCCGTTTTCACGCTTCAAGGTAATTTCTCCTCCTGAACTTCCTGCGGGAGTTTCTGAGGTGTATTCCCATACCCCCTCCACTTGTACTGCATTGGGAGCCGCTTCAGGTTTTGCGCTAGTTTCAGCCTTTACAGCTTTCTTCTTGATTTCGTAATCAAAAACATAGCCATCCGCAATCACGTGTTTGATTTGTGCCTCTTCCTTGAAAAGTGTATCTGTAGTCAATACCAGATTGGCTAGTTTTCCTTTTTCAAGAGTTCCAACCAATCCACTTACGCCCAATATTGCTGCCGGATTAGTAGTTAGCGCCGCAAAAGCTGCTTTTTGACTTAATCCATTGTCTAGCATAGCCTTCAAGGTTTTTTGTACATCTGCTGCCTTGGCATCTGCAGTGCTGAATCCAAACAAAATCCCAGCCTTTTCCAATTGAGCCGCTTGCTTCAGTGCCTTGTCGTAGGATTCCTTCACTCGGGCATATTGCGCTTTGGTGGCTTCGGTAACGCCTTCTGCTTTTTGTGCTTTGATGGACTTGTCGTCGGGTACCTGCAACTTTATTAGAACGGGGGTACCGGATGCCTTAATTGCATCGATTACGGTTTCGTAATTTTCTAAGCCCGTAAGGATCAATTTGAATCCCAATTCTTTTTGTAGGGCCAATGCACGGCGGATTTCAAGTTCAGAACTCGCAGCGAAAAGTACAGGCAATTGCTTTTGAACTACCGGCATCATGGCTGTTTGTGTTGGAGTAGCCTGTGGTCTTTTGACTCCTGCTGTAAAGGTGAATAGTCGCTCGTGCTCTAGTACTAGGGTAGTGTTTTGGTAGATGTCTCGAAACTTAGCCATTACACCTGCAAGGGTAGCTGGGTACATGCCTCTAGAACTTCTGAAATTGGCAGCTAGGGCAGTGTTTAGTTTCAAAAAATTGTTGGCTTTACCATCTCCAAGTAGTACAAGGGCAGTTTTACCAGGTAGCATGCCTCCATCAGGAACTACCTGACTCAATGTAAAACCCGCTTTTCTCCAGTCGTCTACTTGAGTGCTTGCAGCAGTGTACGTATCAGATGCCGATCTCCAAGGGGTGATCCCTGCGATCTCATCGGCCGGATTGGAGGAAACAAAATCTTTAGGACGCTCCACATCCTTAGGCTTGGTGATGCCCATCGTTCCAGCTCCATCAATAAAGCCTGGATAGACAAATAGGGAATCGCCGGCGATGATTTTAGCTTCTTTGGGTAGCGTAAGGGAGTTGCCCACTCCTAAAATAACGCCGTCTTTGATAAGGATGGTGGCTTTACTTCCAGGGTCACCTGGAGCTTTGTATACCGTGGCATTGGTAATGGCATAGGTGCTCGTAACCCTACGTTTCCCCGTCGGATCACTTTGTGCCATTGCAGCTTGGCTGAGCCATCCTGCGACCAACAATCCCAGCATTCCTGCCTTTAGAAATTGTTTGTTCATTCTTTAATTGGTTAAACTTTAAGTAGAAAACTACAAATTGCAAGAAGTGTTCTTGCAGATTTTTATTTATAAATCCTTTTTAGAGGATTAGTGGTACAATAGCTTGGTAAGTTTTGAAGCTCGAGAAATTGAGATCAGAACCAACTTATTATCAAAAATAGAACTTCAAGCGAATTCCTCAATTTTCTTTTCGAATTTAGTTAAACGGCGCTCTTGGTAGGATCACATTGGATAAACTAAATGTTGTTTTTATCGTTAAGTCTTCAAATTAAAATAAGATGAACAATCCCCTCATACTCCCGAAAACAGAATTAGTTTGTCCGGATGGACTGGATGTAATCCTATTGGGGGGAGGCTGTTTTTGGTGTACAGAAGCTGTTTTTTTGCGATTGGAGGGAGTGAAAGGGGTGATTCCAGGGTACGCTGGTGGCATCGTGGAGCAACCCAGTTATGAAGCAATCTGTACAGGTAGGACTGGACACGCGGAAGTGATTCAGGTGATTTTTGATCCAAAGCAAATCGGTTTGGAAACCTTGTTGGCGGTATTTTGGGCCACTCATGATCCTACCACTTTAAACAGACAAGGAGCAGATTTAGGGCCACAGTATCGTTCAGCAGTTTTTTATCTAAAAGAAGTCCAAAGAGATCTTGCGAGCAACTTGAAAGATAAATTGATGCAGTCGGGGATTTACTCTTCAGCGATTGTAACTGAGATTACTCCTTTTTCCAATTTCTATCCAGCGGAGGCCTACCATCACAATTACTATGCCTTGCATGAGCAGCAACCCTATTGTCAATATGTGGTGCGGCCGAAAGTAGAAAAACTGCAGCAACTTTTTAAAAACCTCCTGAAATAGCGACTCGAATTTCTGGATCAAATAGGCGATTTTAATCGTTCAAATAGGGTTTAAAACCTGATTTTCCCTGTTTAAGCATTGTTTTTTTCTTCATTGTCCTAAAAAATCGTAATTTTGAAGAATTTATCGTGTTGAATTTAGTTTCAAACACCTCTCTTTTGAAGGATTGTTGAATTAGAAGGAATATATTTCCGCAAGAGACTGAACGCTAAATTCAATCAAGAAAAATGATTTCTTCACCACAATAAAATTGACTAAGTTGATTTTGAGAGAAAGGTTTCAGATCTGATCGCTAAAAAAAACGTCATGCATAGAACTAGAGCACAAGAATCCAGGGCAGCAATTGAACGCTTGTACATTACGATGCGTCACCTGTTTAATCGGGGTAGCTACAAGCCCATGGGTGTCTCTGGTGAAGGTTTAATTCAGGCCTTGATGGTGCTGAGTCCTGAGATCTATGGAAAGTTAACAGACCCCGAGAAAATAGAATTGGATGGCTTACTCTATGTCATGGAACGCCTTCCAAAAGGAATCGAAGAATGCCGATTTGTACGCCTGATCAGTAGGGAAGGCTACGAAACATCTCACCTCAAACCGATTGTGCCTCCCAGAAGAAAACGCAACTGTTATCGCTTAGATGAACAGATTATGTATGTGGAGATGACTCGCGGAAGATCAGATATTTATGACATATTGACTCACTTGACTTTTCTCTACATTGAGTCTCGAAAAATCCAACAAAATAGTACAGATCCCAAAGGTAAGATCTCTTCCAATTGGAAGATGCTGGAGGAGTTTGTCCGAAAGGAAAAGTTGGGAGAGGAGTTGGGAATTGAAAGTGCTGCGGCCTACCTAAGCCATATTATCGGTAGAACTTACGAAGAGACGCTACATGCAGTACAGAAGTTTGCCGAGAGCAGCAATTCCAACAGCCTGTTTTCCATTGTTTACCACCTGGGTAAATTATCCATGGAGGAATCGATTCAAGGCTTTGATCGTGAAATTAGTTTCTCAGCCACCCTTCGAGAGCGTGTAGGTCACCACGTGTATGGGGAGCTTTGGGCCAATCGAATCAAGGAGGCTCTCCTTGAGAGAAACTTAATCCATCGTCCCATTCACATCATCTCCGCCAACATGCATAGTGTGGTAAATACGATTTATGCGCATCAAGCGCTCGGGGCGGGAAGTTTTGAAGAAATCGAACAAGTGGCTACGGAGATTTCCATCAAGGCAAAAAACAACCAAGGTAAGAAGATTTTAGCCTTTGCGGAAAAGCAGGGATTCATAGACCTTCCCGATGAGTCTGGAACCAATATTGGTGCGCAACTCATTGATACCGCGCAAATGGACATTGACACGCTTATTCCTGGAGTAGTTTTACCCATAGAAAAGGAAAAGCGTCCGGTATTTGTGGTGATGGATTATGCCTTTGGAGAGCAGGCCTACGAATGCTTCGATGAATTGCTGAAGCCGTACACCAAGGATGGAACCAAATACCCTTTGAATGTGGTGTCCACCTCAATCATGGGTAAAGCAGGGATTCTACATGGAGGAAAGGGAGATTTGATGGTACCTACGGCGCATGTGTTTGAGGGTACTGCCGACAATTATCCTTTCCGCAATGAATTGAAAAAGTCCGATTTTAAGGGCTATGGTTTGGGCGTATACGAAGGCTCCATGATCACAGTATTGGGAACTTCCCTTCAAAATCGGGATATCCTTACTTACTTTATGGAATCCTCTTGGAAGGCTGTAGGTTTGGAGATGGAAGGAGCGCACTACCAGAAAGCCATCCAGTCTGCCTCCAAAATCAGATCCAACATTCGATCCAATATTAAAGTGCTGTATGCCTATTACGCATCAGATAATCCGCTAGAAACTGGCAGTACGCTCGCTTCAGGCGCATTGGGAATGGATGGTGTTCGTCCTACGTACCTGATCACCTATAAGATTTTAGAGAAACTTTTTACAAAATAACCTACCTGTTGCAGTAGGCTTTTGAAAGAGTCTACCTATTTTTTTGGGAGTTCAGCTCTGGTGGAGTGCAATAGTTCCAATCTCCAACCTTGGTCTGTTTTTAGGGCAGCCGCACTCTCGAGCCAATATACTTCTCTCGGAGCCTCTCCTTCTTTGGTGAAGGTGGCATAATTGTGGTACGCTACCCAGGCTCGATTTCCGAATATTTCGGTTTTAATAAATTCAAATCGGTTAGTACGGATTACGGGGTTATTCTTTAGGCTTCGCTCAATAAGGTAGGATTTGATAAAATCCATATCCCAAACTTCCCCTTGTTCAAGCAATAAAAAATCAGGACTGTAATACCGCTCTACCAGGTCTGCGTGGTAGCCAGAAAATAAGGAATCAAAAGACTCTTGGATGAGTTGATGGATTTCAAAAGTCTCCTGTTTGGAGGAACTAGTTTGTGCCTGTGTAGCTACTTGAAAAACCAAGGCTAGGAATACGATAAAAGTGGTTTTTTTCATAATAAATTAGGGATCAGCTGTAAATCAGGATTGAAATTAGGTAATGAGTTTTGATACTTGCTGGATTTGAAAACTAAGTAAAATTCAAATAGTCTTGGCGAAAGCACAAAAAAAAAGTCGGCTAGTAAAGCCGACTTTTAAATCAGGTTAATCCCGAAACTTACTTAGGTAAGATCACACCATCCACCACGTGGATGACGCCATTGCTACCTGCAAGATCAGCGGCGATCACTTTCGCGCCATTGATGGTTACTACACCACCTTTGATCGCTACAGTCAATTCTTGACCGTTCAAAGTCTTTACTTTCTGACCGTCTGTCAACTGAGAGGACAATACATTTCCAGCTACAACGTGGTAGGTAAGGATAGAAGTCAATTTATCTTTGCTTTCAGGCTTCAAAAGACCTTCTACTGTGCCCTTTGGCAATGCATCAAAAGCAGCATTTGTTGGAGCAAAAATAGTGAAAGGACCTGTTCCGCTAAGGGTCTCCACTAAGCCTGCAGCTGTTACAGCAGCGACAAGAGTCGTGTGATCAGCAGATCCTACTGCGATATCTACAACAGTGTTTGGTGCTACTTCTTCTACTACAAGTGTGGTAGAGTCAACAGCAGTTTCGTCTGTTGCTTCTTCCTTAGGAGCATTGCAACTTACTAAGCTGGTAGCAGCAAAACCCAAAAGGGCAAAAGTTACTAGTTTGAAATTTTTCATTGGAATAGTTTTTTAGTGTTTACAGATACCAAACTAGAAACCTAGAAATAAGTTTAAAAAAAAAGAAAATCAATGAGTTAGGACAAAAAAAGCCCTCTGATCTAGGAGTGACAGAGGGCCAATTTTTTTAATCTGATTATCCGCTTTTTCACCACTAACCAGAGAAAAAAAGGTTTGAGGTTCAATTAGGTGAGCAGTGGACCGTTGACTGTGGTCTGTCAACAATTATCCGCATGTTTTAAATAGGAGAGCTGTGCTACTGGCATGATTGCGGATAATCATACTTTTTAATATCCCGATTTCAATGGGGGAGGTCCATCGGGTACGATACCCTTGTAGACATAGTCTCCTTTCTTTTGCTTGAATTCAGTTTTGATTTCGTTTCGCAACACTTCGTTTTGATAGAGGTCCACCATGGTCATGGCTAGGGCTTTAGAAGCATAGCCCATGCCTTTATGGCCAATAGACATGCCTACAGAGGCTACCACAGCCCAAGAGTGCCACGGAGTTCCGGTTGGAGCTACCGTAGCACCCATTCGGATGGTAGGCACTACCCAGCTTACATCACCCACATCGGTACTTCCACCCATGCTGTGTTCTTGGGTCTCTTCCATTGGCTTAATTTCAGAAATCACACCTACTTGCGGTTTGCCGTTGGCCTCTTGAATTTTTTTGGCAAAAGCTTGTTCCTCTTCGGTATACGAGATTGCTCCCAATGCTTCAATATTTTTTTGCATCACGGCCGAACCGGTACGGTTTACCAAAATTTCATGTACCCCTGAAACCAAGGTAACTTTATGATCTACATTGGCCATAATCGCTGCGCCAGATGCCATTTTCTCCACTTGCTTCCAAACGGGCAAAAGACCTTCTCTGCTGGTGTCTCGGACCCGAACCCACAATCTGCTGTAATCGGGTACCACATTGACTACCTTACCACCATCTTGGATATGGTAGTGAATGCGTACTGTAGGTTTGATGTGCTCTCGGTAGTAGTTGATTCCATTGGTATACAATTCAAGGGCGTCGGAAGCAGATCTTCCATTCCAAGGATCACCGGAAGCATGTGCAGTTTGTCCATTAAATTCCACTAAGAAGTCCACTAAGGCCAGTCCTTTTTGAACTTCAGTTTTGGTTTCATCGGCAGGGTGCCAGTCCATCATGATGTCTACATCATTCATCAATCCTGCTCGAATCATCCAAAGCTTGCCGAAGTATTTTTCTTCTGCAGGGGTACCGTAAAAACGAATGGTTCCCTTTAGTTGACCCGAGGCAATCAAATCTTTGATGGCGGAAGCAGCACCCAAAGAGGCTACGCCAAAAAGATTGTGACCACATCCATGGCCAGGTGCTCCAGCATGTAAAGGACTTTTGAAAGGAACTTTGTTTTGGGATAAGCCAGGAAGGCCATCGAATTCACCCATAATACCGATGATTGGGGCTCCTGAGCCATATTCGGCGACAAAGGCAGTAGGAATTTCTCCTACACCTCGGGTAACTTTAAAGCCCAACTTTTCGGCATATGCAGAAAGTGCGGCGGAAGATTGTGTCTCTTGGAATGCGATTTCTTCAAAAGACCAAATCTTATCACTCAGTTCGGTCATTTCTGCAAATTGTGCATCAATGGTTTGCTGTACCGCCGTTTTGAGTGGGTTTACTTTTACGGGAGCTTTTTTCTGGGCAAGTAGTGGATGCCCAATTCCGAGCAGCACTAGTAAGAGGAGTAGGTGAGGTCTTTTCATAAGTAGAATTTAGATACTAGTCAAATTGAAAAGTAAGATAAGAAGGGTTTTGGATATGGAGAAAATTAATTGATGGGAGGAAGTTTTCTAAACCTAATTTTTGTGTTTGAACCGGAGGAAGTAATACATTTATCCCACTAATTTTAACCCATAACCAACCAAAAACAGCAGGCATGAACTTTCATTTTTTTTCTGACTTTGAGTCAATGAGTACCGAAGGATTTGAATTGATCAAAAAAGAGATCGAAAAAAAGCCTGATCTTTTGTTTTGTGTTGCCAGTGGTGGATCACCAGCCGGCGCCTATTCCAAACTAGCGGCCTACAAGGAAGTGCATCCTGAATTTGGGGACCAGCTCCGTGTGATCAAGCTAGACGAGTGGGGAGGCTTGGAACCAGGTTCCCCATTTACCTCTGAATTGGATGTACAACAAAAATTTGTGCAGCCCATGGGAATTACCGCGGATCGCTATTGGACCATTGACCCAGATACTTCAGATCCTGAAGGGGCTTGCTTCCACATGGAGCAGGTTATGGAGCAAGAGGGGCCCTTGGATATCTGTATTTTGGGAATTGGAGTCAATGGTCATATTGCGCTCAATGAACCATTAGAAGTTCATAAACTTCCGTATCATGTATGTGAATTAGCCCCATCTACTTTAGCCAACGGGATGTTGAAGACCTTGAAGCAACCGCCGAGTTTTGGAATGACCATTGGGCTTCGGGGAATTATGCAATCCAAACTCATTCTATTATTTATTGCGGGATCGGGCAAAAAAGAAGCGTTTGAGCGCTTGCAGGAACCCAACGTTTCTGGACAATTTCCAGCATCCTTCCTTTGGTTGCACCCCAATGTACAGGTCCTAGTGGACCAGCGTGCCGTTTGATGCTGCCAAAACCATATTTATTTGTTTGATAGCGAAGGAGATACTTCCACATTCTTAAAAAAATAAAGTTGATTTATTGCGGATAAGTTCCCTTTTTCTACCTTTGCACCACTTCAAAAGTGAAGGGAAACGGAGTGGTAGTTCAGC
>CAZPKI010000055.1:0-11463 GCA_964587015.1 uncultured Limnohabitans sp.
CTGTTTCTTTGTTTTCCTTGACGCCAAGTTCACTGATGATTTGATTGATGTTCATTCCCTTCAATTTCTCGAAATCGGCTAGGGATTCGACCATAATTACGATTCTTCCTGCCTTGCCAAATTCAATGACTACGGAGTCTTTGAGCGTTGGGATCATCGTTTTTAGGGTTGTTTCAGGATTGGTCTTGGCCTCAGCCAGGAAGGCACATCCTAAAAAAGCGAGTAGGAGCACTAATTTTTTCATGGGTTCTGCTGTTTACGTATACTTGGTTTAGTTTTATTGCTTTTCGATTGAAGAGGTTTTTCTGCTCGTTAGGGAAGAGAAAAATCGATCTTTTTTATCTTGAATTTCTAAAAATTCCTCATCCAGTTTGCCGAGGAGCCCTTCCACCTGACCAACTGTTTTTCCGAGTTCCGTGATCAAGTTTTTGTTGGGGGCTTCTTCTTTTTTCAATCCATCGGAGAAAATTCGAATTCGATATCCATCAATCTCTTCGGTATCTGCCAAGGTGGGTTGTGAGGTACTTGGTGAAGGAGTAGTTTGAGTAGGCTCAGGAGTTAGCAAGGTCTTGGACTCGGTAACGGAATTTACTTCTACCGCTGCTGCCGTTTGCAGACTAGGGAAAGAAATAGCCTCAGCCACGACATTTCCCAAATTGACCTCTTTTGAATTTTCCTTAGAAAAGCTTGACTTTTGAATTGGCTTACTGGCACGAGAAGTGCTTGCTTCAGCTAGGGATACCGGTTTTTGGACTTCTTCGGATACCACAGTTTCGGCTTCAACAGGTGATACCGATACAGGAGTACTAGTCGACACCTCTTCAATAGCTGCAAGGGAGTTTTCCTGTTCTGCTTGCGGTGCTTGGGACCAGATTAGGTACCCAAGGCCTAGTAGCAAAGGCATCGCCGCAGCGATTGCCCACCAGGAACTTTTCTTCGGTTGCTTCGCTGCATCCAATTGGGCTTCCAGCTTGTCCCAAGCTGCTGGGCTTGGAGCAGATTCCTGGTTCTCGAGTTTTTCTCTAAAAACCCGATCCAATACTTCGTCTGATTTAGCCATGCGTAATTTTGGGTTGGAGTTGAAGACTCGTAATTTTTTCTTTCAACACGCTTCGAGCGCGGTTGAGTTGGGATTTGGAGGTGCTTTCCGTGATTCCGAGGAGCTCTCCGATTTCTTGGTGCGAATACCCTTCAATCGCAAATAAGTTGAATACGGTTCGGTAACCCAAGGGTAAGCTTTGCACCAAATCCATCAGTTCTGCTGCCTCCAGCTGGGTAAGTTCGGCCGTGGACTCCAAGTTGTCCGTTGCTTCTTCCAAAGAAACCGAAAGTGCGAGGTGGCGGTTGCTTCGAATCGTCATCAGTGCTTGTGTGACCACGATCCGCTTCATCCATCCCTCAAAACTCCCTTTTCCTTGGAATTGGGGAAGTTTTTCAAAGATTTTCATAAAGCTTTGGATCATCACATCCTCCGCTTGTTCTTGATCTTTGAGGTACCGCATGCAGATCGCCATAAATCTCCGGGAGTAGGTATCGTAGAGCTGACGCTGGGCCTGCCTGTTTCCAGATAGACATCCCGCGATCAGTTCTTCCTCAGCGGAGAAATGGGGAGGTAATTGCATTTGGTTTAACTTTCAAAAAGGTAGATGCACGGAGCAAAGGAAAGGTTGCAGGGAGTAAGGAAAATTTTCCAATTTTCTTTTCCCTCACCAAAAGATACGGAAGAAAAAGGCCTGTGGTTGAATTACTTAGAGCGAAAAAATAAAAAACAACAGGGCTACCGCGAGGATAAGAATCATCAATTGTGACTTTTCTTTGAACTCTACGGGTACCTTAGGACGTCTCAAAACTATCACGGCCAAGCCTAAACCAAAAAACTGGAGCAGCAAGCTCACACCATTCAGCGGACCCATGGGGGCGTCAAGAAGTTGGAGTTTGGTGTTGAGCAAGGAAAGGGTACCCAGCAAAATCCCCGTAATTCCAAAAAGGAAGGAGCGCTGGAGCAATACGGGTTCGGGTAGGGAGGACCATTTCATAGGCTAGGAGTATTCGGCAAAGGTAAAGAAAGATCCCCAAATGAGATCAATTCGAGTTCATTCGGGGACTTTTTAGATTGTCGCTTTGCGAGCTTCAAAATAGCTGGCTAGTTCTTTTCCAGAAAGTGCATTGAGGGTTAACTCTTTGGTAAGTCCTCCTTTACGGCCGATCCATACTCCGTATTGCATGTCGGCAAAGCCCTCCATTTTATGCGCATCTGGATTGATGGAGAGCATCACTCCTTGTTCAACCGCGTAGCGAACCCATCTCCAGTCTAGGTCCAATCTCCAAGGATTGGCGTTGATTTCGATCACCACCTGCTTATCTGCACAGGCATCGATGATGGCCTTGTGGTCAATGGGGTAGCCTTCTCTTCGTAGCAATAACCTCCCTGTGGGGTGACCCAAGATCGTGGTGTAGGGGTTGTGAATGGCGGTAAGCAAGCGATCTGTAGCACGCTTGAGGTCCATATTGAGTACAGAGTGTACGGAAGAAACAATGAAATCAAAGCTCTGCAAGACTTCAGTGGGGTAGTCCAAACTCCCATCGGGAAGGATGTCCGATTCGATGCCTTTGAAGATGCGGAAAGGTGCCATTTCTTGATTGAGCGCATCGATTTCTGCATGCTGCTTGGCTACCTTTTCAATTTCCAGGCCACCTGCATAGCTCGCTGTTCGGCTGTGATCGGAGATGCCTAGGTAGTCGTAGCCCAAGTCCCTGCAGTACTCGGCCATCTGCCGGAGCATGTGTTGGCCATCGCTGTAGGTGGAATGGTTGTGTAGGATGCCTTTGAGGTCGCTGTTTTCGAGTAGCGTTGGCAGCGTTCCTGCCTTTGCCATCTCCACTTCCCCCATGCCTTCACGCATTTCTCGAGGGATAAACTGCATGTTATTTAGTTGAAAAAATTCCGCTTCGCATTCAAATTTTGATTTCCGAATCAGTTCCCCTACCGTCTCCTGCTCGTTTACCCAAGTACCGAGGTGGGCTTTGGAGGCCACAAAAAGCATTTCCTTGGAAGCAAGTTCCTCTAGGCTACAAAAGTGAATGACAAGCTGTAGTTCTGGCTCTTCCAATTTCCCTCTCCAGGTCATGGGTCCAGAGTTTGGCTTGTCCCAAACGATTCCCTCAACTTGGCTCAAGCTGATTTTGGGGGCTACTAGGTCTTCCGAGGCAATCAAAAATTCCCCTTCAGTCAGGATTTCCATTCTTCGTGCAAAGTCGCCCACTACACGCACTTGGGCTTTAGGAAGAACTTGCTTCAGTTGCTCTGCTATCCCAAGAATGGTCTCTTCGATATCGGCATAAAGCCACTTTCCGGAAGTGGATGCTTTGAATAATAGACTTTGAATGATGGTTTCTTGTGTTTTTTCACCAAAGCCCTTCGTTTGGGCTACTTTTCCACTTTGGCAGGCTTCCATGAGTTCGTGCGTGGAGGTAAGCCCGAGCTCCTTCCACAATACCTGAACTTTTTTGGGTCCCAAGCCTTTCACTTGGAGGATATCCAATACGCCGGAGGGAGTTTGCTCCAGAAGTGCATCCAAGGTGGGGAATGAACCAGTTTCTTTGAGTGATTGAATCGCCTCAAGAATGCTTTTCCCAATACCGGGGATAGCCGCCAAGTCCTGGGAGCTTAGTGCCATCAGGTCTTGGTCCAAACGCTCCAAGGCATTCAATCCTCCTTGGTAACTCCTGATTTTGAAGGGGTTTTCCTCGTGAAGTTCCAGGAGCTGAATGCACAGCTTGAGTCGGTTTAGAATAGCCTTGTGATCCAAAATTTTTATTTTTAGTGGGTTTTCAACACAAATGTTGACAAATATAGTTTCAATTTAAACGCTTGAAAACTAACTTCCCTGTAAAGACGTACCAACTTTGAAGAAGTTGTAAAATGGTTGAGCCAGAAAAATAAGAAGCATGCACTATTGGATTGTAAAAACAGAACCCAGCACCTATTCTTGGAAAGATTTGGAACTTAGAGGAGAGGACACTTGGGATGGGGTGCGGAATTATCAAGCAAGAAATAATCTGAATCTAATGAAGCAAGGCGATCAAGTGCTTATTTACCATTCCGGAACTGAAAAAGCCCTGGTAGGCCTTGCCCAGGTGTCCCAGTCCGCATTTCCGGATCCCCAAGATGAAGCTTGGGTTGCTGTAAAGCTTCAAGCTATTCAGCCCTTATCCAATCCAGTAACCCTGAGTCGGCTGCAGTCTGAACCCAGCTTAGCTGAAATTTCCCTGCTCAAGCAGTCGCGCCTTTCTGTACATTCCCTCAGCAAAGAAGCATATCAGTTGATTCAGATCCTAAGTTCATGAAGAGGTTTATTCTTGTCCTTTTTTTAGGGCTCCTAGCCTTTCCGTTGGAGGCGCAGCTGCAGTTTAAGGAGCGGACTGAGGTTCCTGCAGAATCGTATGAGCGGATCTATGAATTGATGCGGATCCCTTCAGGTCTAGTGGCTTTTCGAACTTTCCAACAAAGAAAATTAAATGCAAATCTTGTATTTGAATATTTTCTCAGTTCCGATCTACTCCAATCCGATACCATCAAAGAGGTAAAGGTTAAAGCAGGTTTTGACATGATTGGCTATGACATTGATGAAGATCAATTGTATGTATTGTTTGCCAAGGGGGTTGATGCTGCGTCAGACAAGTATGTGCTTCACCTAGATTTGAGCACCCATGTAGGGATGGAATATGCAGCTGATAACTTGCTCCCTATGGACCTTGTCGAATTTTTGGTGTTGGACAAGAAGGCGATTTTTATGGGCAATGCAGATGCTCGTCCGGTGGTCCAGATTCTTTCTTTGGAAGAAAAAACTGTCCAAACAGTACAGGGGATTTATGGCAATGAATCCCATGTCGTTCAGATCCTAAAGCTTCCAGAACTAGCCGCATTGGAGGTAGTTCTCCGACGTAGAGGACCTTTCAAATCGCAAGAGACGCTCGTGCTGACTTTTGACTTGCAAGGAACACTTTTGCGTGAACTTAAATTAGATCCTTTGGGTGACCTGGATGAGGAGCCGCTAGATGGCTTACTTCTCTCTGGTTCAGGATATGGTCAAACGCTGATTGGGGCCTTCGGCAAAGAAGTGCGAAACTTGTACAAGGGCATGTATTTAGCCCAGATTAATGAGTTTGGCGAGCAAAAAATAGGGCTGTATACCCTGGCAGATTTTCCTAATTTTTACAACTACCTGCCCGAAAAACTACGGCTAAAACAACAGGGAATCGTAGCGGAACAATTGGAAAAGGAGAAAAATCCTTCCATACGGAATAGCTATGCGGTCCGTGATGTCAAGGAATTCGAGGATAGTTATTTGATCTATTTCGATCAATTTTCAGTTTCTAGTTCCCGTGGCGCTGGGACTGTAGCCCCATCGTTACAATCCCAGCGCTACCGCTACGATCGAGCTAGCCGGATGGGCTACATCCCTTTCTACATGGACCCTTACAATTCCTTAAGTGGCCCTGTTCAAACCTACACTCTGGTGACTGAATACACTTATCGATCGGCACATTTCATCCAAGTAGCCAAATCAGGGCAGGTTCTTTGGGATAATTCTGCCCAATATGAGGATGTCAATACGACCTATCCGGAACCCTTTGCGGAGGTTTCGGCGCTAGGGGAGGAGGTATTTCACCTTTACTTGGTGAATGATCAGATCAAGCTCAACTACTTCAAAAAGGGGGAGAGGCTACTTGAAAATCAAACTATACCCTTGGAGCTCGACGAAACGCAGGGAGAAATACAATTTACGGATTTGGGTTCACTGCGGCTACTACATTGGTATGGGCCCTACTATGTGCTGTCGGGTTTGCAAAAAATCCGCTATACGAATGAACAACAAAAAGAAGCCGTTCGGGAAGTGTTTTTTATCCAAAAACTCCTGTTGAACGGGGATTTGTATGTGCCAAGTGAGGACTTAAACTAGTTTATTTTCTATATTTACCGCAAATTTAATCCATGCAAAAACGGCTAGTCCTCGATCAGCAGCAGATTGACATTACACTGAAGCGGTTCTGCTACCAACTTATCGAAAATCACGACGATTTCGAAAACACCGTTTTTTTGGGATTACAGCCGAGAGGTACCTTGCTTCTGGACAAAATTGTGGCACTACTTAAAGAAATCTCTGGGATAACAGTTCCTTCGGGATACCTAGATGCCACCTTTCACCGCGACGACTTCCGAAGAAGAGACTTCCCATTGAAGGCCAATGAAACCAAAATCGATTTTTTGGTAGAGGGCAAGAAGGTGATACTCATCGACGATGTGCTCTACAAGGGCAGGTCGGTTCGTGCCGCTATGGATGCGATGATTGCATTTGGAAGACCCCAAAAAGTGGAATTAATGGTTTTGGTAGATCGAAGACTCACCCGAGATTACCCGATCCTGCCGGATTATTATGGCGTCAAAGTGAATACTTTAGACAGTCAATATGTAGTAGTAGAGTGGGTGGCTCAGGGAAATCCCGCAGATGCCATTTGGATCACAGAGAAAGTAACTAGCTAACTATGTCGCAACTAAGCACAAGGCACCTTTTAGGCATCAAAGAACTTAGCGAAGCTGACATCCGGCTTGTGCTGGAGACCGCCACCAATTTTAAGGAGGTGATCAACAGACCGATTAAGAAAGTTCCTTCCCTTCGCGACATCACCATTGCCAATATTTTCTTTGAAAACTCTACCCGCACCCGCCTATCTTTTGAACTGGCGGAGAAGCGACTCAGTGCAGATGTAGTGAATTTTTCATCTTCCAACAGTTCGGTCAAGAAAGGGGAAACCCTCGTAGATACAGTCAATAATATTTTGGCTATGAAGGTGGACATGGTGGTGATGCGCCATGCAAGCCCAGGAGCGCCTCATTTTCTCTCCAAAAATGTGCCTGCCAATGTGGTCAATGCTGGAGATGGAACGCACGAGCATCCTACTCAAGCACTTTTAGATGCCTTTTCCATGCAGGAAAAATTGGGTGATCTGAAAGGTAAAAAAATAGCCATCATCGGCGATATTCTTCACTCTCGGGTGGCGCTTTCGAATATTTTCTGCCTTCAAAAACTAGGTGCAGAAGTTCGGGTATGTGGGCCAGTGACCTTAATTCCCAAGTACATCGAAAGCCTAGGGGTAAAGGTGGAGTTGGATTTACAGAAGATTTTGAACTGGTGTGATGTGGCCAATGTGCTCCGAATTCAGTTGGAACGCCAGCAAATCAAGTATTTTCCGAGCCTTCGTGAGTACTCTTTGTACTACGGGATCAACAAAAAGATGCTGGATGGACTCAACAAGGAGATTGTGGTCATGCACCCTGGACCAATAAATAGAGGGGTGGAATTGAGTTCCGATGCCGCAGACTCTTCACATTCCATCATCTTGGATCAGGTAGAAAATGGGGTTGCCGTCCGCATGGCAGTCTTGTACCTGTTGGCGGGAGCCAAGGGATAAAAAGAGCTTACCCCTCAATTTAGCACTAAATTCCTTAAAAACGAGGATGTTGCCACTTCCCTCCACCTATCGTGTATCCTAAGGTGAATCCAGCATAGTGATTGATGGATTCTCCAATAAAGGCACCACTTAGATTTTGAAGATTTCTGTTGGGAACAAAATTGTATTCTACTCCCATTCTAAATTTCCGAAGCTCTACTCCGGCGCGGAACATAGGTGCCCAAGCAAAGTTCGCTTCCAAGTTGCCAATCTCTGTGGGAGCAGTATACGACTCATCAATCTCCACTGCACTCAAGGCAAAATAGCCAAACCCAGCGCCCAAATAGGGGGCAATAGAAGATTTTCCCGTGTTGAAAAAATGGGTTATTGTTCCAGCGACTGAAACATTAGCGCCTACCTCACCTTGGTATTTTTTTTGCATGTTGAAGTAGGTGACATCTTTTGCAAGGCCAGCCACTCCAAAACGCATTCCAAAGGCCAGGTTGTCTCTGAGTAAGAATTGAGGTTCCAGGTTTAAAAGTGCTCCAATACCCCCATCTTTGGGAATTGCCACTCCTAAATCTGTGGAAAATCGAAATCGGCCTTTTTGTTGTGCAAAGCTGACTTGAACTAAAAAAAGCAGAAAGAGGGCTAGAGTAATTTTTCTCATGGGAATTGGTTCAATTTAAAGTTGCTTGTATAGTCTAACGGAGAGACAGTGAATTGAGTACAAAAAGGGTTCCAAAAAAATAAAAGTAGGAATGGTAGGAGTTTTATCCTTCAGGGTTCGCCCTATTTAATTTTGAGGTTTGCCACCTGTATTTATAGCCAAAATTTGCCGTACTTCGTATTTTGATTTAAACCTCTTGAGGGTGAATTACGCAACACAATAACTAGGGATATGTTAACGGTCACGCAACTAACAAAAGTTTACAACAAGCAAGCGGCTGTCCAAGACATCAGCTTTGATCTTGCAGGGGGTGAAGTGGTAGGTTTGCTTGGGCCCAATGGGGCTGGAAAAAGCACCACCATGAAGTGTATTGTGGGTTTGATCCGCAAAACAGCCGGAGAGATCACGATTGGTGGAAACGATCACTTATCTGTTGAGGCCAAGCGCTTATTCAGCTACATTCCTGAGACGCCCTATGTCTATGATTTATTGACTATTTGGGAACACATGCAGTTTATCGCGCAAGCCTATGGGGTGAAGGATTGGAAGCCCAAGGCTTTGGAATTGTTGGAATTGTATGAGCTTGACGACAAGCAGAAAAAATTGGGTAGAGACTTATCCAAAGGGATGCGACAGAAGGTTTCGATTTGCTGTGCTTTGCTTCCAGACCCGCAGCTCCTATTTTTTGATGAGCCGATGATTGGCTTGGATCCCAAAGCAATTAAGAACACCAAGAATCTATTCAAAACATTGAAGGAGCAGGGGAAAACCATCCTCGTTTCTACCCACTTGATTGAAGGTATTGAGTCGATTGCGGACCGGATCCTGATCATGAAGGATGGCCAAATTATTGGCAATGACACGATTGCAAATTTGCGGCTACAAGCAGAAACTGGAACCGGCCTAAGTTTAGAGGATTTGTTTTTAGAACTGACCAAAGATGAATGAGTTTCGCCTACTCCTGAAAAAGGATTTTTTGATATTCATCAATAACCTTCTTCTGATTTTCCGAAACCCACTTCGCTTGATTCCCTATGGGATCGGTGCGGGGTACTTTGTCTTTATGTATTCCAAAGGCATTGCTGGTAGTCAGCGAGTAGGCTCTGATATGAATTTGGATGCTGCAGCTGGGGCAGACGTCACCCAGCAAAACATCATCGGTGTTTTGACGGTCTTGGCATTGGTGTTTTTTATTTTTCAGTTGTACCGAGCTACAAAAAACAACATTACATTCTTTAAGATGGCAGATGTAAACCTGCTATTTCCTGCGCCGGTGAAGCCTGAAAATATTTTGATGTACTACATGGCGCGCTCCATTTTACCTGCATTGGGTGGGTCTTTGATTTTTTTAGTCTACAGTGGAGGTCAGCTTGCCAGTGAATTTGATTTAACTTTTCTGGGCGGATTATTTTTATTGTTGGGGTTTGCTCTTTTCTTTTTCCTGATTTCCCCAGTCCGGTTTTTAATCTACACACTCCATACGCGATTTGGTATTTTGGAGCAGTTGCGTGTGGGGGTTTTGGTGCTTGGGGTACTCATTGGTGGCCTGATTTTGATTCCTGGGTTTTTGGCACCAGTATTTTGGGAGGGAATGTTCGCTTGGATTACCTCGCCTTGGTTTGATTTGTTTCCCGTGGTAGGCTGGAGTAGGGGCATGATGTCTTACTTTTTGAACGGGAATTTGATTCTTTCCTCTACCTATTTGCTACTCTTTGGGATCACGTATTATGCAGTAGTAAAATTGGTAATTCAGTATTCTGGGCATTACTACGAAGATGTGTTGGATGCCACTCAGAACAATGAAGATCGTCTGGAAAAGGCAAAAGGGACAAAAGAGGTGACCGAGGATGCTTACAGTTTAAACTCAAAAAAGCAATTGGCACTTCCTGAATTCGGGTTGGGAGCCAAGGCCTTGTACTGGAGAAACTATGTGCAAAGTAGCAGACAGGATATCCATCCGCTGATTGGGCTGTATACTGGAGGAATGGCCGTGATGGGAATTGTTCTTGCCGGCTTAGGTCACTTTGACTGGTTTTCGCACCAGGTACTTTACTTTTACCTTTTATTTTTGCTTTTCTTTTATTTCATGGCGGGCATTGGAAGGGCCAATATTGGGGACCTGAAGAAACCTTGGTTTATCTTAATTCCTGCTAGTTGGTCTTCCAAATTTTGGAATATGATCAAGCTAGATTTGGTGCAAACGCTAATTTTTGCCTTGCTGCTGATTGTCCCCTCCGTGGTGATTGGCAACTACAATTTTTGGTTGATTCTGCTATTTCCGTTGGGGCTGATTTTTGCCTATGTGATTGGTCTTGCGGTCAACCTAATTCCTCAGGTAGGATTGGATGAGGGATGGGACCGCGTACTAATCAAGCCCTTGATGATTGGGGGTATCGTTGTTTTTGGAATTGTGCCTACCTTATTTTTCTCTGGCCTGCTATTCGGGGTTACAGGGAAGTTTATTTTCGGCTTTGGGGCTGCAGTGCTTGGATTAGGCTTTGTAGCTGCGGTACTTACGCATGTGGCCTTGGATATTTTGAAGCGATTGGAATTTAAGGAGTTGTAAGTTTGACTTTCTGAGAAAGAAACTTACTTTCAGGGCTTTGGAAAATAGGGCTAGAGGCTAGGCAGGATTTTTTTTTCAGTTCCTAGTTTAGAATAGGCAGGACCCAAGAATTTCATTTATTTTTGAGGTATCCAAATATAACCTCTCCATGATTTACAACTCCATTATCGAAACGATCGGGAATACACCGATGATCCGCCTCAACAAGCTTTCCCTAGGCATTAAAGGGGAGGTGTTGGTTAAAGTGGAATACTTTAATCCCGGCAACTCGATGAAAGATCGCATGGCGATCAAGATGGTGGAGGATGCAGAAAAGGCGGGCTTGCTTAAGCCGGGTGGAACTTTAATTGAAGGAACTTCTGGAAATACGGGCATGGGCTTGGCATTGGCGGCGGTTGCCAAAGGCTACAAGTGTATTTTTACCATGGCGGATAAGCAATCCAAAGAAAAGATTGATATCCTTCGTGCTGTCGGTGCTGAAGTAGTGGTTTGCCCTACCAACGTGACTCCCGAAGATCCTCGTTCCTATTATTCCGTGGCGCGCAGGTTGAATAAGGAGATTCCGAATTCATTCTACCCCAACCAGTACGATAACTTGTCCAATGCGCAAGCACACTACGAGACCACTGGACCGGAGATCTGGAAAGATACCGAGGGTAGAATTACGCACTATGCAGCAGGAGTAGGTACTGGAGGATCTATGTGTGGTACAGCCAAATTTTTGAAAGAGCAAAACCCAAACCTAGTTACAGTAGGATTGGATACCTACGGTTCG
>CAZPKI010000056.1:0-7110 GCA_964587015.1 uncultured Limnohabitans sp.
AAGTTGGTGACCCCAGTCAGGACAATGCCGATTTCAGAGGGAGGAATTTCATCAAAGGATTTGTAAGGGGGTTCCCAAGCGAGTAGCGCTAGGTTGGAAAGAAAAGGATTGGAAAATAAGAGAAGGAGCACAATACCTGCTCCTAGGATTTTTCTTCCGGTGGACTTGGGCGTGAAAAAGAAAGCGGCTAGCAGGAATAGAATGACCAAGGTAAGTGGCATGGCCAAAAAACTTAGGAATTGAGAGAAGTAGAAAAACATAGTTGCTGGGGTTGAAACCTAAAAACTAAGAATTTTAGTAGGCGAAAGTGTATAAAACTCAGCTTTCATCCTTTTTTCTGACCTCAGTTCTATTCTTTGAGGTCTGAGTTTACTTTGTTCTTTTGGGTATAGGTTAATCCGAAACCAAAAGGAAAAAGCGTGTCTTTTTCAGGGTAACCCGGTGCATCAGGATCTTGTACCACTACAGCAGCACTCGTTTTGGCCAGGGCATAAGGAAGCTTTCCCGTCGGGTTAAATTTTCCCATCACGACATCCATCAAAGCTGCATCATTCACTCCAAAAGTAGCCAAAAGACCGCCTGCATTGAGCACGCCGCTCTCTTCATCCAATACATAAGGCTGTCGGAAATCTATAGACAAAATGGTCTTTTCGGGTCCCAAAGTTTCCATCACTGACTGGATGTCCTCTAGTGCGGGTGAGATTTTCCAAGACTTTGATTTTGCCATTTCAGATAGGGATAAAAAGTTTAGTTCTTCTGGAAGAGCGCCGCCAAAGCGTCTATCGCTGCCTGCGTTATTAGTTATTTGTACTCTAATGATTGCGTAATCTATTTCTTTCGAAATAGCTGGTAATTTTTCTCCTTTGGATTTGTCGTATTCTCCCCTGGTCACTTTGTAATTTGCCCAAGAACGTTCTTTAAACAAGTCTACATTTATTCCCATGGTGAAAATTTGAAGGGTGTCCTGACCTTTAGGCTGATCAAGGGGGAGGAGGGATTTATTCTGAAGCAGTACGATTGATTTTCGTTGGGCTAGATCAGCCTTTTTTTGAAAAGAGGCATTCCCCACGATGTAGGCAGCACGGTTGGGATCTACATAGGGATTTTCAAAGAGACCTAGTTCAAATTGTTCTTTTAGTAATCTTGTTACCGATAGATTGACTCGACTCTCTGGAAGTTTTCCTGATTCTACCAATGCCAAGAGTTGTTGGTTGTTACTAAATCCGGAAAGGATATCAGTACCTGCCTCTAAGGCGATGAGTATTTGTTCCTCAACGGTTTTATCTTCCAATCCCCAAGCTCTATCCCCGATAATTCCTGTGTCGGAGTTCACATAGCCTTTAAACCCAAGTTTATTACGCAGGAGGTCAGTAAGAATACCTTTTGAAAAAGCCATTCCCACATTATTTGGGAGGTAGGCTTGCCCTACAGGAATGCCGTAATAGGCCATAATCGAAGAGGCTCCTGCATCGACTGCAGTGCGGAAAGGGGCCAAGTGGTAATCGAACTTACCGGCAGGATAGACTTGGTTTTTCCCAAAATCATAATGTGGATCACCACCCCCTTCCTGAGGACCACCACCCGGAAAATGCTTGATCGTCAACGCAATGCTTTTTGAATTCAGACGTTCTCCTTGAAGATTTTTAATCAATACGGAGATAATTTCAGATGCCAATTCGCTGTCTTCAGTGAACGTTTCGTGCACTCGATACCATCTTGGTTCGGTAGACAGGTCCGCCATATATCCATACATTCCGCGCAGGCCTATGGCTCTCCATTCTTCAGACATAATTTTTGCAAAGTCTGCAATCAGCTCCATGTCTCTCGTTGCAGCCAAACCACTTTCTTTTGGCCAAGCCGAGAATGAACCAGATTCCTCATTGATTCCAGCTCGAGCATCAATTTCCATGTGATTTCTGGAGTTGGATTTGAATAGTGCAGGAATTCCTAATCGGGTGCTTTCAGAAAGTTCCTGGATTGCATTCATAAATTGCGCAGCTTCATAGGGGCTTATTTGTGTGCCTGCAAACCCATTTCCTGGACCTGTACTTACCGGATTGCTTTTGACGATATTTCTAAATACGAATCGGGTCATTTTCTGATTTTCAATCAGGTCCACAGCGCCCTCCGTCATTTTTCCTTGTTCGCCTGCATTGAGCGTGTTGATCAGAAGCATTCCTACTTTTTCTTCCAGTGTCATTTGACTCAGTAAATCCGCGATTCGCTCGTCCAGTGGCTGGCGCCAATCTTCGTAGATGTCCAGTCTTTGATTTTTGTTTAGATCCTTGAAAAGGGCCTGCTTTTCGTGCAACAAATTAACTGCTCGAGCTTCAATCGAAGGCTGAAGCGTGTAAGTGCCCTGAGCTAAAGCATGGCTTGCACTTAAAAAAAATAGTACAATTCCTCTAAATGCTAATTTCATAAGTTGAGGGTGGGTTGATTGTTATTAGGTAAAATAATTGATTCAATATACTGATTATGACTAACTGCAAAAAAATTAGTAGCCAAATAAAATCAAGTTGGTAACAATTGCTAGTACAGGGTGTTAATTTTAATGAGTTAGAAAAAAATTAGTTGACCGATTCATCAATAACCCAATTCCCACCTAAATACATAATTTAGAAAATCACATTTTCAATTTTTCTTCGTGAAAAGTTGCTTCATAAAGTTAATTTTGAATATGCCTTCAGACCAGCCCAACCTCATTCCTTTTTTAGAAAATTTAGCCGCTCAATTGGACGGTACGCTCCACTGGGATTTACTTACACAAACCTTGTATGCAACGGATGCATCCGTGTATCGGGAGGTTCCCTTGGCAGTAGCTTTTCCTAAAACGGAAAAAGACTTACAGCGATTGGTTCAATTTGCTACGGAGAATGGAACTTCCTTGATCCCACGAACGGCGGGAACATCACTAGCAGGGCAATGTGTGGGCAATGGAATCGTGGTGGATGTGTCTACGCATTTCAACCAAATCCTTGAATTAAATGCTGAAGAGCGTTGGGTTCGGGTACAGCCGGGGGTGGTTCGTGATGAGCTCAATCGGTATTTAAAGCCTTATGGCTTATTTTTCTCGCCCATTACTTCTACTGCCAATCGTGCGATGATTGGTGGGATGGTGGGCAACAACTCCTCAGGAACTACTTCTATCGTATATGGAGTCACCCGTGACAAGGTGATTTCATTGAATACTATTCTCAGCGATGGGAAAAAGGTGGTTTTCCAAGAACTTTCTACAGAAGAATTTAAGCAAAAGTGTGGGCAGGAGGATTTGGAAGGGAAACTTTATAGACAAGTTTGGGAAGAATTAGGTCAATCTGAAACACGTGAAGAAATTCATGCTCAGTTTCCCAAAAAGTCCATCCATCGCCGCAATACGGGCTATGCAGTGGACGAGCTTTTGAAATCTTCCCAATTTGAAGGAACAGCCAATTTCAATTTTTGCAAGCTTTTAGCCGGTTCAGAGGGTACCTTGGCGGTGACAACGGAGATTAAAATCAGCCTTGATCCGCTACCAGACCCCGTAGAAATCGTGGTAGCTGCACATTTTGAAAGCATTCATGAGAGCATGAAATCTGCTCAGGTGGCCATGAAGCATTCCGTGACGGCAGTGGAATTGATGGACAAAATCATATTGGACTGCACCAAGGAAAGCATCGAATATTCCAAAAACCGCTACTTCGTGGAGGGGGATCCCAAAGCCCTACTCATGATTGAGTTTAGAGGAAAGACCCTCGTGGAAGCTATGGCAAAGGGAGAAGCCTTGATTGCGGACTTGAAGGCTGCGGGCTATGGATATGCTTATCCGATCATTGAACCCGAGAAAGTGGCTTCTGCTTGGGCCCTTCGAGCGGCTGGACTAGGCCTGCTTGGGAATATTCCTGGCGATCCCAAGGCGGTGGCCTGTATCGAAGATACTGCGGTGGATATCGAGGACTTGGCAGACTACATCGATGAGTTAGACGAAATTTTGGAAGGATTCAACCAAAGCCCAGTTCATTATGCCCATGCTGGGGCAGGAGAGATTCACATGCGACCCATCTTGGATTTGAAAAAGGCAGAAGATGTGGAGGAGTTTTATCAGATTTCCCTAGCATCTGCCAAGTTGGTCAAGAAATACCAAGGTTCGCTATCCGGAGAGCATGGGGATGGCCGCGTACGTGCTGCCTTTATCCCGATGATGGTGGGAGAAAAGAATTACCAGCTCTTCCGACGCATTAAGTATACCTGGGATCCAAAAAACATCTTCAATCCAGGAAAAATTGTGGATGCCGCACCGATGAACCAGTTTCTACGCTACGAGGTGGGGATGCATACGCCGGACCCAGAAACGGTTTTTGATTTTTCAGCGGCCGGAGGAATCTTGAGATTGGCAGAGAAATGCAACGGCTCGGGCGATTGTCGTAAGCTGCCTGGTTCAGGAGGTACGATGTGTCCTTCCTTTATGGCTACTCGCAACGAACGGGATTCCGTCCGTGGCAGAGCAAATACGCTACGCGAATTTTTGACGCTGGACAAAAAGGAAAATGCCTTTGATCATCCCGAAATCAAGGAGGCGCTAGACTTGTGCTTGAGTTGCAAGGGGTGCACGGCAGAGTGTCCATCCAATGTGGACATGTCCAGCATGAAGGCTGAATTCTTGTATCAATACCAAAAGACGCATGGAGTACCGCTTCGATCCAGGGCTTTTGCGTACATCAATGACCTAAATCGTTTGGGATCATTGGTTCCGATGGTTTCCAATTTTTTCTTGACCAACTCCTTTACTGGAGGTCTGTTAAAGTCATTTTTAGGAGTTGCCCCAAGTCGAAATCTACCAGAAATCAGTTCGGTCAGCTTGCGGGCTTGGTATAAAAACAACTATGCCGCCCTTCCTGCTCCAGCCAAGATGATCAAGACGGTGTATTTTTTCGTAGATGAGTTTACGAATTACAACGATACCCAAATTGGGATCAAGGCCATCTCCTTGCTTAAAAAATTAGGCTATGAGGTCAAAGTAGTAGATCACGAGGAGAGTGGGCGTTCTGCGCTCTCCAAAGGATTGCTGCTCAAGGCAAAAAAACATGCAGAAGCCAATGTGCGCATTTTTGAAAACTTAATTGACGGCAAAAGTCCATTGATTGGTTTGGAACCTTCAGCAATTTTAGGATTCCGTGACGAGTACCCACGTATTGTGGGTCCAGAATGGGTGGAAGGAGCCAAAAAGCTCAAGTTTCACGCGCAGCTAATCGATGAATTTTTGGGCAAGGAAGTTGCCGCAGGCAATATCAAGTCTGAAGAATTCACCACGCAAGCGCAAAAAATCAAGTTGCACGGACACTGCCACCAAAAGGCGCTTTCGTCACTGAGTTGGACGCAAAAGATTCTTTCAATTCCGGCTAATTATGTCGTAGAAACGATCCCTAGTGGCTGCTGCGGAATGGCTGGCTCCTTCGGCTACGAGGCAGAGCATTTTGCCGTATCCCAGCAAATCGGGGAGCTGGTCTTGTTTCCAGCAGTTCGCAAAGCTGAGGTAGACACCTTGATTGCAGCACCGGGCACTTCCTGTAGGCACCAGATTAGTGATGGTACGGGGAGGAAGGCCTTGCATCCGATAGAGATTCTGTGGGATGCCTTAAAGCGCTAACATACGGGAATTACTATCCAAGTTTTTTCTTTTTCTGAAGGCTGACAATTCTTGTCAAATTACAATCTTCCAAAAGGGATTGCGTCTGGACTTGGCTATATTCGAGTTCAATTTTTTTCTATGGCAAAACCCTTTCTACTCTACAGGTCCTCGGCAGGTTCGGGTAAGACCTATACGCTCACCTTGGAATACCTAAAGTTGGCATTGAAAAATCCCAAGTCAGGGTATCGACAAATTTTGGCAGTAACCTTCACCAATAAGGCTACGCAAGAGATGAAGGAGCGTATTGTGGAGGTTTTGGAGCGCTTGAGTAGGGAGGTGAGGCCCGGTGAATCCTTAGACAAGGAGCTGATGGATCACCTAGACTTTGATGCAGAGCAGTTGATGCATCGCGCTCGGGCCACGCTGCTTCACATTCTACATGGTTACGGACATTTTGCAGTAAGCACCATTGATTCTTTCTTTCAAAAGGTTATCCGCTCCTTCGCTAGAGAGATGGACTTGCAGGCGAAGTTTGATGTGGAGATGGATACCGATGCGGTCTTAGATAAGTTGGTAGATCGGATTGTAGAAAAGGTGGCGGATGATCCTGCTTTAAAAAACTGGTTGATTGTTTACGCGGAGGAACTGCTATTGGATGGAAAGTCCTGGGACATTCGAGTTGGGATAAAGGGCCTGGGTAAGGAGATTTTTCAGGAGCGGTTTAAGGCCTTTCGTTCCATTTTCCATGAGTCTGTAGGGCAAGCTGGTTTTTTGCCTGCGCTAAAGGAGCAAATTTTGGAGGTGCGAAAGTCTCTGATTTTGGAAGGCAAAGAGCAGTGGAATCGGGCAGAGGAGATTCGAGTTCGATTTGGGTTAGAATGGACCGATTTCAAAGGGGGAGGCAATAGCTTTGCTAAAAGGTTTGCAAGTTTGGGTAACTCAAAATCACCGATTCCTGAGCTTACACCCACTATGCTACGGGATTTGCCCGATGCTAGCAATTGGTTTACCAAAAAATCCCCTCATGAGTCGGCCATCTGTAGTGCTCATGCTGCTGGTTTGGGCGAGATGCTGGAATCATGGCAAGAAAAGAGCAAGCTATGGAATACCTACACCTCACTTCAGAAGAACCTGAATGCTTTCGGGGTATTTCGCAATTTGATTGTTGAGTTGCGGGATCTTAAGGATGAGGAAGGAATTCTGTTGATCTCAGACGTGAATGATTTCTTGGCAGAGATTACTCGGGAAAATGAAGCTCCATTCTTGTATGAAAAAATCGGAAACCAGTACCAGCACTTTTTGATTGACGAGTTTCAGGATACCTCTGAGTTTCAATGGTCGAGTTTTAAGCCCTTGCTGGAAAATTCCCTGGCCTCTGGACACACGAATCTTCTGGTTGGCGATGTAAAGCAGTCTATTTACCGCTGGCGTGGTGGCAAGTTGGAATTGCTCCTTTCGGAAGTTCAAAACCAGATCCACCCAGATTTTGTAGAAGTTAAAAA
>CAZPKI010000056.1:7210-11210 GCA_964587015.1 uncultured Limnohabitans sp.
TTTTTAACTTATTTGAGTGCGCCTTCCGACCGCGTTGCCTTGAAAACCCTTTGGCAGTACTATGCCTTGGTACATGACATACCACTGAGTCACGAATTATTTTTTGTGAGGGGCCTCCCGGCGGAGTTACAAGAAAAAGAAAGTGAATTGTTGCGGAGGCAAGCAAGCTTCCAACAAATGCCATTGATTGAATTGGTGGAGCAGGGACTTACGTTTCTTGGCCTTACACAAAAGCAACAGGACTTGAGCTACGTATCTGGGTTTAAGGAGGCGGTCTTTGATTTTGTGAAGAAGAATCGCGCGGACCTACTTGGCTTTTTGGATTGGTGGGAGTTGAACAAAAAGAAGCGGACTGTAAAAATCCCTGAGGATCACGATGCGATGCGCATTCTAACCATCCACAAGGCCAAGGGACTTCAATTTAAGGTGGTGGTGATGCCCTTTATGGATTGGGGGATTGTGTCTTCAGGTCTTCAGGCTCCGGTTTTATGGGCTCCATTTGAGACGCACAGCGGGTTGCAAACTGTGGTTCCATTGACACATCAGACCCTGATGAAAAACAGCCATTTTTCTGGCGCATACGATGAGGAGGTTCGCTTGTCCTATTTGGATTCCCTCAACATGCTGTATGTAGCATTTACAAGAGCTGAAGAGGCATTTTACGGCTTTAGTACCTATTCGATCTCTAAAACTAAAAAAGAACCTTCGCCGACACGAACAGGGAATCTGTTGTACAGCCTTTTTTCCGGAGGATTTAAGTTTGGGGAGGAGGAAGGCTCTTTCTGGAATTCCGAGACGATGACCTTTGACTGGGGGCAATGGTCCGACGCCATCACCAGAGCGGATGAAGTAATCCAGCAAGTACCAGCGCTTCGCTGGGAGTGTATGGATTGGAAGTCCAAGCTGCATACCAAGACCTATCCTTGGGATTTTTCTTCGGAGGGGATTCGTGCACGTGAGCAGCGGGACTTTGGAGTCATTATCCACGATATTTTGGCTGCATCCCAAGGCTTGGAGGACGCAATCCAGCTTTTAAAGGAATACACCTTTGATGGGCGATGGGAAGAAGATACTGCTGCACAAATCAAACTGAAGTTGGAACAGCTTTTTGCGCTCCCGCAGGTGAAGTCTTGGTTTGACCCTGGCTTTCCTACGCTGACCGAGCAGGGGATTTTAGTGCCAGGAGGCATGCAAAAGCGTCCCGATCGAATACTTATTGCCAAAGATGAAGCCTTGGTGATCGATTTTAAGACTGGGGTGAAGCGGGAGTCCCATGAGCTCCAAGTAAGGGAATACATGGCATTGGTGGCAACCTTGACCCAGCTTCCAGTAAAAGGCTTCCTCTGTTACCTTGAACCTACTGAAATTGTTGCGCTATGACCCCTTTTTTGAAAGAAACAGCCAAAGCACTCTTGGATTCCGGTAGGGATTTGAAAGCGATTCGTTTGGTACTTCCCAACCGTAGAGCAGGTTTATTCTTTACCAAATACTTGGGGGAACTAATCGATCAGCCGGTTTGGATGCCAGAAGTGCTGACCATTGAGCAGCTGGTGTACCAGTTGGCAGGGAATACGCCTACGGATGAGCTCACTTTAGTATTCGAACTGTATGAGCAGTACTGCCAGTTGCAGAAGGATCCCGAGCCCTTTGATCGTTTTTTTCATTGGGGAGAGTTGATCCTAAAGGATTTCAATGACTTGGATCAATTTTTAGCTCCAGTGAAGCAGGTGTATGCCTACTTGGCAGAAATTAAGGAATTTGAAACGGACCTTAGTTTCCTGACTGAAGAGCAACGAGCACTGATTGCACAGTTTTGGAAAGCTTTTGCACGTCAAAATGAGGCGGAGCAGGAGCGCTTCCTTAAGTTTTGGCAAATATTGGGCTTGCTGTATCAAGGATTTCAGGAACGGCTCCAGTCGAGTGGGATGGCCTATTCGGGGCAACTGTACCGGCAAGTGGCTGAAAATACTGCATCCATTGCTCCACCAGACAAGCAGCTGGTATTTGTCGGGTTTAATGCCTTTACGCTAGCGGAAGAAAGGATAATTACCCATTTTATCAAGGCTCATGACGCCGAGATTTTTTGGGATGTGGATGCCTATTACCTAGAAGATCCCTTACAGGAAGCAGGATTATTTTTCAGAGATTATATTAAAGATTCAATTCTTGGAAAAACCTTCCCCGAAAAGATACCATCGGAGATCAAAAAGAAGGGTTCTCAAATTCACAGCCATTCGATTCCTTTAAAAACCAACCAGGCCAATTTAGTAGGGAAACTATTGGAGCAGGTGGGGGCAGATGAACCCTTGGAGGAGACGGTAATCATTCTCCCCGACGAGCAGTTGCTTTTTCCGGTGCTGCATCAGCTTCCAGAAGTGATTGCGAAGCTCAATGTGACCATGGGCTATCCCATGCGTAATGCGCCAATTTATGCGTTTTTGGATGCAGTTTTGGATTTGCAGCGCTACGCTAAAAGTAAAGAGGGGGTGGTGACTTTTTACCATAAACCTGTTTTGGATCTTCTGGCTTATTCCTATCTGCAGTCTGCCGATGCAGGGTGGGCTTCTGAAGCTGCTCAGAAAATCCAAAATGAAAACTGGGTGGATGTGCCCCAAAATCTTGTGAGCAAAGAAAATACGCTCTTTGCCTTGGTTTTTCAAAAGGTCGGCTCGGACTCACTTTTGGATTACTTACTTGAGATTATTCAGTTTTTGGCCAAAGAACTTCAGGAAGACCCGACGCAGAAAAGTTATTTGTTTCAGGCCTTCAAGCAATTGAATCGGGTAAAGGAAATATTCCGTTCATCGGGCACTAAAGAACTGAAAGTAGAGTTTTTACTTAGTTTGTTCCGAAAGCTGTTCCGGGATCTCAAATTGCCATTTGAGGGGGAGCCGCTCCAAGGCTTGCAGATCATGGGGGTGTTGGAGTCTAGAAATTTGGATTTCCGACGCGTGATCATTTGCGATGTGAATGAGGGTAGTTTTCCTCCAGGTGGGGGAATTCAATCCATGATCCCATTTAATTTACGGAAAGCATTTGGTTTGCCTGTTCAGGAGCAAAATGATGCCATCTATGCCTACACCTTTTACCGCTTGCTGCATCGTGCGGAAGAGGTGCATTTAATCTATGCCACCGCAGGGGAGCAAGGTAAATCGAGCGAAATGAGCCGGTTTATCCAGCAGATGCGGGTAGAGCTTCCCATTGCAAAGCCTCAATCCATAATGGTGCCGGTGAACCTGACACCAAATCAACCCATTACTTTGGAAAAAACTCCCGCCATGCGCACAAGCTTGGCACGTTATTTCAAGCCTGCGGGTAATGGAGCAGCAGAAAAACGATTTTCAGCTTCTGCGCTTAACATGTACTTGGACTGTCGCCTGCGGTTTTACCTCCGGTACGTCGCAGAGCTGAAGGAGCAGGAGGAAGTGGTGACTACGATTGACCCCATGACTTTTGGGAAGCTGCTTCACCGTGGGATAGAGCTTTTGTATGCAATTCCAGAACAGGAGGCATTCCGAGCTATTGATGGGCATACCATTGACCGGCTCCTTCCTCAAGTGCCTGCGGTAGTGAATACGGCATTTCGAGAGCTGTACAAAAAGCAAGAGGGAGAGGAGCTGTTGTTGACTGGGCAACTTCAAATTGCGCGGGAGGTGTTGACGAAGTACATCCAAGCGATTCTGAATTACGACAAAAAGAATGGGGATTTCCGTGTGATCGGTTTGGAGAAAGAACACTTGGCTCACCTTGAGATCGAAACGCTGGAAGGAACCAAAGAGGTTGCTCTTGGAGGAGTGATCGACCGGGTGGATATTAAAGATTCGGTAGTTCGCCTGTTGGATTACAAAACAGGGAAGGATACCAAAAAAATCCCTTCTTTGGTTTCTCTTTTTGATCGAGCAGATAAGAAAAGAAATAAGGCTGGGATGCAAACTTTTCTGTATGCCTTTTTCTACCAGTACCAACATCCAGACAACCTTCTTCCACTGAAGCCGGGGAT
>CAZPKI010000057.1:0-10947 GCA_964587015.1 uncultured Limnohabitans sp.
AACAGCAGGTTCCGCTACTTGGAAATGACTGGACTACAAAAACCACTTTTGCACCAGACCTCATCCATCAGAAGAGCTTGGAATTTATGGAGGCTAACCAGCACCAGCCCTTTTTCTTATTTCTACCCCTTGTGATGCCCCACGCAGAATTGGCAGTGCCTGAAGACGAGGTCTTTCAATACTATCGTACAATATTTGGAGAGGAGTCCCCACATATTGCCCCTCTGGGAGGGGATTATGGTTCAGAAATGGTGATTCCCGGTTACCAGTCTCAACCCTATCCACGGGCAACTTTTGCAGCGATGGTGGCTCGAATCGATCGCTATGTAGGTGACATCATGAATAAATTAGATGCTTTGGGTATTTCTGATAATACGCTCCTGGTTTTTACTTCTGACAATGGTGCGCATCGTGAAGGAGGTGCAGACCCGGAGTTTTTTGATTCAAATGGTCCATTTAGGGGATTTAAAAGAGATCTCTACGAAGGAGGCATTCATGTGCCACTTGTCGCCCATTGGCCCGGAAAAATCAAAGCAGGAAGTCAGTCCAACCATGTAGCTGCTTTTTGGGATTGGCTTCCCACTCTTGCCAATGCCATTGGTACCGCCAGCCCACAAGGAATAGATGGTACCTCCTTCTTGCCTACTTTACTGGGCTTGGGAAATCAACAACAGCCCGATCACTTATATTGGGAATTTCATGAGTCTGGTGGAAGGCAAGCACTGCGGCAAGGAGATTGGAAATTGGTCAAGTACCAAGTTCAAGATCCTTCAAAAACTACCGTGGAATTGTTTGATCTTGCCAATGATCCAGAGGAACGTACTAATGTAGCCCTAGAGCATCCCACACGCCTGGCAAAACTCGAAATGCTGATGCGAAAAGCCCATCGTCCCAACCCGATCTTTCGCCAATTGGACTGAGGAGCGTTTCAATCCTACTGCTTGAATTCAAAAAATAAACCTTTTCTAGTTTACTTGGAAAAATTTGAATTCCAATCCCAACAGACAATCGCCCAAGGATGCAAGCTGTCTTGAAAGGTATGGAGGATTTTAAATCCTACCCGTTGATGCGCTGCCAAGGAACGGTAATTGCTCAAGGCAACGGAGGTAATCGCAAAATCATGGGTGGTCGCATACTCTTCCCGATAAGCCGCATACAGTTTGTCAAACAATCCTGTTCCACGTTGGGACTTTCCTAAACAAACCTGTCCCACTACCATAGGTTTGTAGTCGGTTATCTTCTTGCTTTCAATTTCGGAATTATCAAAATTCTCAAAGAGCGGTACCATCAAAGGAACCACTTCTCGGGAAGCCAAAGTCATCGCCAATACATATCCCACCACCTGGTCATTCTCCTTCGCAAGCACATGGGGAGCGATTGCATGCATGGCATGCAATTGTTCCAGGTTGTGCTGAATCGTTACAAATCCCTGCTTATCTTTCTCTTCTTGCGAAAGTGTGGATGAAAGATTTTCGCGCTGGAGAGATAAAATCCCTTCGAGATCAGCGGTAGATTCAGATAGACAAAGGTGAACCATGAGTTTTCGGAAAAAATTTTTTTCAAATAAGTGCATTTAATCTTTACGAAAAAATAGGCAAGACATCGCTCAAGTAAGTAATGATGGAATAGTCTTAGATTTTCTTTAAATTTCAGTCTACTTCAATTGCGCTTCCTATGAAACCTATTTCTTATTTCTACGGACTTTGGGTGTTTCTCTTTGCACTTTTTGCTTATTGGCAAATCAATGATCCCGACCCAGAAGTATGGGTGAGCATCTATGCAGTAGCAATCATTTTCTCCTTATTTGCTATTCGAGGGGTTTTTCCAAAAATCCCATTGACCCTAGTGGTGATTTTATGTCTTTTGGGAGCAGCTTACTTCTTTCCAGGTGGGGTAGGTGACTGGATTGCTGCCGAATGGGCACAAAAAGACCTCACCATGAAAACGCCTCAGATGGAAGAAAATCGAGAAACTTTCGGTTTGCTCACCATTGCACTTGTCCTGAGCCCAGCACTTTACCGAGCTTGGAAAAAAAACTGATGCTAACTCTTCAATATTTCCATATTTAACTCTAAAATCCATGCGCATTCTCTTCCTTCTTCTACTCTTTATTTCCAGTACTATTTTGGTAAAAGCACAGCAAACAATCACAAGTTCCTATTTTGAAATGCGTACCTACACGGTGCATGATGGTAAGATGCCGGACCTTATTCAACGTTTTCAAAATCATACACGGGCACTATTCACCAAACATGGAATTGAAAATGTAGCCTATCTCCTATCGGAGGAGGAACCTGACAAGCAGCTTACCTTTATTATTGGCTATCCTTCTGCATCTGAACGAGATATTCGATGGAACAATTTTGCCAATGATCCCGAATGGAAGGCGGTAGCCGCTGCCTCTGAAGCGAATGGGAAGATAGTCCAAAAAGTAGATCAAGTATTTATGGTATGGGCAAAGGACCTCAATTCTGCTAAAACTCCTAAACCAAGTGGCATTTTTCAGTTACGAACTTATCACTTATTACCCGGAAAGTTGGACGCTATCCAAACTCGATTCCGAGACCACACGCAGGCCTTATTCGAAAAGCAAGGCCTCTCCAACTATCCCTATTGGATTACGGTAGAAAAAGATGGGCTGCAATCCAAATTGGTTTACTTTCTAGGACATCAAAACAAAGAAGAATTCAATGCAGCATTTGATCGATTTAGAGTAGATCCAGAATGGATTCGGGTTAGAGATGCTTCAGAAATACCTGGAAAAATTGTTGAAAAGGTTGACACCAAATTTTATGTATCTCTGCCTTTTTCTCCGATGAAGTAAAGGAGGTTGATTATCCGCAATTTGCCCATTGGTAGTCAAGGAAGGTATTTGCTTGCGGATAATCGTCGACAGCTGACCGTCCACTGTCCACAGCAACTTGAGTGATTCCCGCCTTCCAGAACTGATTTCAATACTTCCAATTCAAATTTCTAAGGAAGAGGTGTAGCGTTCGAATACATTATTCGTTGCTGGGCTATGAACTCATTCAAAACCATGACTCGAATTTTACCCATTCTAATGCTGGCATTCCTTTTCTCTTGTCAGGAGCCGGAAAGTCCCAATAATTGTACTGTTGCCAATCCAGTGGAAGATCTGCCTTGGCTCAAGGACGCAATCAAGACAAGTGTAGATATGAATTTGATCGAGTATTTTTACCTCGTTCAAGGAACCTACAAGGGAGCAACTGTCTTTACTTTTCTAAACTGTTGCCCTTTTTGCAGATTTGTCCCTCAAATCCTGGATTGCGAGGGAAATGTGATCACGAATGCATCGATCACGGATGTGACAAATCAAAAAGTAATCTGGCGGCCTGCAGAATCGGTATGTAACTAAAAGTTCATCTTAGTCAAAAAAGCAAAAAACCACTCCGAGATATTCGGAGTGGTTTTTTTGTGAATCAAGATTAGTCTTTTGCTTACTTCGCGTTGAAGGTGATGCCCATCAAGATAAAGGTGCCTAAATCTGCTCCCTTCGCATCGCTAACGATGTATAAGGTGTGCTTTTTACCATCTCCAGCAGCACTTAGCGTTACATTCGCTTGGTGCATGAGGATTGGCATGTTTGGCAACTTCATTCCTGCACTCGGTGCATGCGTGCCGCGACCGATCACTTCACCTGTTGGGCTATCCAAACGGATCTCAAAGTCAATCGGGGATTTAATAGGTTCCTGTGAAGCGGTCATCAAGGTAATCGACCCGATTCCAGTGATGTCAATTCCTTGCAAGGCGAAAGAACCTTTTGTGTTTGGAATAGTCAATAAGGTCTTTCCATCAAATACCATTTTGGCGTATCCTGCGAAAGTTCCAGCCTGAGCCAAATCCACAGAATTTGGACTTAACACCAAAGAGGTTGAACCTGTAAGCGGCTTGATATTTGTTCCTCCTTTGTCTGTGTAGGTAGCCGAAATTACTAAAGAACCAGTTGGAGAGGCAGGATTGCCAAGGGTAGGATCCAAACTTCCTTTAGCTCCAAGGCTAGGCTTGCTTTCTTTTCTCAAGGATAGGATGTAGGTCACCAAGGCATTTACCTCAGAATTCTTCAAATCTGGGTTGGCCGGCATGGCTGTCTCTCCCCATACGCCTCCGCCACCATTTTTGATCTTATTTACCAGGTAGTCTCTGTTGCGCTCGCGGTATTTTTTAGCTACATCAGCGTAAGCAGGGCCTATGGATTTTTCAGTTTCATTGTGGCAGGTCTTGCAAGTAAGTGACTGTACCAAGGCTTTGCCTGTCATGGCCTCGCTCATGATTTTATGTCCCATATCGGCTTCTGCCTGGTCAATGCCCTGTAGGTAGTCTGCTGCCACATACAAGCTGCTCATATCCGAAGCTGCTTCTGGGTGGTCTTCGTCGCTCACTGTTACAGAATAATTCACTTTTTTACCAGGGAAGTAGAAGGATTGGTTGCCCACTACAGAGATGCTCACCTGTGGTGCAACATTGCCCGAATAAACGGCTACCAATGGGCCTTTACCTGTCAATCCAGCTGGATCTGCAGCAGTCACCTGAATTTCAAATTCTCCTGTGGCAGTAAATGAATGTGTGAGTGTTGGTTCTGTAGTCGTCTTAGTAACTCCAGCACCTAGATCCCAAGTATACGTAATTGCATCATTTTCAGGATCTGAAGCAGTAGCAGTAAATGTTACTTGAAGTGGGTTTTTGCCAGAGGTTTTGTCCACCTTGACTTCAGTTACCACTGGAGGACGGTTGCCGCCGTTGTAATCAATACGGAAGAGCCCTGCATCTGGGTTTTTGGCAAACCAGCCATTGCCATATTCAAGAATGTAAATCTTCCCGTCTGGGCCCATTTCCATATCCATCAAGGCATTGAACTTGGTTCCTCCCATAAAGGGTTCCATTTTGTCGTAATCCCCATTCTCTTGCATGGTCACCACTTTGATCCAGCCTCTGATCCAATCGTAGATGAAGAGCTTGCCATTGTAATACTCAGGCATGCGTGAATCCTTTGGATATTGATCTGCATAGTAAACTGGTCCAGCCATCGCATTTCTACCCCCAGTACCTAGCTGCGGGAAGTCAGGCGAAGCGGCATAGGGATACCAAATGAATGCCGGTTCCACAGCAGGAAGCTTTTTCAAACCGGTATTATTTGGTGAATTGTTGATTGGGCCCGCTGGATCAAACGAAGGGCCAGGTTGACCTGTTTCGTAATCAAACTCCGTGTAGGCAAAGTTATTTCCAATGATGTAAGGCCATCCAAAGTGTCCTGCCTTTCGAGCTTGGTTAACCTCATCGTACCCTCTAGAACCCTTGGTGGCTAAGGAATCGTTGTTGGCATCAGGACCTACTTCACCCCAATAGAGGAAGCTGTTTTTCTGATCCACAGAGATTCGATACGGGTTTCGAAGTCCTTGAGCGTAGATCTCAGGACGAGTGCCTTCGGTACCTTTTGGATACAAGTTTCCTTCTGGAATGGTATATGTACCATCCTCAGCAACTTTGATTCTGAGGATCTTTCCTCTTAAGTCGTTTGCGTTGCCCGAACTTCTCCTAGCATCCCATTGCTTATTGCCTTCACGGCCATCCACTGGGGCATAACCATTGAGTGTAAATCGGGAACCAGGCTGGTTGAATGGGGTAGAGTTGTCTCCTGTAGATAGGAATAGGTTTCCATCCTTGTCAAATGCAATGGATCCACCGGTATGGCAGCAAATGTTGCGCTGAGAATAGAGCTCCAAAATGATTTGCTCGGAAGCCATGTCCCATTTGCCATCTTTGTACTTGAATCGAGAAAGACGGTTGATTTCCTTGTCACCAGTTGGAGCATAAAATACATACACCCAGTTATTGGTGGCATAGTCTGGGTCTTTTTGAATACCCATCAATCCTTCTTCTGCATTGACGCCTTTAACGTCTGTTTTCCAGTAGACGTCTAGCTTTATAATTTCTTTAAGTTCACCAGTAGCTTGGTTGTATTGTAGAATCTCTCCTCTACGTTGTGCTACAAGGATATCTAAGTTAGGCAGGATGGTCATCTCCGTAGGCTCGGTAAACTGGCCCATGGAAAGTGTTGTCTTGGTGAATCGGTTTTCTTCTGGAGTACGCTGGGATTTAGCATCGTCGTAATCCAGCTCCAAGTTTTCACCGATGGTGTATTGGATACCCGCCAAAAGGTGCTTCAAAAAGTCGGCTTCTTGGTATGACTCATTGGTATGTCCGCCTCCAGTGTAAAATGCTCTACCACCATCAAAATCATGGTACCAAGCGATTGGGTGTTCGCCCATATCCAATCCTCCTTTGTAGGAAGCTTCATCTAAAAGAAGGAGCTTTTTGGTGTTAGGGTTTACTTTTTTGTAGCTGTACCACTCGTCTGTACGAGTCCAGCTATCAGGAAGTGTTTCCGTAGAAGGGTGTTTTTCCCCTGTTTTGGTCACTTTCCCTGGTTGTACATTTGGATGAGGATCTTTAATTCCTGGATGGTCTGAGAAATATCCTCCTACTAAGCGGCCATACCAGCCCCAATCGTATTCTGTATCTGCAGCAGCGTGGATACCTACAAAACCTCCGCCAGATTGAATATATCGTTCAAAATCTGCCTCTTGGTAGTGGTTGAGGACATCTCCAGTAGTACTCAAAAAGATCACCGTCGCATATTGTGCAAGGTTTTCTTCATTGATAAGTTCTGCATTTTTGGTGGTGTCCACGTCAAATCCATTTTCAGCGCCCAACTTTTGGATGGCAGCAATTCCCTGAGGGATAGATTCGTGGTAATAACCTGCTGTTTTACTAAAAACAAGCACTTTAGGTTTGCCCTCACGCTTTTTGGAGCAGGAGGAAAGAACTGCTCCAACTAGAACGAGCAGTAGCACTAGGCTTCTTAGGTTTTTTGGGTACTTCATCGAGGTTGAATTAATTTGTCGAAAATAACAAAAAAGAATAAGTTAATTAAGGTAAAGGACTCATTTTGCGAGAGATAATAGATTAAGCGGTCGATTTTATCGATGAAAGTAGGTATTTCATATTTTTCGTGCGCCATCTCCAATTGCTACTTCTATAAATGCTGGAGTTAATTGAAATTCTTTTTCATAAGCGGTTTGAATTTGATCCTTAAAAATTTGGCTTTCTTGCTGCTTCACGAGGGTAAGCAGGCAGCCGCCAAAGCCTCCACCCATCATTCTTGCTCCCAACACTGCTTGGGTATTTTCGGTTTGCTTAGCAAGAAAATCAAGTTCCGCACAGCTTACCTCGAAATCATCACGTAAACTTTGATGGGAAGCATTCAATAACCTGCCTACTTCAGAAAGATTTCCCAGTTGAAGGGCTTCTGCTGCTTGGTGAACGCGCGCACATTCTGCAATCACATGTTTTGCCTTGGGAAACAGGGCTTCAGGCAATAGATTTTTGATGTTCGGCAAATCGTTCACTGCCAAGTCTCTAAGCGTTCGGATCTTTGGATAGGACTGCTGTAAAAGAACTACGCTCTCCTCACATGCTGCACGCCGTTGGTTGTAAGCCGAAGAGGCTAGGGAATGGGAAACTTTAGAATGGATTAAGAGTAATCCATAGTCCCCAAGGTCTACTGGTACGTCTTGATGATCCAAATTTCTGCAATCTAGCAGCATGGCTTGCCCCTGTTTTCCAAAGGCTGATGCATAAGGGTCCATGATGCCACAATTCACCCCAGCAAAGAGCTGTTCTGATTTTTGTGCATAGAGGGCTAGGTTTTTCTTTGGGATAGCAAAGGCAAATAATTCGGAAAGCGCTAGGCCGAGGGAAACGGAGAGTGCCGCAGAGGAGGAAAGTCCGCCTCCAATTGGAATGTCTCCTCCGATCACAAGATCAAAATTTTCCAAGGGATAGCCTGCCTGGTGCAGTAGGGTGCACATGCCCATGATGTAGGTGGCCCAGTGTCCTTTTTTAGGAGACATACTATCCAGCTCAAAACAAAACTCCTGCTCAAAATCTAGGGAGTAGGCCCTGCATACTGTCAACTTATTTTTGGCTATTCCCACCCAAATCCCTTGGGTTACGGCTGCAGGGAAAACAAATCCTTCTTGATAGTCGGTGTGCTCTCCAATCAAGTTGATCCTTCCTGGAGCAAAGACCACCAGGGGCTCGGCTTCAAAATGGCGTTGGAAGGCTTGTGTAATCTGTAATTTCATTTGGAAGAGGAGGGCTGGCTAGTGAAATTTAGCAAAAATAGCGCACCTATTTTTTAACAGGAAAATGCTGGGAAGATTTGCGGACCACCAAGGTCGTATCCAATACGATGGAGATGGGGTCTTCCGATGCCATTCCATCCAATTGATCAAGCAAATGGCTCACGGCCAGCTTTCCCATTTCATAGCCTGGCTGGGCGACAGTAGTCAAGGGCGGTTCGACCACAGCGGAAGAAGGGTTATTCGTGAATCCAGCCAGTGCAATATCCTCTGGGATACGAATGCCTAACTTTTTCCACTCGGTCAATACATCCACAGCTACAGGATCGATCATGCAAAAAACAGCTTCTGGACGGGGATCCATGCGAAGAATATGTTGAGCCACCTGAAGGTTGCCTTCTAGGGTGAGGTCGGATATTAAAATGAGGGAAGGATCTTCGGTGACATCAAATTCTATAAGGGCGCGAAGGTAGCCTTCCTTCCTTTTTTTGGAAATGTAGAGGTCTTCAGGTCCAGATACGTAGGCGATCCTGCGGGAACCGTTTTCCAACAAGTGTTTGACAACCTGATAGGCGCCACTCACATCATTGAAGGTGACCTTGGAAACGGGAATATCTTCCTGTACGCGGTCAAACAAAAGAAAATTGATTTCCCGGTCGTAGAGTTCGTAAAGGTGTTCGTAGGTATTGGTTTCGCGGCTTAACGAGATCAAGAGACCGTCCACTTGGCTTGAAACTAAAGTATGAATGTTGGCCTTTTCTTGAGCAATTGATTCGTTGCTTTGGCAAATCATCACGTTGTAGCCACGGGTGATGGCAATGTCTTGGATGCCGCTGATGCAGGAAGCAAAAAAGTGAGAGGTGATTTCAGGTACAATGACGCCCAGGGTCTTGGACCTACTGATGCGAAGGCTTTGCGCAAGCAAGTTGGGCCGGTAGTTCATCTCCTTGGCGGCCTCTACAATTTTCCGCTTGGTTTCGACATGCAACTCAGGTGAATCTTGAAGGGCTCTGGAAACAGTAGAGACGGATACCCCAAGCTTCTTGGCGATTTCCTTCATCGTAACCTGTCTCCCCTTTTTCATCCGGCCTATTTTTTTAAATTTTTATCAAATGTAATCCTCTTCGATTACGAATAACGCAAAGATTTTAACAAATACTGCTATTCTTGATAAATAGTTGCCAAAATTGTTTCGCCAACGACCTTTAAGCTGCGGCTATCAATTCCTGCTAAGGCATCCTGGTGTGTATGGTGGTAGGCGCCAAAGCCTAAATCTGGAGAGAAATCAATGATATCAATCATTGGGATTCCTGCCCATTCATTTACAAAAACATGGTCATCCAAGATTTCTGGAGCATCTTGCTGGATAAAATAGGAGCCATGGCCCAGGAGGGCAGCATTGCCCCAAACTTTGGAAAGGATGCCGCTGGCAAACCTTCGCGAATACCCTTCCCGGTAGAAACGGGCATTTTTTCCACCCACCAAGTCCACCAAAATGCCATAATAGGCGGAGTAGTTGGGAAGGTGCTTGTTTTTGGACCAGTACTGGGAGCCATGGCACCACCAGATTTTGGTATTGTCTCTGCTGGCAGCATATTCCGGTTCCCCGTCGTCCTCCCCATCAAAGAAGATCAGATCAATTCCCACCTCTTCAGAAAGGGGCTGGCTAGAAATACTCCTTGCAATTTCCAAAAGTACTGCAACGCCTGAAGCTCCGTCATTCGCTCCATCGATGGGTTCTGAGGTTCGTGTTTTGTCTTTGTCCGCAATGCGTCGGGTGTCCCAATGTGCTGCCAAGAGGATTCGCTTGCTTGCGCTAGGATTGATGGAGGCAATTACATTACTCAAGTTCCAAGTAAGCCCGTCGTAGGTGTTGGCTTGAAAATCTTGAACTTGAACGGTCCAGCCGTATTTTTTCAAGGTTTCTACCATCCAGGCTTTGGTAGCCGCATGTCCTGGAGTACCGGGTACCCTAGGACCGAAATCCACTTGCTTTTTGACAAAAGCATAAGCTGAATCTGCTTGAAAATTGGGATAGGGCTTTAGGGCAATCGCTTCAGTTTTAGTTTCTGTGCTTTTCTCCCCTGAACAGGATGCTAGGATGAAGAGAAGTACGAATACTCCCCAGTGTAGCTTATTCTTCATATGCCCAGTCGATTCGGTCTTTCATGTCTTTGACTACAAAGCCCATGGACTTGAGTCCAAGTCGAATTTCATCCACTTTGGCATAGTTTCGGGCTGTTTTTGCTTCGGTGTACTGTCGAAGAAGGAGGTCTAAGAGTCCATCTTGTACCTCGCCTTTTTCTTCTACCAAACCTAAAATCTCCTCCACAAAAGTCACGTAGGTGGTAAGCATCTTGGTAAAGACCGCTTCTCCTAAGCTAGCGGAAGGAAGTTGCCCGGTGAATATAGAGTTGATTTTCTTCAATAAGTTGAACAAGTGACCAATGGCCATGGCCGTATTGAAGTCGTCGTCCATGGAGCGATAGGCTGCGTTAATACTCGCCTCTACTTGCTGCACTTGTTCGGTATCTAAGGCTACTTCTGAATTTGCAGCATACTGCATGCTTCGGACGATGCGCAGGCCATTGATGATTTTTTTATATCCTTTTTGTGCGGCACGAAGCGCTTCGTTGGAGAAGTCCAGCGTGGAGCGGTACTGGGCCGTCAAGATAAAGTAGCGGATCGTCATCGGGCTGTAGGCTTGTTCCAAGAGCGGGTGCTTTCCCGTGAATAGCTCTTGAAGCGTGATGAAGTTGCCCAAGGATTTGCCCATCTTTTGCCC
>CAZPKI010000058.1:0-10827 GCA_964587015.1 uncultured Limnohabitans sp.
GAATGAATTGGCCAAGAAGTTACCAAAAATTCTTAAAAATGGATCAGACTGGTGACATGAAAAAATTGGATCAGGCAAAAAAAATCCCCTTGATCTTCATCAAGGGGATTAGGGAGCCTCGGTAATTGACGATTTTAGTCAATTCTAGTAATTTTGGCACCTAGGGCATTGAGACGCTCATCAATGTTTTGGTAGCCTCGGTCGATTTGCTCAATGTTATCGATCACCGAAGTACCGTTGGCAGACATAGCCGCAATCAATAGGGATACCCCTGCACGGATGTCTGGAGAGGTCATCTTGATGCCACGGAGCGGGTACTTGCGATCCAATCCGATGACTGTGGCGCGGTGCGGATCACAGAGGATGATCTGCGCTCCCATGTCGATCAACTTGTCCACGAAGAATAAGCGGGATTCAAACATTTTTTGGTGTACCAAAACTGTTCCTTTGGCTTGCGTAGCGGTAACGAGGATGATGGAAAGCAAGTCTGGGGTGAAGCCAGGCCAGATCTGATCCGCAACTGTAAGAATTGAGCCATCGATGAAAGTTTCGATCTCGTAGTGCTTTTGTGCGGGCACAAAGATGTCGTCTCCTCTAAATTCCAACTGGATGCCCATGCGTCGGAAAGTATCCGGGATGATGCCCAAGCGGTGGATTTGACAGTCTTTGATGGTGATTTCAGATTGGGTCATGGCAGCCATCCCGATGAAGGAACCAATTTCGATCATGTCTGGAAGAAGCGTATGCGTGGTGCCACCAAGTGATTTCACCCCTTCGATGTGAAGAAGGTTGGATCCCACGCCTGTAATCTGTGCACCCATGCGGTTGAGCATGTCGCAAAGCTGCTGCAAATAAGGTTCGCAGGCTGCGTTGTAGATGGTGGTCTTTCCCTCGGCCATTACTGCTGCCATGACGATGTTGGCAGTTCCGGTAACGGAGGCCTCATCTAGGAGCATGTAGGTTCCTTTTAGGTGCTTGCCATCGATGTGGAAGATCTCGTTTTTGGCATCGTAGTGAAACTCGGCTCCTAATTTCTGGAAACCAAAAAAGTGGGTGTCCATGCGTCGGCGGCCGATCTTATCTCCTCCTGGCTTGGATAGTTTGCCTGTGCCAAAGCGAGTCAAAAGGGGACCTAGGATCATCACCGAACCACGAAGTGCGGAAGCCTTGTTTAGGAAATCTTGAGTTTCAAGGTAATCCAAATTCACGGCATCGGATTGGAAGGTATAGGATTCGGGCCCGAGCTTTTGGACCTTCACACCCATGTCCGAAAGGAGTTCGATGAGCTTGTTGACATCCCTGATATTTGGGATTTTGTGGATGGTAACCTTTTCAGAGGTTAAGAGTACGGCACAAAGTATTTGTAGTGCTTCGTTTTTTGCTCCTTGTGGAGTGATTTCTCCTTTGAGGTGGTGTCCACCTTCTACTTTAAAAGAGGCCATGTTTTTATCTGCGTTTTTTGTGGGCAGGGCGGAATTTTTTCCCGTGGGCATTTTTCTTCTTAGCGTGCTCCTCTTCTTGATGCGGAATTTTAAAATCTCTCCTTGTATTTGATTCAAAGAGGGCGTTTTGTTGAACTTTTTCCAAGTCGATGTGGAGCTTGCCTTTCGAAAGCGTTTTGATGTCATCTAGGATAATGTTGTCATCAAAATTATCCCTGTTCCAGGTGGAGTGGAAACTCCGCATCAGCTGTCCGATGTAGATAATCGCATTTTCCTGGTCCTCATCGTTTTCGATATCAATGGCTTTTTCGATCAGCTTCTCAATGTTTCTGCCGTAATGCTTAAACTTGATTTGACCTTTTGGGTAGCCAATATGGGGAGGCTTTTTACCCAGTAATTCTTTTTCTGGCATAGGGAAGGGACCGTCGATGTCTAGGGCAAATCCCGACATGATGTACAAGTCGTCCCATAGTTTTTGGTCACTTTCCTGCTTGACACTAGGATTGAGCTGCTTGATGATTTCGACGATGGTGTGTGCACTTTGGGTGCGTCGTTCTCGATCTTCAATCGCGACTACATGCTGTACCAGTTGTTGGATATTCTTTCCGTATTCTTTCAAAATAAGTTGTTGTTTTTCTGAATCGTTATGCTCCATGACGCCTCCTATTTTTGCCTTGTATAAGGTACTAAAAAAACAGCAATGGTAGGCGTATGCGGAATTAGTCTATAATTCTGAGCTTGGCAAAGCTAAGCAATAAAGTTTTCTCCCCAAAATGTTCAAATTGAATGCTTGCCTTTTTGTTAAGTCCTTCGGTTTCAATTTTTTGAACCTTCCCAAATCCAAACTTCGGGTGCTCCACCAATTGCCCTACTTGAAGGGCATTGGTATTGCTCGGTTTGAAGTCAGGGTTTGGGCTGTGCACATGCATCGAAGAAGGAAGGCGGGTTTCCGGCTGTTTTTTGATGCCAATAAATCCCGCAGTTCCTGGAGGCCCCTCACTTCTTAAGGCTCCAGGTAGTTCTCGAGTGGCAGACATGCGTTTGTTCACCTTGAGTAGGGCGGGATTGACCTCCTCCAAAAACCGGCTCGGTTCACAATTGAGCAGTCGACCGTATCGGTAGCGCGTCAATGCATAGCTCAGGTAGAGTTTTTCCATGGCACGCGTAGAGGCAACATAAAATAGCCTTCGTTCCTCTTCCAAGTCCTCCCGACTCTGCATCATCATCTGGGAGGGAAAGAGATCTTCTTCCATGCCTACCACAAATACCTGCTTAAATTCTAGCCCTTTGGAGGCGTGGATGGTCATCAGCGTGATCGTGTCGGTTTGGCTTTTGTCCTGGTCGTTGTCCGTGAGTAAGGCGATTTCTTGCAGAAAGGCCCCCAAACTTTTGTCTTCGTTTTCAGGATTGTCCACGTACTCTTTGATCGCATTCAGCAATTCCTGCACGTTTTCGTAGCGGTTGAGGCCCTCGATGGTTTTGTCTTCGTAGAGTTCACGAAGCAAACCACTTTGTTTGGCCACTGAGCTCGCGGCTTCAAAAGCGTCCTTGCGTTCAATTTCGATCTTAAAAGCCTTGATCATCGTCGAAAAGTCATCTACAGAAACCCCTGCTCTGCCTCCTAGGAAGCTGTGTGCATTTTGTACCACATCCCATAGCGGGATGTCGTGTTCGTAGGCGGAAACGAGAATTTTTTCTACCGAACTATCTCCAATCCCTCTTTTGGGGTAGTTGATGATGCGCTTGAAGGCCTCCTCGTCAGCAGGGTTGACTGCAAAGCGGAGGTACGCCATGAGGTCCTTGATCTCTTTACGTTGGTAGAAGGAGAGCCCCCCAACGATTTTATAGGTTAGGTTGAGTTTCCGTAAGGCCTCCTCCATGGATCGGGACTGGGAGTTGGTGCGGTAGAGAATCGCAAAATCGCTGTTGCTGAGTTGCTTGTTATTTTTCTCCTCAAAAATCGTGTTCGCCACGATTCGCCCTTCCTCGTTATCGGAAGATGCTTTGAATAGCTCTATGAGGTCTCCTTCAGGGTTGGAGGTCCAGACTACCTTTTTGAGTTGGGCCTTATTCTTGTCAATGATGGAGTTGGCCGCATCGACGATGGTCTTGGTGGAGCGGTAGTTTTGCTCCAACTTCACCACAAACAAGTCCGGGTAGTCCTTCTCAAAATTCAGGATGTTCTGTATGTCTGCTCCTCGGAAAGCATAGATACTTTGGGCATCATCCCCTACGACACAGATGTTTTGGTGTACTGCAGCCAGCTTTTTGGTGATCAGGTATTGGGAGATGTTGGTGTCCTGAAACTCGTCCACCATTACGTATTTGAAGCGCTGCTGGTACTTGTTGAGTACTTCGAGATGATCCCGGAAGAGGATGTTGGTATTGAAGAGTAGGTCGTCAAAGTCCATGGCACCGGCCTTGAAAAGGCGCTCTTGGTAGCGCTGGTAGATTTCCCCCATTCTCGGGCGAAGGGCCGCTTCGTCGTCAGTTTTGACAAAGGGATCGTTTTGGTAGGTTTGCCAGGAGATGAGCCTATTTTTTGCCCCAGAAATCCGAGACAGTACCACGCTAGGCTTGTATACTTTGTCGTCAAGGCGGAGTTCCTTCACCAAGGTGCGGATCAGCGATTTGGAGTCGTCCGTATCGTAAATGGTGAAGTTGGAGGGATAGCCTAGTTTATCAGCTTCTACCCGCAAGATTTTGGCAAAAACGGAGTGAAAGGTGCCCATCCAGGTATTCCGAGCCTCGAGGCCTGCCAATTTTTCGATGCGGTGCTTCATCTCACTCGCTGCCTTGTTGGTAAAGGTGAGCGAAAGAATGTTGAAGGCATCCACCCCTTTGGCATAGATGAGGTGAGCAATCCGGTAGGTAAGCACCCGCGTTTTGCCAGAGCCCGCACCTGCAATGATCATCACCGGGCCATCGGTATGTTCTACGGCTTGTCGTTGTTCGGAATTGAGTTCCTTGAGGTAATCCATTTGTGTAGGTTCAAGTAGCAAGATAAAAGTAGCAAGACTGCAAGCCATTACCCATCTATCAAGCCTTAATCTGTAAGTAAACTAGTTTGTTCAATTGCTCTCAGTTCGAACTGGTTCTCTAAAATTAGAGGAAGCCTATTTTTACACTGAAACCCTGCGGGATTAGACTCTCCAGCGCTTGTGACTCCAGAGGTAAAGGTCAGGTTGCAGGTGAATATTCGCCTCCAATCTAGCACAGAAGGCATCGGTGATGCTGTGCTCCGAATGTGAATCGTAGGGGCCTTTTGCGAGGAGTTCGTAGGTAGCTTGGTAGCTCCCTCTTCCTTTTTTGCTGATTTCTCCAAAGTACACCGGGAGGTCCATGCTTTTGGCGATGTGTTCCGCCCCTTCAAAGAAGTATGCAGGGCGGTTCATGAAGGGTCTTTGGTAACGCGTGGTTCGTCGATTGGGTCGTTGATCCGCTGCTAGTTGGACTACCCGGTGATCGGAGTTGAGGGTTTTGACGGTTTCGCGAAACTCATTTTTCTCCGTGATTGTATTTCCAAAGCGAGTGCGCGCCTGGTACATGAGTTCGTTGAAAAAGGGGCTGTTGATCTTCAGATAAACACCCTCTGAAGGCACCTGGCTGAGTACAGCAGCTTGCTGGAGCCCTAGTTCCCAATTGAAAAAATGGCCAGCAAGGAGTAGCACACTTTTTCCGTTTTTCACCTCTTGATCTAGGAATTCCTGATTGGTAATTGTAAATCTTCGAGCCAATTCCTCCTTGGAGATGCTGATTGATTTGACGGTTTCGGCGATGGAGTCGGTGAAGTTTCGGTAAAAGCGATTGCGAATTGCTTTCCGCTCTTCGGCTGTTTTTTCAGGAAAAGCATGAAGCAAGTTTTCATCAATCACTTTTTTGCGGTAGCGCACCACATATCTGGCAATCAAGTAAAGGAAGTCAGAAAAAAGGTACAAGATTCCGAGGGGTAGTCGGGAAAACAGGCGAAAGAAAAGCATGCGTTTGCGAGGGTGTGGGGTTATTTACCCCATTGGGGATGAAAGCTGTTACAAAATAAAGGAAAAGCAGGGAAATAGGAGGGGAATTTAGGTATAAATTGAGGCATTGCGTACTTTTGAACTATGTCGGAAGTTCAGCGAAGGAAATATTCTCAGGAAGAGCGATCTGCGGTCTTTGATGGGGAGTTTATGCCCCACATAGATTCCATGTACAACTTTGCTTTTCGACTGACCTTTGATGAGGATGACGCCAAGGATTTGGTTCAGGATACCTACATGAAGGCTTTCCGATTCATCAATTCCTTTGAACAGGGGACCAATGCCAAGGCTTGGCTTTTCCGCATTCTCAAAAATAGCTTCATCAACGATTACCGAAAAAAGAGCAAGAAGCCTGCGACGGTAGATTACCAGGAAGTAGAAGCTTTCTACAATTCCGACGATGTAGACTATCAGAGTACGAGTGATCTTCGAGCGGAGTCGGTGAGAGACATGTTGGGGGATGAGATCTCCAATGCCTTAAATGGCTTGGCGGTAGACTTTCGAACCGTTATAATTTTAGCGGATTTGGAGGGCTTCACCTATGAAGAAATGGCAAAAATTTTAGATATTCCTATCGGTACCGTGCGGTCAAGGCTTCATCGGGCAAGGAATCTCTTGAAAGAAACATTAAAAGGCTACGCCCAATCGATGGGATACGGCAGGGACGAAGAGGAGGACTAAACGATTAGCTATGGAAAACAACGACGCATCATCTCCCGATCGGAAACTGCAATGCAGTGATGTAAGCAAATGCTTTCAGCTTCTGGAGCGTATCCTTGATGGAGAGCTGGTAGAAGGAGGTGAAGAAATGCTACAGGAAAAGCTGGACAAATGTCAGCCCTGCTTTGCACATTTTCACCTGGAGCAAGCCATTCGAGAGGTGCTCAAAACCAAATGCACCAAGCAACCTTTACCTGATAAACTGGCGGAGTCGATCCGTCAAATGATTCAAGATCCACGATGAGTACTCCTTCTGGCAAAGCCATTATTTTTTCCGCCCCTTCCGGATCTGGAAAAACATCCTTAGTTAAGCACCTCATGCAGCAGGTTCCTAATTTGGGATTTTCCATTTCTGCCTGTACTCGGGACAAGCGCGGTAGACATGAAGTGCACGGAAGAGACTATTACTTTTTGAGTATTGATGAGTTTAAAAACAAAATCGACCAAGATCAATTTGTGGAGTGGGAGGAAGTGTATGCAGGTAATTTTTATGGCACCCTGAAAGAGGAGGTGTACCGAATTTGGAAGGAAGGAAAAGCAGTGATTTTTGATGTGGATGTCAAAGGTGGACTGGCCCTGAAGAAATATTTTGGAGCGCAGGCTTTGGCCATCTTTGTGAAGGTTCCCTCCTTAGATGTCCTGGAATCAAGACTAAATGATCGGGGCACCGAATCGGAAGAATCGCTTTCTCGGAGAATCTACAAGGCAAAGTTCGAGATGACCTTCGAGCCGCAGTTTGATGTGACGATTCTCAATGATGATTTTGCCAAATCTTCAGCGGAAACAGTTGATTTGGTGACCGAATTTTTAAAGTAATACCTATGAAGATTGGGCTGTACTTTGGTAGTTTCAACCCCATTCATGTGGGGCACCTGATCATCGCCCAGACGCTCTTTCAACGGGGAGGTCTAGACCAAGTTTGGTTTGTCGTCAGTCCGCAAAACCCCTTCAAAAAGCAAGAATCGCTTGCACATGAACATGACCGCCTCAGAATGGTGGAACTTGCTATCGATGATAATTTTCAGTTTAGGGCTTCTGACGTAGAGTTTCGAATGCCGCGACCGAGCTACACCATCGATACACTGACCTACCTCAGCGACAAGTACCCTCAGCATCAGTTTTCCTTGTTTCTAGGTTCGGACAACCTGAGCCATTTTCATAAGTGGAAGAATCACCAAGCCATCTTGGACAACTACCCCATCTTGGTGTATCCGCGACCGGGGGAAGTTAAAACGCTGGATCATCCCGGAGTAAGTTACCTGGAAGCTCCTCTGCTAGATATTTCGGCTACCTTCATTCGGCAATCCATTCAGGAGGGTTTGTCAGTTCGCTACCTGCTTCCCGAGCAAGTGGAGCAGTATATTACCGACAAAAAATTGTACGAGTAGATAATTCCCTTCCCGCAGATTTCATGGAAAAATTCCGCAGATCAAAAGAAATAAATCAGCGGAGTTTTTCCTGTTTAGATCAGCGAAAAAAAAATAAAAGTCTCGCAAAGAGGCAAAGACGCGAAGGGAAAGCTTCTTTCTTCGATGCTGTGGGACAAGCTTTACGCCCTTGCGCCTTAGCGAGATAAAAAAAGGAAGAATGATACCCCTTTATGTGCCATTTCCGGCCACATTTTAAATTTGATTTCGCTCCTCTGGAGCTCTGGGTTCATTTTTCACAGCAGTTTCTATTAACATTTTGCCCCCTCTGGGGGCAAGGGAAAAAAATTCTAAAATCAGGAAACTTCTTACATTTTTTTAATGAGGTAGTTTGGCTGAAATGCGATTTTTTGCTCCGGTGGAGTAACAGGTTAATAGCTAGAAATATAGGTGAAATTCGTTCGCTCCAGAGGAACGACATATCCTATTTTTATTAGTGTCTCTGCGAGAAAAAACCCGAATTTATTTTTTACCCGCGGCCTTATCCGGTCGGGTGGAGATGTTTTTCCAAATCCATTCCCCTACCTGCTTGCCCTGCTTGCTGCCTTCTTCGATGGCGGTCATGTAGTGGATACCCCCATAAAAACGGCTGATCGCAGCTTCGGATGCGGCCTGAGAGAAGGAGTCAAACTCCCGAACAGGAAGCCCATAGGCTACCTCGGTGCTGTCAACGATGTGAAGCTGGTCCCCAAATAGCTGAGCCAAGGTGTAGGATGCCGCAGTTGAGGCTACGCTATGTCCTGACGTATGCTCTGGGAAAGGAGGGGTTTGAAGTAGTGGAACCCAGTTTTCATCAATGTGCTGGTTGATGTAGGTTTCAGGGCGAATGGTGCGGCTGCGGTATTTTTCATCCCAGCAAGCAATAAAGGCCTCATTAAGCGAGATTGCAGTCAAGGCCAATACTTCGATGGTGCCTTTCCAGTCTTTTTTGGCGGTAGCAGAAGCTATGGAGGCGATGCCCATCCAGTGCCCACCGGGAGTGATTTTCTTGGTGGCAAACATGACGTGCCCTTTCACATTCATTTTGTAGGGATTGCAATCCCAGAAATTGGCAATAGCTGTTTGTTCTTCGGTGGCTGACTTTTGAGATTCATAAACTTCCATTGCTCTTTTGTAAAATTCAGAGTTAGGGTCAGTAGAAAATGCTGGCGGAGGATTTACTTTGAACTGGGCAGCAGAGTCCAATACAAAGGTTCGAATCTTGTTCCAATGCGGTTCAACAGCCTCTTGGTAGGTAGGAGGAGTAGGCTGCCAGGTACCCGGCTCACTGGTGACGGTATATTTGGGGAAGGAACGGCTTTGGTGGTAGTTGTCCTTTTTGGAATATTCTCGGATCTTATCCCCGATGGCTTGACCAAAGGCTACAGATGCTTCAAATACGTCGTCAGGAATCCCTTTTTCTTTAAGTTCTTCAAATATAGAGTCTCGGTGTGCATGCATTTTCTCCTCAGAAAAAATCAGTGCAGTGCTCACATGGTAGTAAGCGGCCAAGGAAGCCAATGGAGGGTAAATATTCGCTGGAACAGGGACCGTAATGGGCTCGGATCCATTCAGCTGACCCATCAATGACGCGTAATTTGCAGGGTCAGTGGCTGCAGCAACTTCATAGCCGGCCAAGGAGGAATAGGAATAAATGCGGACAGCTACGGGAGGTGAAAAAATATCGTGGATAATGACTTCAGTTACCTGCTTTTGAGCGGCATGAAAATAGGTTCCGTCTGTGATGGCCTGGGAATAATCTTTTTTCTCTTGGCACGAAATCACTGCTACCAAAAGCAGGATGGGAAGGAGCACTATTCTTTGGAAACGCATGGAAATGTGATCAGGGGATAAGTAGCTGGGGATGCCTCGAATGGATTCATTCCAGGAGCTCAAAGTTACCCAAATGGAGAATATTCCCAAATGATAAAACTCAGGTATTTACTGCATCCAAATGGAAGTAATTAATAGGTCCAGATTTCTGCAGGAGCGTTGTTTTTCACGAAGAGGAGCCGCTTGCGACCAAGGTTTGCGATGGCTCGGATATCTCCGTCCAACTTCAATCCATGCATTCGATTGGGCCAGAAGGTAAAGGTACCGTCTCCTTTGCCGAGGAATACCTCTCCATAGCTCGCATCGTACTTTCCAAGTTCAGGCTTCACATGGGATAGGTTGCCTCCCAAGATCAGGTCTTGAATCCCATCTTCGTTGAGGTCGAGCACTTGAATTGCAAAGATCCAAGATTTCTGTCCATCCATTGAAAAAGGCTTCCATGCGAAGTTGCCTGCACCTTGGTTGAGTAAAATCCCAGATTCAAGGTTGTTCATTTCCTGAATAATGGAACGGTCGATTACTTCTTTGCTAAAAATATCATGCAGACTTTGGTTTACATAATCCGCATAGCGGATGTACTTTTTCTTGATGCTAGGTACCTGTCTTTCAAGTTCGTGCTTGAGCGTGTAAGGAATGGATACCCCATCCACTACTTGTGTAAATACCTGCTCGACAGTTCCATTTTGATCAAAATCATTCAGATACATTCGGATTGGGCGGGTGTTTGATCCCTTCATGCGGGTATTGAATCCTTGATTGCCTAGGGCAAGGTCAGGCTTGCCATCTCCGTTGAAGTCTCCCACTTCCAGGGTTCGGTACCATCCTTTCAGATTTTCCATTCCCGGCAGGGCCCTTTTTTCCAACTTCTTCCCTACATTCTTGAAGAAGGTAGGGGCCATCCATTCACCCACAAATACGACATCTTGCAATCCATCTCCATCGTAATCCAAGACCTTGGCATCGGTTACCATTCCAATAGCCTTCAGTTCAGGAGCCAAAGTTGCGGACTGTTCGGTAAAATTTCCTTTGCCATCGTTGATCCATAGCTGGGCATCTGCTGACACGCCATAGGTGAAGGGGATAAGCCTTCCACCCACGACCAAGTCAAGGGCTCCATCTGCATTGATGTCTATCGGTGCTACGGCCGAGCTGCTTCCAAAAATGCCCATCAGGCCGGTGTTGAAGCTTTTGGTAAAGTTGCCTTTGCCGTCATTGAGGTAGAGTCGATCGGCAAGATCAATGCTTCCAAACCCGGATTCATTGCCTCCAGAAGTGACAAACAAGTCTGCATCTCCATCCTGGTCTGCATCAAAAAATACGGCATCCGTATCTTCTGAAATGGCATCTAGGTTAAAGGATTCTTGGGGTTTGAAGGTGTATCCTCCTCCTTTTTTGGCAAGGTAAAGT
>CAZPKI010000059.1:0-10806 GCA_964587015.1 uncultured Limnohabitans sp.
GTGCTGTACTTCGCATTGAAGTAGTCGGTACCCCCATCAAAATAGCCCGACTGAACCATCAGGTGTAGGTAAGGATTTTGTCTCATCGCGGTACCCAAATCATTGGCAGTATTTTCATTGCTACGATCCCAAGGATTGACAGGGCCAAAAAGATTGTAAGTAAGGTCTGTGTTGTACTTCAGTACATTCTTGGCATACAAGTTAAACGCAGGCGCAAAGGCATGATTCCAGCTTGTGAGCGCAGGGTCGAAATCGTAACGGTCACCCGCTTCCATTCGGTCAAATCCCTTGTAACGGCTATCCAATCGACCTACAGTCATGCCATCTCTCGCTCTAAGCAACTCCTTCCAGAAAAAGCTAGTGGGCACCATCAAATTGTATTGAAGGATCGATTCCTTGCTCAAACCAGAGTAATAGGCCATTTTGGTGGCGATGGCATCACGGTCGGAATCGCTAAGTAATCCTCCCTTAGCCATGGCAGGAAGAATCTCATTGACAGCCATGGGTTCCACGATAGCCAAAATCTCATCCAAATCCTTAGCCTGCAACTCCGCAGGTAATGCTTTATGGTACCAGGCAGTAGCTGCATAGTATGGCCAATAGTTTGCCATTTTCACAGGTCCATCACGCAAGATGCCCATGTCAGTTGGAGATACTAGGATCACGCCATTGAAGTACATCCAATGGGAGTTTTGCAACTGAGACACCAAACCTGCCACACGGGTGGTTCCGTAACTTTCACCAATCAAATACTTCGGGGAAGCCCAACGATTCTGACGGGTCACAAAGGTATTGACCCAATCAGCCAAATACTTGATGTCTGAATTGATCCCGAAAAAGGTGCTACGAGGTGTATCTTCCTTAACAATTCGGGAGTATCCTGTATTTACTGGATCAATGTACACGATGTCAGCCACATCCAAAATGGAATGCGGATTGGACTTGGTGCCGTAAGGCTGAACAGGATACCCTTCGTCATCAATGTTGAGGACCACAGGACCAGTATAGGCCAAATGCATCCAGATGGAAGCAGAACCAGGACCTCCATTGAAACTCACCACCAAAGGTCTTTTGGCACGATCTACCACATCGGTACGCTCGTAATAGGTGTAAAATAGAGAAGCAATGGGCTCACCTTTCTCATCCCAAACAGGCTGAGTGCCTGCTGTGGCTTTGTATGGCACTCGCTTGCCTTTAATCATCACTTCGGAGGTAGATTCCACCTTGGATTCAACCTCAATTTTTCGGGCAGTCTGCGCCATCACTGTGTGTACAGTGAGGATTAAACATGCGGCTAAGAGTTGTTTTTTCATAGTTTTTGGGAATTATTAGTTAAATAACGCTTTTTTAAAAGGAGTGATAAAAAAATTACAGGACTGGTAACCTCTTGATTTAATTTCGAAATCCTGCACCTACGAGTCGTGCGATCACCACTGTTGGATACAAAATGCCACTAGTAGAGAGAAATACAGCTAGCATTTTTGATAGAATATTCACTGGGGTATAGTCACCAAAGCCTACGGTAGTTAAGCTCACCAAACTGAAATACAGGTGACTCGCAAAATCTTCTTCTACACCGGTAATGGATTTAGAAATTAGGGATTGATTCAAATTTTCAATGGAACTTCCGATGGTCAAGTGGATGATTTCAAAACCAAAGGCACCCATAATAGCAAGGAGCAAATACACGTTGATCGCGCCAATGACCCGGTACAAATTCACTTCCTTGTCTTTAAACAGGAGTCGAACGTTCAAAAAAATGAAAACGCCCATATTCACAATACCGAAAATCCGTTCAAGGAGGTAAATATTTTGCTGCACCTCTCCAATTCGGAGCAACTTGAGTATCACCTGCATCAAGAAAAGTGTGGTCGTCAAGATCACCAATTTGCGGTTGTTGCAGGACCAAATCCCCGTAAAAAAAAGGAAAATGAAAACGAAATTTACGAAAATCATGTTCACATGCCCATATTCAATCAGGACTGGCAGCACGAAAACGATAAATACAAGTACCACCAACAGTACCAAAAAACTAATGTCATTCACAAGGTAGTCGTTGATGTGACCCACCACTTTTTTTACCCGAGTATGCACACTCACTTTTGTTGTCATAGCTGTCAAATCGAAAGAAATCCAGTTAGCACTTGAACGACTTTTCCTTGAATAAAAACTCGGTCTACCTTTTTTTCTAAAAAGAGGTCCCCTCCTCGAGTACTAGCTTGGTAAGCTTTGAAACTAATTTTTCCAGTTTTCTTATGCCAATAGTCCACCAATGCACAGTGCGCAAAACCCGTCACTGGATCTTCGGGGACACCAACATTAGGACCAAAAAACCGGCTAACCATGTCGTAGCCATTACCTCCAGCTGCGGTAATGATAAATCCTTCTTCACTTGTTTCCGCAATTCTTGCAAAGTTGGGCTGGAAAGCACGAACTGCCTGCTCATCGGCCAACTCAAAAATCCAGTTTTTCCGAAGTTTAGCTGCTTGGATAATCTTACTCCCAAAAATTTCGCCTTGATAAGCAGGATGCTGAGCCACCTCAGTTGGAATTAAGGGAAAATCCATTCGGATTAAGTCCTTCTGCTTGTTCACCCGTAGTTCTCCACTTAAGGTTTGAAAGCGGATCCCATTCCCTTCCTTCACCCAGCCTGCAGTGTACATCCTGTGTGCTGCCGCAAGTGTGGCATGTCCACAGAGATCAATTTCTACTTTTGGGGTAAACCAGCGAAGCGAAAAGCTTCCCTCCTCCTGAGTTTTCTCCACAAAGGCCGTTTCGCTCAGGTTCATCTCCATGGCGATGGCCTGCATCTCTGCTGACTGCAACGGACTTTCCAAAAGGCAAACCGCCGCTGGGTTTCCTGAGAAAGGCTTCTCCGAAAAAGAATCTAGAACTGCAATTGCTATTTTTCTCATCAATACGCGTATTGAAGTGCCTGAAAATGATGCATAAAATGGCCCGGAATAATCCACAGTAGGGCTCTTGTGCTCATGGGATTTCCATTTGCTGACCCAACTTCCTGAAAAGCGGGTTCTGGAAAAGTTCGTACCATAGTGAGCATTGCCTGCCGCTGCATTTCAAAATCGGAAAGTAAATCATCCAAAGAAACGTCATTAAACTGTCCCTGAACAACATAAGGATCTTGGTCAAAACCAGGAAGAAGTTTTTTCTCCCCTCTAGCAATGCACAGCGCACGAAAAGTCATAATTCGCTCAGTATCGATGCAATGCCCAATCACCTCCTTGGGAGTCCATTTACCTGGGGCATAGGGAACATTGGCCCAACCCTCAGGTTTGGAAGCAACAAAAGCCTTCAATTCCTGGGTTTGAGATTGGATAAGCGTCGAAAAATTTTTATCCCCAAGCTTTGAAATATAGGTTTCATAGTAGGCAGGATATTCACCTTTGCTAGGAAGGGAAAATGTGTTCATGTAAAATTGACTAGGTTGTTTTAAAATCTGAACTAAATTTAAGCTGAACTTAAGATAGGATCTTCACCATGCGTCACATTTTATTCATACTTACCGCCCTCATCCTCACTTTCCCTGTATTTGGACAGCAGGTGGTCATTCGTAATCCAGAAATTCAACAGCTAGTGCAGCAGGTAAATGCCGACAGTTTAAAAAAATATACAGAGAAACTGGCTTCCTTCCACAGTAGACATACCCTCAACAGAGATGCTAAAAATGGCATGCTTGCCGCTCAAAACTATGTGAAGGCTAAATTTTTGGAGTTTGCAGGAAAATCGAAAGGAAGGATGACTGCAAACATCGAGGAATTTGTAGTGCCAGGTGATGGAAGAAGAATCGTGGCCGATGCCACTGTTGGCAATGTCATCGCCAGGCTACCTGGAACCAATCCCAATGACCCCCGGATAATTATTGTTTCAGGGCATTTGGACTCCAGAAATAAGGACGTCATGGATGCTGCCGGTGCTGCGCCAGGTGCCAATGACGATGGCAGTGGTGTAGCTTTGGTAATAGAGCTGGCCCGGATTCTAGCGCAAACTGAATTTTCAGCAACCCTTCTTTTTGTGGCCTTCACTGGAGAGGAACAAGGACTCAAGGGAGCGACTTATCTAGCGGACAAGGCAAAAGCTGAATCCTGGAAGATTGAGGCAGTACTTAACAATGACATTGTCGGAAATAGCAATTCTTCCGAAACCAATATCAGTAACAACACGGTCATGCGTGTATTCTCAGAAACAATCCCGTTGGCAGAAGATGAGCGTGGCGCAGGTATCCGCCGCTCCATCAATTCGGATAACGATAGCCACTCTCGACAGCTGGCACGCTACATCAAGGAACTTGGAGAGCGCTATGTAGATCAGATGGAAGTAAAGTTAATCTATAGAAACGACCGATTTCTAAGAGGTGGAGACCAAACTCCTTTTATGAAAAATGGATTTACGGCGGTACGCATGTCCGAAATGAATGAGAACTTTCTGTACCAACACGAAAACGTTCGGGTAGAAAATGGAATTCAGTACGGGGATTTACCCGAGTTTATGGATTTTGAATACCTCCGGAAAGTGGCTGCCGTCAATCTTGCTGCAGCGGCTTCTCTTGGTCAGTCCGCAGGAATGCCACAAGAAGTAAAGATTGATGTGCGCGGGTTGAGCAACTCATCGTTTTTGACTTGGAAAGCCCCAATCCATGGCAAAGCAAAAGGATATTATGTGCTCATGCGTGAGACCTCTTCGTCCATGTGGGAAAAAAAGTTTTACACAGAAGACACCCAAATGAAGCTCCCCTACAGCAAGGATAACTACTTCTTTGCCGTTCAGTCTGTTTCAGCGCATGGAACTGAAAGTTTGCCGGTCATCCCTACACCACTCTCTCGGTAATAGCAGATTATTTTAAGAGTCAGTCAGTCAATTCTAGTAAATCCTGATTGGAGGCGAAATTATGTGTTCTTTTTTTCACGAAATATCTATTCTTTTCACTCATCAGTTTTATGATTAGCTCCTTTTCACCACTAACCAAAAAATAGGGTTTGAGGATCAAATAACTGAGCTGTGGACCGTCGACTGCCGACTGATAGCGATTATACGCAGCGTTAAATAGGCGCCTATTGAGCCACTGAAATAATTGCGGATAATCATATAACTTAATTATTCCATTGTATTTTTATATTATTTAAAATAAATAGCGGTTTATTTAATTTTATTTAATTTATTTAGCTAAAATATTTTTTTGATTCACTTTTTTAATCGCTACCTATTTTTATGAACACGCAAGAGCAATTTTTCAGAAGATTAAAACCGATTGTTTCGCCTTATTCCTCCTTGGCCGCTGAAGTAGCCATCACCCTCAATGTAAGTTTGGATAGTGCCTACCGAAGAATCAGAGGGGAAAAACTACTAGACTTCGATGAAATAAGTTTACTCTGTCAAGGGTTCAACATTTCCATTGACGAATTTTTCTGTTTGAACAGCAGTACCATCTTGTTTCAGACAGGTACCAAAGCCTCCCAGAAGGATGCTTTAAAACAATGGATGGAGGATGTGTACAAGCAATTGTACTACATCAATAGCTACCCCAATCGGCATCTATATCATCTAATTAAGGATCTGCCCCCCTTTCATCATTTTTTCCATCCCCTCCTTGCCCGCTTCAAATTCTTTTTCTGGACTAAATCCATTTTACCTCCTGGGCAGGCCCAACTCGAAAAATTCTGCCTCAACCAGAAGCAGCTGTTCAATTACGAAGAATTGTCGCAACGAATCATTCAAGCCTATGCGAAGGTTCCGAGTACAGAAATCTGGAATATGGATGCCTTAAACACCACCTTACGACAGATTGAAATCTACCATGAGATGGGTTGGATTGAGAATAAAGAAACAACCAAGTTGATTTATTTAAGTGTATTGGATGTGATTGGACATCTTGAAAAAATGGCTATTCAGGGCAAAAAGTCTCTTTTAGGCCAAAATACTTCCTCTGAGAATGGTGAATACCGTCTGTACCTCAACGACATCGTAGCAGGGGATAATACCTTACTCGTAGAGCTAGGGGAAATAAAAATCACCTACCTCAACCATAGCGTCCTCTATTTTGTGGGTTCCAAAGATCTCGAGTTTAATGAACTCGTATTTCGAAACATTGAAAATGTAATCCAAAAATCAAGTTTGATGAGTGGATCAGGTGAAAAGGAGCGCACACAGGTATTCAATATGCTTCGAAAAAATGTCTACCTAAAGCTTGAAGCCATGGAAATTGCCTCAAAAAACTGAAATATATTTTGGCTTGAATTTCAATCCGTGTAACTTACTTCAATGATTAGTTTGCGCGATTTTATAGGATTTATAGCATTACTTGGAATCATTTCCTGTGCTTCCAATGCAACAGAAAATACAACCCAAGATTTAGGTGATCAGGCTTTTACCCCTCCCACCACCAAAAATGGCATGGTTTGGGTTCCTGGTGGAGCGCTTACCATGGGATCTGATGATCCTGGTGCCTATGCTGCTGAAAAGCCCGCTGTTAATGTTTTTGTGAAGGGATTTTGGATGGATCCCACAGAAGTGACCAATGCACAATTCCAAAAATTCGTAACTGCAACAGGATACCTGACCGTAGCTGAACGACCGATCTCCTGGGAAGAACTTAAAAAACAACTCCCTCCCAACACGCCAAAATTATCGGATGAGGATCTTGCTCCCGGATCCATGGTCTTTGTTGCTCCATCCCGGCCTGTTTCACTACAAGACCTCTCAGCCTGGTGGATTTGGGTAAAAGGAGCCAATTGGATGCACCCAGAAGGTCCAGAAAGCAATCTAGAAGGTCGAGAAAATCACCCAGTCGTGCATGTAGCTTATGAGGATGCAGTAGCCTATGCCACCTGGGTGGGCAAGCGATTGCCTACCGAGGCTGAATGGGAATTTGCTGCTCGCGGGGGATTAAATGGACAAAAATTTGCCTGGGGAGATGAATTTACCCCAGGTGGTACCTACCTCGCGAATACCTTCCAAGGAGTTTTCCCATCCAGAGATGAGCGCTTGGATGGATTTAGTACTACAGCTCCTGTCAAATCCTTCGCTCCCAATGGCTATGGGGCATACGACATGATTGGAAATGTATGGGAGCTCACATCGGACTGGTTTGATGCATTAAAACATGCACGAACTGCAGGGAAAGTAGCCAAGTTGGATGAAGGCATGAACCCCTGCTACAACCCAAGCAATCCCTACGCGGTGGAGCGAGTGATCAAGGGAGGCTCATTTTTATGTGCATCGAATTACTGTGTGAATTATCGGCCTGCAGCAAGGCAAGGACAGGCCATTGATTCTGGAACCTCTAATGTAGGTTTCCGCCTGGTGTCAGATGGAATCTAGTACTTGAGGTCTTTATTCCATACCTATCTATTTCGAATCAAATTTCAATCGCTTTATTTGCGGATAGAATTACCCGATTTCACCACAACCCAGAAAAAATAAGTTTTAAAGATCAATTAAATGAGCTGTGGACTGTTGACAGCCTGTGGGCCGTGGTCCATGGTCTGTGAACAATTATCCGCTTGGTAATCATCCCTTTTGAGCTAGCAGTATAATTGCGGATAATTCCATTAACGAATTCCTTTTTCTGGATACTTGGGAACAACGGTCCTGCCAAAAGCTTTTAGTTCCTCAATCTGACCATCCATATCCCCATTGGGATACAGACAAGGTCCAATTCCTGCTTCTTTCTTTTTGTAATCCAAATAGCCAATTACAATAGGCACATTTGCTCCAAGTGCAGTATGATAAAATCCTGTTTTCCATTTACTTACTGCACTTCGAGTACCTTCGGGAGTAACCATCACCACCAAGTCGTCTCGCTCATTCAGCATTTGGATCATGGCCTCAGTGTAGGTCTGCTTCTTGCCTCCTGGTATGCGTTGACGGTCGATAGGAATGGCTCCTAATCCGGACAATAGCCAACCCAAAGGGCCAATCATGGATTCTTTCTTAATCGTAAACCGGACGGGAATATCCATCAGATAGAAGGCCGCTCTTGCGTACAAAAGATCCCAGTTGGAGGTGTGCGGAATCGCAATTAATACCGCCTTTTTCACACCTGCTGGCCAATTTGGATTCAGGCGCCATCCGGCCAACCAAAATATAATACGGGAAACTAACTTCATCATAACTCGCTAGGTTGGGGTTGTAACTCGGTGGAAATTTCTAGTAAACCAGGATTGGATTCAATGACTTTCATGGCTTGGTTGTAACCTGCTTGAAAGAATTCCGAAGCCTTTTTCAAGTCAAAGACGCCAAACTTACCTAATCCAGGGGCCTCAATAAAATACGTACAAGCCGATTTACGACTATAGGCATTGAAATTCATATTCATCATGACTGCACGTTCCAAAAGATTTTTCACATTTCGAACCGCTGCCAACTCAGGTAGATGATTGCAGTTGACCCCTATTACAATCTCACAATTGGCTTGCAAGGGTTCCACCGGCAAATTATTCAACACTCCTCCGTCAACCAGGTACCGAGATTCGTAAAAAATAGGCTCAAACATTCCTGGAATACAGGATGAAGCCAATATTGGTTCGACCAGCTTGCCAGAATTAAAATAAACCACCTCCCCTTTTCCTATATCTGTTGCCGCCACATGAAGAGGAACCTTAAGCGAAGCAAAATCATTGTGTGGAAGGTAGGTTTTCAGTAGCTGGGCCAAGCTATCCATGGTAAACAAGCCTTTCCAAGAGATGGCAGGTCGGATCAACTTGAAATAGTTGGTTTCAATGATAATCTTCAACACCTCATCGGGGCTATATCCTTGACAATACATGGCGCCTACAATGGCACCAGCTGAACTGCCACTTACCTGATTTGGAAAAATACCTACTTCATTCAGTGCCTTTAACACTCCCAAATGAGAAATTCCTCTGACGCCTCCGCCAGAAAAGGTAATTCCAATGCTTGGCTTAGAGTTCATCGAGTCTGAAAGTTTGATCCACACGCACTCCTTTTTCGGTCATTTTCACTGTACAACATTCATGCACCGAATCGTGCTCTAGAAAAAGCACGTATTGGTCACGAGCTGCTATCTCCAGGAATTCCTGTTTCTCCTGCAGCGTCAACAAGGGCCGGGTATCATAGCCCATCACATAGGCTAATGGAATATGCCCCACTGAAGGGAGTAAGTCCGCCATAAACACCAAAGTATGCCCTTTGTACTTCATTTTGGGGAGCATTTGCTTATCCGTATGCCCATCCATTGTAAGAAAGTCAACCCCTGGAAATAAAGATTTAGTTCCTAGGTCTAGGTAATTGAGCACCCCATGCTCCTGAAGCGGTAGAATATTTTCTTCTAAAAAGGATGCCTTTTCTCGAGGATTTGGTCTGGTTGCCCAGTTCCAATGGTCTTCATTAGTCCAATAGGTCGCTCGAGGAAAAGTAAGTTCGTATTGCCCATGGGAACCATACTTTACACTTCCTCCACAATGGTCAAAATGCAAGTGGGTCAAAAAAACATCTGTAATATCGGTAGGATGTACGCCCAGTTGCTGTAAACTCTTGGTTAAGCTAGCATCACCATGTAGATAGTAATGAGAAAAAAAGCGGGCATCTTGCTTTTCCCCTATCCCAGTATCAATTAAGACCAATCGATTGCCATCCGAAACGAGTAGGCAGCGCATGGCCCATGGACAGAGGTTGTTTTCATCCGAAGGATTGGTTCTTGACCAAATGGATTTGGGAACTACACCAAACATGGCCCCGCCATCCAATTTAAAAAAGCCCGTATCTACGGTAAAAAGCTCCATATCTGGTGATTATGCACAAGTTAAAATCCTATCAACTGGTTTGAATGCAAGCAGGATATCTAAATGAGAAATGGAAAAACCGGGAGGATTTATTCCACAACAACACCCATCGCACAGAACTTGTCTATTCGCTGAGAGATGCGCTCTTCTGCCTCTATTTTATCCAATTCAGCTAAAGCCTTAGCAATAACCTCCTTAAGTGTTTTGGCCATTCCTTTGAGGTCTTTGTGTGCCCCTCCTAGTGGCTCTGGAATGATATCGTCGACCAATCCATTGGACTTCATATCTGTAGCGGTCAACTTGAGTGCTTCAGCTGCTTGTTCTTTGTAATCCCAAGATCTCCACAAAATAGAAGAGCAGGATTCAGGCGAAATCACAGAATACCAGGTATTTTCCAACATGTAGACTTTATCTCCAATGGCAATTCCTAAAGCACCTCCGGAGGCTCCTTCCCCGATGATGATGCAGATCACCGGTACTTTGAGCATGAACATTTCTTTGATATTGCGGGCGATGGCTTCCCCTTGACCTCTTTCTTCTGCCTCCAAACCAGGAAATGCTCCTGGAGTATCAATAAGGGTTACGATAGGCTTGTTGAATTTTTCGGCCATCTTCATCAGACGAAGTGCCTTCCTATATCCTTCAGGATTGGCCATCCCAAAATTACGTTCCTGACGCTGCTTGGTATTTCTACCTTTTTGCTGTCCAATAAAGAGGACTGTTCTCCCGTCAATATCTCCCAAACCACCAATCATGGCCTTGTCGTCTTTCACGCTACGGTCTCCATGCAGTTCAATAAAGTCGTTGGTGATCTCGTAGATGTAATCTAAAGCATAAGGCCGGTCTGCATGTCTGGAGAGCTGAACCCGCTGCCAGCGCGTAAGATTCGCGAAGGTTTCCTTTTTCAAAGCCAGAATTTTACCCTCTAAAGATTGGATGTCCTTGCTTAGGTCGATGTTTCTTCCCTTTGCCAACTCCTTCATCTCCTGCAATTTTTGCTCTAAATCAGCAATGGGTTTTTCAAATTCTAAGACCATTTCCGTAAATT
>CAZPKI010000060.1:0-10798 GCA_964587015.1 uncultured Limnohabitans sp.
GGAACTCGGAGCGTATTTGATCCAAATCCTCCGTAAAGGTGGCCATGCCCATTAATCCTTGTACTTGAACATGGGTCAAATTTGCAAATTCGGAGCTAGTGAGCATGGAATCCAGTTCCTCTTGATCAAATCCAAACTTACTTTCTTCGGTAGCGATGTGTATCTGTAGCAACACGGGAATGGCTCGATCTATTTTTTTGCCTTGCTTGTCAATTTCCAATAGGAGTTTGAAGGAATCTACACCATGAATGAGGTGTACAAAGGGAGCGATGTACTTGATTTTGTTGCTCTGTAGATGTCCAATCATGTGCCAATGGGTATCCGCAGGCATTTCAGGTTGCTTGGTCTGTATTTCCTGAACTTTATTTTCGCCAAAATCACGGATGCCAGCAGCATAGGCAGCCTGCAGGTCTGCCAAAGGCTTGGTTTTGCTGACTGCTACCAGTTTGCAATTTGGATTTTGGAATGATTTTTTGACTTGCTCAAGGTTGGCTTTGATGTCCATTTTGATGATCTTAGCGGGTGTTAATTCCTTAAACAAAGATATGGCTATACTTAGTAAGTTACTTAAAAAAGGCATCAGACTACGGGATAGCCTTGAACAAGAATACGCTAGTCCCTTGGATTTACAAAAGGAGCAACTTAAAAAATTGCTTTTGAAGGCTGCGGATACTGAGATTGGGAAAAAATATCAGTTTAAAAATATTTTAGGGAAGTTGAAGAGTAGTTCGGAAGAGTTTCAATCCTCCTTTGCTCAAGAGGTCCCGATTTACGACTACAATTCGCTTCGAGAAGAGTTTTGGCACAAATTGGAAGAGGGAAAAAAGAACATCACCTGGCCGGGAAAAGTCAACTATTTTGCCTTGAGTTCGGGTACTTCTGGTGCTGCTTCCAAGTTCATTCCGGTGACAGATGCAATGATTAAGGCCATTCGTAAAACTGGTGTCAGGCAGCTTTTAACCCTATCAAAATACGATCTCCCTACCTCCCTATTTAGTAAAGGAATTTTAATGCTCGGTGGGAGTACGGATTTAAAATTTAATGGAACCTATTTTTCGGGGGACTTGAGTGGCATTACGACCAGTAAACTTCCTATTTGGTTTCAGCGATTTTATAAGCCTGGAAAAAAAATTGCAAGAAATCGAAACTGGGGAGAAAAGCTAGATCAAATCGTTGAAAAAGCCCCAGACTGGGATATTGGAATCATCGTAGGCGTACCTGCTTGGCTTCAATTACTGCTTGAAAAAATTATAGAACGCTACAAACTCAAAACCATTCATGATATCTGGCCAAACCTCAGGCTATTTGTACATGGGGGAGTATCATTTGAACCTTATAAACTAGGATTTGAACGGCTTCTGGCGCATCCTATATTTTATATTGAAACCTACCTTGCCTCGGAAGGATTCCTTGCTTATCAGGCGCTTCCTGATCAAAAGTCCATGCGTTTGGTATTAAACAATGGTATTTATTATGAATTTATCCCTTTCAATTCTGAGAATTTTGATGCCGAAGGAAATTTATTGGCCAACCCAAAGGCCCTCTCATTCCAAAAAATCGAGGAAGGAAAAGAGTATGCCTTACTTATTTCCACCTGCGCAGGGGCATGGAGGTATTTGATAGGAGATGTGATTCGCATTATTTCGAAGGAAGAAGCAGAAATAACGATTACAGGAAGGACAAAGCATTTTCTAAGTCTTTGTGGAGAGCATTTGTCCGTGGATAACATGAACAAAGCAATCGAGCATGCTTCTGAGAAATTTGCAATTCAAGTAAAAGAATTTACCGTTTTGGGAATTCCCCACGATTCCTTGTTTGGGCACCACTGGTATGTGGGTACAGATGATATTGTGGATACCAAAGCTCTAATCAAGTTAATTGACCAGCAGCTCAAAGTCTTGAATGACGATTATGCAATTGAACGAAAGCATGCGCTCAAGAAAGTGAATTTAACGCTCGTGCCAACGGCCTTTTTTTACGATTGGATGAGATTCCAAGGAAAGGAGGGAGGACAAAATAAGTTCCCAAGGGTACTTAAAGGTGATCGAGCAGCAAGTTGGAAGAAATTTATGAGTGAAAAAGGCCTGGAATGATTTCTGAAGCTATTCTTGAAGGGATCAAACTAGGAGGGCTACTTTCTTTGATGATTGGTCCAGTATTTTTTGCACTAATGACTACAAGCCTTGCCCATGGATTTCGGCAATCTGCTATCCTTGCTTTTGGGGTATTGGTTAGTGATTTGATCTATGTATTTGGGAGTTATTTAGGGGTTCATTTCCTGAAAAAAATCCCAGCTTTTGAGAGCTATCTTGGTTTAGTGGGTGGATTGATCTTGATTGGTTTCGGAATCAATTTTATGGTTAAGAAAGGTACTCCGATTTCGAGCGATAATGTGCTTGCCATACCTAAGAAGCGAAAGGCTTTTTTTCAGGGCTTCGGCATCAATGGCATCAATCCATTCGTGATGCTCTTTTGGTTATCCATCGCAAGCATGGTGTCCATTAAAAACACATGGATGATTTCCGATCGAATCCTTTTTTATGGGGCTCTTTTAAGTACCATCTTTGGAATAGATCTTCTTAAAGCCTTTCTTGCAGGTAGTCTCCGTCCCTATCTTTCACCTACCCTGAGAAAAGGGGTACAAATTTTTGCGGGGATTTTGATCTGTTATTTTGGATTTAAGATGATTTGGACCACTTTAAGCCCAGGTATTTAAAACTAAAAATTAGTTAAGACTTGTAGTTTAGAAAAAAATGAAAATCTCGCGGATTATTCTGTTCATCCCATTTTTTTTGATTATTAGCTTGCCTGTTTTAGGTCAAGAACTACTTGATTTTGAATCCATCAATTCCATCCGATTGGAGTACAATCTGCAAGGGATGCTCATCTTGGGCTCTTGGGCAATTCTCAATTTAGTTGTAGGTATACTTGGAAGCTTCCAAACGAAGGTTCAGGTTCAGGCCTTTTACCAAATGAATGCCTATTGGAATGTAGTCAATTTGGGCATTGCAGCGTATGGTTTTTGGCAGGCAAGCCAAGTTGCTGCTATGAATTTTTGGGAGGTTTTTGCTGCACAGCAACAAATTGAAAAGGTGCTCCTTTTTAATGCGGCCTTGGACCTTGGTTATATGGCAATTGGACTTTTACTTATTGAACGTGGTCGTCGCTTAGAAAAGGAGAGATGGATTGGCTTTGGCAAGTCGATTTTACTTCAAGGTGCTTTTTTACTTTTGTTTGATGCGATTTTATATGGTTTCCAGCAGCAGTTGGGAATTGACCTCTTTGAACTGGGAAAGGGAATCGCTCTATTTAACTAGGTCGTCCAATTCCTAGGTTTATTCTTGATTGGAAATTGAGAGGGATTGAATTTTGTAGGTGGCTCCTAAAAATGACCTTAATCTATTTACCTTGCGCCCATGGAAAACCCGACGCCCTGCCCAGTATGCAAGTCCGATTTCACCTATCCGATGGATGCATTGATGATTTGTCCTGATTGTGGATTGGAATGGAATCCACGTGAAGATTTGGAGACTGTTGGTACAGGATTGGTGGTTAAGGATGCCAATGGGGCTCTTTTAGCAAATGGGGATTCGGTAGTTATTGTCAAAGATCTTCCGGTAAAAGGTGCTCCCAAATCAATCAAGGCAGGGACAAAAGTCAAAAATATTCGCCTTGTGGAAGGGGATCATAACATTGACTGTAAAATAGATGGATTTGGATCCATGGCCCTCAAGTCTGAATTTGTCAGAAAAGCATAATTCCATCCACTCGTTCGGTAGTCCTTAACTCCCTGGTGATTAAAAACAAAAAATCCCATCGAATGCCTCGATGGGATTTTTCGTGAAACCTCTTTTTCGTTTAGGAAAGGTACTTTTCCACCGGAGTGTAAGGCATAGAAAATGCTTCCGCTACGGCCTTGTACACAATATCGCCTTGGATCACATTTAGTCCGGGTACCAGATCCGCATTTTCTTGTGCGGCCTTCTTCCATCCCTTATCCGCCAACTGAATGGCATAAGGAAGGGTGGCGTTGGTTAGCGCTAGGGTAGAAGTGTAGGGAACAGCTCCAGGCATATTGGCCACGCAATAATGAACCACATCATCGATGACGTAGGTAGGATTTTCATGCGTAGTTGGCTTGCAAGTTTCAATGCATCCACCCTGGTCTACTGCCACATCTACCACCACAGCACCCTTTTTCATGTCCTTCAACATTTCTTTGGTGATCAAGTGAGGAGCTTTGGCTCCAGGAATCAACACTGCACCAATAATTAAGTCAGCTTGCTTGATCTGCTCCCGAATGTTGAATTCATTAGACATCATGGTCTTTACGTTGGCAGGCATCACATCTGCTAGGTAACGCATTCTAGGAAGAGACAAATCCATGATGATCACGTCTGCACCCAATCCAGCAGCCATCCAGGCAGCCTGGGTACCTACGATTCCACCGCCAAGAATAAGAACTTTTGCAGGAAGTACACCAGGTACACCTCCCAATAAAATCCCTCTTCCTCCAAGCGGCTTTTCTAGGTAGTTGGCTCCTTTTTGGATGGCCATTCTTCCTGCTACTTCTGACATGGGAACAAGTAGGGGTAGGCTTCGATCGGCTTTTTCAACCGTTTCATAGGCCAAGCAAATAGCTTTGCTCGCCACCATTGCCTTGGTCAAAGGCTCATAGGAGGCAAAGTGAAAATAGGTGAAAAGAAGTTGGTTCGGCTTGATCAACTTGTATTCTGATTCAATCGGCTCTTTCACCTTCATGATCATTTCCGCAATTTGGTAGGTAGCTTCGATGCTCGGTAGCAAGCTAGCTCCAACGGCGCTGTAGTCTTGGTCAGAAAAACCACTTCCAAGTCCTGCACTTTGCTGAACATAAACTTGATGGCCTCTTTTGATTAACTCTTTTGCACCTGCAGGAGTGAGGGCAACTCGGTTTTCGTTGTTTTTGATTTCCTTAGGAACACCTATAATCATGGCTAAGTTGATTTGGATTTATACTCGTGGCGCAAAGATAGGAATCAAAATACGTTTGAGCAGCTAGGTTTGAAATACTATTTGGTAGGTATTCTGTTTTTGGTCAATTTTCAAAAGTTTATTCCTTTTTTACCAATTAACCCCCACTTAATTTTAAAAATGAAGGGATTCTGAAAAAATCTTTTGATTTTTTTTTAAAATGAGCCAAAAAATGAACAACAAATAGTTCAAAAGTTTACTCAATTAAAAAATTGTATTTTACTAAAAATAAAGAATAATATTTGGTTATTATTAATAATAACTAAAAATACCAAATTTTAAATGGGTAAATACTGCCCTAAAAATTTGCACATCCACACTTAATGTCTATTTTTGACAGGCTTTAATAAACCCAAAAAGTAACGATTGGATAATTCAACCTATGGCGGGAAAATCTCAAGATAAAGTGCAGGAGGGGTTCAGCATCCAGCAGAACCAGGTTTTAGAGGACTTCAGATGGGCATTAACGAGTAGACATGCTTCCTTAATGGGAAGGAAAGAGGTGTTTATGGGAAAGGCCAAATTTGGAATTTTTGGAGATGGCAAGGAGCTTGCTCAAGTAGCCATGGCTCGAGCCTTTCAAAAGGGAGATTTTAGAGCAGGTTACTACCGAGATCAAACCTTCATGATGGCCTTGGGTGAATTATCTGTCCAAGAGTATTTTGCACAGCTCTATGCGCATACCAATGTAGAAGCTGATCCTGCCAGTGCCGGGCGTTTAATGAACGGGCATTTTGCCACCAGATTCCTAAACGAAGATGGAAGCTGGAAATCCTTGACTTCTCAATACAATGCCGCAGCGGATGTTTCACCAACGGCTGCTCAAATGCCCAAGCTCTTGGGTTTGGCTTTTGCCTCCAAACTTTTCAGAAACAACAAGGGATTAAAGGACCTGACTGATTTTTCAGTCAATGGCAATGAGGTTGCCTGGGGAACCATTGGAAACGCCTCCACTTCAGAGGGCATGTTTTTTGAAACCATGAATGCTGCAGGGGTACTTCAAGTGCCGATGGTTGTTGCTATTTGGGATGATGGATTTGGGATTTCAGTTCCACAAGAGTTCCATACTACTAAAGGAAGTATTTCAGAAGCATTGCTTGGTTTCCAACGCACCGACACCGAAAAAGGATTTGAAATTTTACGCGTCAAAGGTTGGGACTACGAAGGGTTGGTGCAAGCATTTGCGTCTGCAGGACAATTGGCAAGAGAATCTCATGTTCCGGTCCTTCTGCATGTGGAAGAGATGACCCAGCCCCAAGGCCATTCTACCTCTGGTTCGCATGAACGATACAAGAGTAAGGAACGATTGCAATGGGAGAACGATTGGGATTGTATTCTCAAATTCAAGGAATACATCATTTCTTCTGGATTTGCTACTATAGATCACCTAGATGAAATTGAGGCAGCGGTAAAAGTTGAGGTGAAGCGACAGAAAGATGCTGCTTGGGCTGCATTTTCTGGAGAAATAAAAACAGAACTTGAAGAGGCGCTTTCGTTGATTCGAAGTACAGCCGAAAAATCTTCCCGTAAGGTGCTATTGATTCAACTTGCGGATGATTTGAAAAAAACCATCAACCCAATTCGTAAAGATGTAGTTAGCACGGTTAGAAAGGTTTTGTTTTTGATTCGCGCTGAGGGAGAAGGGATCAAAAAAGAATTGAAGGACTGGTATAACCAGCATCAGGAGAAAAATTTCGACCGATACAATAGTCATTTGTATAGTCAAACTGAGGATGCAGTTTCTCACGCTGAAGTTATTCCTGCTCAGGTATATGAGAATTCACCCATGGTGGATGGTCGTGAGATTTTACAAGCATTTTTTGATTATACGCTCGAGCACAATCCCCGATTCTTTGCTTTTGGGGAAGATGTAGGCAAAATCGGTGATGTCAATCAAGCATTTGCAGGCCTACAAGCGAAATATGGAGAATGGCGCGTGATGGATACCAGCATTAGAGAGTGTACCATCATTGGTCAAGGCATTGGAGCTGCTTTACGAGGTCTCCGTCCAATGGCGGAAATCCAATACCTAGACTATCTCCTGTATGGCATTCAGTTGCTTTCAGATGATTTGGCTACCCTGACCTACCGAACCAAAGGAGGACAAAAAGCTCCCTTAATTGTTCGTACTAGAGGACATCGTCTGGAAGGTGTTTGGCATTCTGGATCTCCAATGGGCATGATTTTATCAAGCTTAAGAGGAATGATTGTTTGCGTGCCAAGAAACATGACACAAGCAGCTGGGATGTATGCTGCCCTTCTTCAGTCCGATGAACCTGCTTTGGTGATTGAATGCTTGAATGGGTATCGACTAAAAGAACAAATGCCTCAAAATATTGGGCAATACACGATACCCATGGGGATTCCAGAAGTTCTCCGAGAAGGAAATGATTTAACTGTAGTCACCTACGGCAGCATGTGCCGAATTGTGATGGATGCAGCCGCTGAACTTGCGGAAATTGGACTATCCTTGGAAGTGATTGATGTGCAAACCTTACTTCCTTTCGATACGCAAGGCATTATTGGCACATCGATACAAAAAACCAATCGGGTTCTCTTTGCGGATGAAGATGTCCCTGGAGGAGGTTCTGCCTTTATGTTGCAGCAAGTATTGGATAATCAAAACGTATATTCCTATTTGGATGCAGCTCCACAAACCTTGGCAGCCCAAGCGCATCGTCCTGCTTACTCCACGGATGGGGATTATTTTTCAAAGCCTAGTGTAGAGGATGTGGTAGAGAAAGTGTATCAGATCATGCACGAATCCAACCCGAAAAAATATCCAGCCTTGTAAACAAAAAAAGCTAGTTTAAACTAGCTTTTTTCATTTCCGAGTGATTTGTTTGAGGGTCAATGAATTGCTTGAAACTTCATTTGAGCGATTAAGCGCACGGTCTTGGATTTGAACATCTATTCGTAGCGTATCGTTTCTAAAGATAGACTCCCATCCTGAGGAAAGCATGCGGTAGGTGATTTTTCCTTCTACTGCCTGACCGATTTCCGTGGTCAAGATTCTCGGGAATCTCCCATTGAACGTGGTGAAGAATGGCGGGTCTTGCCATCTGAATTCCCGGAATTGTCCGTTTCGCTTGATGAAAAAGCGAACAAAAATATTGTATTGGTTGTCGTTTTTTTCAACCCAGAGCGTGTCCTTGAAGATGGTATTATTTACAATGGGATCAATGACCCAATCGATGGGATTGTAACGCGGAGCGGTAGTTGGCCTTCTGGAGTAGGTAATAAAGTTTCCAGCGGCATCTTTTTTGTAATTGAGCGGGTTGAAAGGGGGGTTGATGTCAGTCGCCGACAAACCCAAATCTCCCTCTGCATCTTTAAAGTTAAGAGTGAGCAGCAAGGAGTCTTGTCCAGGAGTTCCTACATATTCCAAACTCGAAAATTCAATTTCAGGCGTACTCGGAAAATTCTCTGGTGGGCTGATACAGGAGTATCCCAGCAGAGCAAAACCAAACAATAAGTAAGAATAGTTTTTCAAACGCATGGATGAAGGTACATTTACATTTCGAAACTAGGTAAGAGCACCGTAAGGAGAGCCCAAGATATAAAACGATGCAGGAATTTAAAAGTTTTTCAAAAAGGTTGGAAACCTTGACTTTGGACCAGTTTGAAGATTTTGCACTTGAATTGGTTCAGTTTCAAGCTCAAACCAACCCCATATACGGGGCTTACCTGCAAGCTAGAAAAATTAATCCTGCGGGCATCCAAAAACTCGAAGATATCCCTTTTTTGCCGATTCAATTTTTTAAAGAGGCCTCCGTTTTCTGTGGCAGCACCGATGCGATCACGCAAACTTACAGCAGTAGTGGCACTTCAGGGACCATTACCAGCAAACATTTGCTTTGGTCCGAGGAATTTTATCTTGATCATGCGCAGCGCTTATTTGAAAAAGAGTATGGTCTCTTGTCGGATTTTCATGTGCTAGCTTTGCTGCCCGCATACTTGGAACGGCCAGGAAGTAGCCTAGTGGCTATGGCCAGTCATTTCATTCGTAAAAGTAATTCTGTAGCTTCTGGTTTTTACTTGTATAACCAAGAGGAGCTCCTGCAGCAGCTAGGTACTCTTGCCCATGGAGATCGAAAAGTGCTTCTTTTGGGAGTAACTTTTGCGCTCTTGGATTTGGCTGAATCCCCAGCGGTTTTTGAAGGATTTCCCAACTTAATTGTGATGGAAACTGGGGGCATGAAGGGCAGAAGGAGAGAGATGATTCGGGAAGAGGTACATCAACGCTTGCGAGCCTTTTTTAAAGTGGAACACATCCATTCTGAATACGGCATGACTGAGCTACTTTCTCAGGTTTATTCCAAAGGAAACGGCAAGTACCAGCTTCCAAGTTGTATGCGGGTAATGCTTCGTGATCTAAATGATCCATTCAGCCCTTCCACTCGTAGTCAGGGCGGAATAAATATAATTGACTTGGCAAATTTTCATTCCTGTGCATTTATTGAAACTCAGGATATAGGATTTTGGGATGAAAACGGCTTTTTGGAGGTATTGGGAAGATTTGATCATTCTGAACTTCGAGGTTGCAATCTTTTGGTATCGTGACAGTAGAATTACAGCTTATTGGTTCGGTAATTGTTTTATAAAAAATTATTAAACATCTTTAATCACCTAATCTATATTATATGAAACGTTTTGCCTCTTTAGCGCTAGTTATTTCACTTTTAGCATTGGCTTCTTGTGCATCCAGCAAACCCTGTCCTGCATATTCCAAAGTAAGTACTCCTCAAAAAGCATTGGGCTAAAAAAAAATGCTGACCTAGTAATCAGCATATTTTTTCACATCCTCTAGGCTTATTGTTTGCTCTCCTAGGATAACAAGTCTTTCTGCTACATTGCGTAGCTCTCGGATATTTCCTGTCCAGGCCAGTTCTTTTAAGCGCTCGATTGCATCTTTGCTTATTTTCTTTTTTACTGTGCCACTTTCCTGAGCAATGTCATCCAGAAACTTGTCCAATAGTAGTGGTATATCCTCTTTTCTCTCCTTTAATGGGGGTACGTGAATCAAAATCACACTTAACCGGTGATATAAATCCTCGCGGAATCTTCCAGCTTCAATTTCTTTCTTCAAATCCTTATTTGTAGCAGCAAGAACCCGAACATCCACTTTGATGTCCTTGTCGCTTCCCACTCTTGTGATGAGGTTTTCTTGAAGCGCTCTCAATACCTTGGATTGTGCAGGTAGGGACATGTCACCAATTTCGTCCAGGAAAAGTGTGCCTCCATGGGCTTGTTCAAATTTCCCTGTTCGTTGTTTGTGTGCTGAAGTGAAAGATCCCTTTTCATGGCCAAAAAGCTCAGATTCAATCAACTCAGATGGAATAGCTGCGCAATTTACAGCCACATAAGGCTGCTCTTGACGTTTGCTTTTTTGATGAATCCAGTGGCCTACCAACTCTTTGCCGGTTCCATTCTGTCCCGTAATTAAAACGCGTGCATCTGTAGGTCCAACTTTTTCAATGGTATCTTTTACGGCTTGAAGGGCAGGGGATTCACCTACCATGTCAAATTTCTTTGAAAGTTTTTTCTTCAGCACCTTAGTTTCCGTAACCAGCTGCTTTTTGTCCAATGCATTGCGGACGGTTAGCAGCAGGCGGTTGAGGTCAGGGGGCTTGGAAATAAAATCAAAGGCTCCTTTTTTAGTAGCTTCCACTGCTGTTTCAATAGAGCCATGTGCTGAAATCATGATGAATTGAGGAGAGCGATCCAACAGCTTCACTTGATCCAAAACGTCCATTCCATCAAGAATTGGCATTTTTACATCACA
>CAZPKI010000061.1:0-10744 GCA_964587015.1 uncultured Limnohabitans sp.
TTCAAAAGGCAACAAAAAACCCAGATCGAGTGGACCTGGGTTTTTTTAGTTGAAATATAAAAGCACTTAGGCTTTGTACAACACTTTTTGGATGGCTTCTACCGTGCGCTTCACATTGGGGATAGTCACATCAATGTAGGCTGGCGAATAGCTCAAGGGTATGTCCATGGAGTTGACACGGATGACAGGAGCATCTAGGTAGTCAAAAGCATGGCGCTGGAAGTGATAGGTAAGTTCGGAAGAGATGCCCGCAAGTGGATTGGCCTCTTCGACGATCACCACACGGTTGGTCTTTTTCAATGATTCCACGCAAGTAGCATAGTCGATCGGACGAACAGTTCGTAGGTCAATTACCTCACAGGAAACACCTGATTTCTCCATTTCTTCGGCTGCTTCGAGGGCTACCTTCATCATTTTCCCAAAGGAAATCACGGTTACATCCGTGCCCTTGCGCTTGATGTCAGCCACGCCGATCGGAAGCAAGTATTCTCCGTCAGGGACCATACCCTTGTCAGAATACATCACCTCAGACTCCATAAAGATCACTGGATCTGGATCACGGATGGCAGATTTGAGCAAGCCTTTTGCATCGGAAGGATTGGAAGGAACGATTACTTTTAGTCCAGGAGTATTGGCAAACCAGTTTTCAAAGTTGGAAGAGTGGGTCGCGCCCAGCTGCCCTGCATTACCTGTAGGGCCACGAAATACGATTGGCACGGAATAAGCGCCTCCCGACATGGCATACATTTTTGCTGCAGAGTTGATGATCTGATCGATAGCCACCAACGAAAAGTTGAAGGTCATGAATTCAATGATTGGCTTTAAACCATTCATGGCTGCGCCGACCCCAAGGCCAGCAAATCCAAGTTCGGAGATTGGGGTATCGTACACGCGCTCAGGACCAAATTCATCCAGCATCCCTTGGGACACTTTGTAAGCACCGTTGTATTCGGCAACTTCTTCACCCATTAAAAAGACGTTTTTGTCTCGTCTCATTTCCTCGGACATCGCCTCTCTCAAGGCTTCCCGAAATTGTAGTTCTCTCATTGCTTAGGGACAAATTTTTGGCACGTAAAAATAGAAAGGAATCGGGCATTTGCAAAGCCTAGACATTTCTTTGTCAAATAGTGCAATTAACCGAGATAAACGGTTTTTTGATTGACAAACTCCAAGATCCCCTGTTTGCTCAGTTCCCGCCCATACCCAGACTTTTTGATCCCGCCAAAAGGTAGCATCGGATGCGAGGCAACTAAGGCATTGAGAAATACGGCTCCTGATTCCAAATTGGCCGCTAGCGCTGCTCCACGTACAGGATCTGCTGTCCATAGGGATGCCCCTAATCCAAATTCAGTGGCATTTGCCAAAGCAATGGCTTCGGCTGCGGAGGCTACTTTAAAAATGCTGGCTACTGGACCGAATAGTTCTTCCGAATAGGCAGGGGATCCTTTGGGGATATCCGCCAATACGGTAGGTTCAAAGCGCGCCGAACCCGGTTCTGGCGCCTTGCCACCTGCCAAAACCCGAGCGCCAAGGGCAACAGTTTCGCGCACTTGCTGGTAAAGTTCGGCAGCAAGATCTGGCCGCGCCATGCAAGCATAGGAGGCATCTTCATCTAAAGGGCTTCCGGGCTTTAATTTCTTCAGCTTTTGTAGAAATAGTGCTACAAATGCATCGTATACCGAGGCTTCGATGATAAATCGCTTGGCGGCAATGCAGCTTTGACCAAAGTTGATCATCCTCGATTTTACCGCTGCGGCGGCAGCCTTGGGGAGATCTGCATCTGCAAGGACGATAAAGGGATCGCTGCCTCCGAGCTCGAGCAGCGATTTTTTTAAATTTTTCCCAGCGGCTGAAGCCACAGTTGCACCTGCTTTTTCACTGCCTGTAAGGCTCACTCCTTTAACTCTAGGATCCTTAAGAAGGGCGGTAGCACGAGGCCCGTCAATCAATAGGCTTTGAAAGCAGCCCTTTGGAAAACCTGCCGCTTCGAAAACTTCCTGAATGGCCAACTCACATTGCGGCACATTGGAGGCGTGTTTTAGCAAGGCCACATTTCCTGCCATCAAGGTCGGAGCCGCAAAGCGAAATACCTGCCAGAACGGAAAATTCCAAGGCATCACTCCAAGGATTATTCCCAGCGGCTGAAAAATCACCGCTGCCCTTTTGGAATCGGGGAGAAGGATCTCTTCAGTAGCTAAATATGAGGCAGCCTTGTCTGCGTAAAAATTGCATACCCAGGCACATTTTTCAATTTCAGCCCGTGATTCTTGAATTACTTTACCTACTTCTTGACTGATGAGGCGAGCCAAAGGCTCTTTTTTTTCCAAGAGGAGCGCTGCCACTCGACGCATCAATGTGGCCTTCTCTGAGTAGGGGAACTCCCTCCAGAAAGAAAAAGTCTGTTCCGCTAGACTCAAGCAAGCTTCGACCTCTTGCCGACTGTGTGCGGAAAATTCCTTCAATAACTCACCTGTCCAGGGATCTATAGACCGAATTAAACTCATTTGACCACTTCTTTGCCTGCTTCTTTCCAGGCGGTAATGCCGCCTTCTAGCATGTACACGTTTTTGAATCCCATTTTTTGCATCGCATCAGCAGCTTTGCGTGTACGACTTCCTGATCTGCAATAGAGTAAATAGGTTCCTTTTTTATTCAACGAAGCCACTTGACTAGCGAAATCTGGGCCTAGGAAATTAACTGTTGTTGCCTCAGCAAGATGGCCTTCAGCTACTTCTTCTGGGGTGCGGACATCCAGAATTTGAGATTTCTTTTTTGCAGACATCTTTTCAAATTGAGGGATGGATAGTACTTGAATGGAGTCTTTGACCGCAGTTTGTGCGAAGCCTTTGGTGCCAATAAGAAAAAGGAGAGCGAAAAGAAGGAAGGTGTTTTTCATTGGAGGATTTGGTTTTTGAGTAAACTACTGCCTATTTGAGGTGAAAATTTACTGACTTTCTTGTCAATATGCCGCTAAAGATTGGATTGATTTCGGATTCCCACAGTTACTTAGATCACAAAACTTGTGATTACTTACAGCAGGTGGATGAGATTTGGCATGCTGGAGACATTGGAGAGGCGAGCATCCTCAACATATTGCCGCCAAATAAGCCCTTTCGTGCTGTTTTTGGAAACATTGACGATCAGGAGGTGCAGGAGCTCTATCCAGAGTGGCAGGTCTTTGAATTGGAAGGGGTGAAGGTAGCCATGATCCATATTGGGGGTACGCCGCCCCGCTATGCAAAAGGGGTAAAGGAGCGCCTTCGGGTGCTGCAGCCCCAACTTTTTGTCTGTGGGCACTCCCACATTTGTAAGGTGGAGTATGATCGTGAGCTCAACTGCCTCTACATGAACCCAGGGGCGGTGGGTCAGCATGGTTTTCACCAGATGCGGACGCTGTTGCTGTTCGATTTGGATGCTGGAAAAATCACCAACCTGCGGGTAGTTGAACTTGGAAAAAGAGGAGCCCTGAGCGCCTAGTACAAAAAAAAATAGCGACCAAAGCCGCTATTTTATAGCTAAGAAAAAAGATTCAATTATTTCGCGAAAGAAGCCTTGATTGCTTCTACGTCCACATTTTTGATCACAGGCTTGGCGCTCAATTGCTTGATTTTAATCACTCGTCCAGTTTGACCCTGTCTTTTTCTTTTCAGTTTTCTTTTAAGCGTTGTAACACCCATGGTCGTATGTATTTTAATTTTTGAATTCGAAACGGATTGCAAAAGTATATAAACTTATCTTTTCCGCCTACAAATCTTTCGATTTTATTCTTGCCCTCCTTCGTTTTGGGAATTTTGGGTAAATTTGGTTTCAATTTCAAGAAACCACCATGCAAAAGCCGAGTCTTCCCAAGGGTACACGCGATTTTGGGCCTCTTCAAATGGCACGAAGAAACTATATCCTAGATGTAATAAAGGCTACTTTTCAACTCTTTGGGTACCAACAGATCGAGACGCCGGCAATGGAAAATCTGAGTACCCTCACTGGAAAATATGGAGATGAGGGAGATCAGCTTTTATTTAAAATTCTGAATAGTGGGGACTTTCTCAAGGATGTTGAGCCAGACGATTTATCCAATGGATCTGCAGCAAACCTGAACAAACTCTCCGAAAAAGGGCTTCGCTACGATCTCACGGTGCCTTTTGCGCGCTTTGTGGCCATGAATCGCAACGAGCTTTCTTTTCCATTTAAGCGCTACCAAATTCAGCCTGTCTGGAGAGCGGATCGTCCGCAAAAAGGGAGGTACCGAGAGTTTTACCAGTGTGATGCCGATGTGGTAGGTACGGATAGCTTGCTCTGTGAAGCTGAGATCATTGGGATGATCCGTCAGGTGTTTACCAAATTGAGATTGACTCAGTATTCCATAAAAATTAACAACCGTAAAATTCTGACCGGCATCGCCGAAGCCATTGGTGCGGATGGAAAAGAAGGACCACTTTGCGTGGCGATTGACAAGCTAGATAAAATTGGTTGGGAGAAAGTGCAGGAAGAGCTTCAGCAGCGGGGATTCGAAAATGACTCCCTTGCCCGACTAGAGCCACTCGTGAATCTGAAAGAAGGGGTAAGCACCCGAATAGCGGTGCTCCGCGAATTTTTGAAGAATTCTCCGACTGGTATTCAGGGTTTGCAGGAACTTGAAGAAGTCTTTGGGCTACTGGAGCGAATGGGAAGTAACCTTGAGCATGTTGACTTTGATCCCATGCTTGCCCGAGGATTGTCCTATTACACGGGGGCCATCTTTGAAGTGAAGGTACACGGAGTATCCATCGGTTCGGTCAGTGGAGGAGGTCGATACGACAACCTCACTGGCGTATTTGGTTTGCCAGGCGTGCCTGGAGTCGGATTTTCCTTTGGAGTAGACCGATTGTATGATGTATTGGAGGAGCTTGAGCTTTTTCCAACGGATCGAATAGAGGGAACGCAGCTATTGTTGGCTCATTTTGATCAAGCAGGCTTTGACTATGCATTGAAATGTCTTCCGATCTTGCGGGTGGCAGGCATCCGCACAGAACTCTATCCGGAGGTATGCAAACTCAAAAAGCAGTTGGAGTATGCTTCCAAAAAAGGGCTTCCGTTTGTAGGCATCTGTGGAGATCAAGAAATTGCTACACAGACCCTAGCAGTAAAGGCATTGGCTACGGGAACACAGGAGACTTTGACTTTGAACGAGTTGATTGGCAAGTTGCAGGCTGCAGTGTAGGTGCCAAAGTAAGGAACTGACAACATTACTGCCTGAGGGGAGTTTAAACGAAAATAAACACAAAGCGCTATGTTTGATTTCATGGGCATGATGGGCAAGGTAAAAGAGGCCCAAGCCAAAATAAAGGAAGCACAGTCCAAATTGGTGCACCTGAGAGCCGAAGGGGAGTCAGGAGCAGGATTGGTGAAAGTCGTGGTGAGTGGAGAGCGAAAGGTGCTGACGATGGAACTCGATGAATCCTTGCTCACACCGCAGGACCGGGAGATGCTTAGTGATTTGATCGTGGCGGCTACCAATAAAGCCATGGAATCGATCGATGAAAAAATCAAGCACGAAATGAAGGCTGCGACGGAGGGAATGATTCCTTCTATTCCGGGGATGGATTTAGGCAATTTGTTTGGATGAAACCCTGTGCCATCGTCCTACTCAATTACAATGGGGAAGGGGTGCTGCCCTCTTTTCTTCCATCTGTCGTTGAGCACAGTCGCTTTGAGCTGTGGATGATTGACAATGCGAGTACAGATGGGTCACTGACTTACGTAAAAGAGAATTTTCCCGAGCTGCGGCTAATATCGTTGGATCGTAATTACGGGTTTACTGGGGGCTATAATCATGGTTTGGAGCAGCTGAGAGGGCAATACGAATACCTAATCCTGCTCAACACCGATGTAGAAGTGACCCCCGGATGGGACCAGAGTTTAGTAGATTTTTTAGCCAATCACCCGGATTATGCTGCGGTGCAACCTAAAATCCGTTCGTGGAAGGATCGAGCCTATTTCGATTATGCCGGGGCAGGAGGGGGATTTGTAGATAGCTTGGGTTACCCTTATTGCCGCGGTAGAATCTGGGACCATCTGGAGCAAGATTCCGGGCAATACGACGATACCATTCAAGTGGACTGGGCTTCAGGTGCCTGTTTGGCCATGGCTGGTTCTGATTTTTATGCACATCAAGGTTTTGACGCTAGCTTTTTTGCGCACATGGAGGAAATAGATTTGTGCTGGAGATTGCGCAAGTCTGGGCGAAAAATCGGATACCTCGGCTCCACTGAAGTCTACCATCAGGGTGGAGCTACCTTGGACCGAGCGAGTGCTCAAAAGCTCTATTTGAATTGTAGAAATAGTTTGTCCATGCTGTATAAAAACGTGGGCGTTCTTCACTTTGCAGTGATCTTTCTCGCCAAAGGCTTTTTCGAAGGATTGGCAGCCATCAATTATTTACGCAAAGGAGAAGGGCAATTTGCAAAGGCCATCCTGCGGGCCTATGGAGATTTTCTTGGATCTAAAAAAGTCAAATCACCAGCTGTGGTGACCAATTTACCGGAAGTGGGAGGTTCAGGACCTGTTGGCGTAATTTTTCTATATTTCCTGCTCTTGGGCAAGCGAAAATTCACCGATCTTTAATCGAATAAAGCAGGGTGATTCTTTTTTCGAAAATAGGTTCTAATTTTCAGCATCATCGCCATGGATACATACAAAACCACGGGCGAACCCAGCGTGATAAAAGAGGTGTAAATAAAAAATAAGCGAATGCTGTCGATAGGGAAATTCAATTTTTCTCCAAGTTTGGAGCAAACGCCGAAGGCACTTTCTTCAAAAAATAATTTGAGTTTTTCCATGGTTGGGGCAAAATGGATGTGGACAAAGGTACTAATAAAAACAAGCAGTTTACAAACTCACTTGATAATCAGATTGTTTTGTCTCCTGTTTGTATTTTTTTCTGCGGAACAAAAACTGTACAGTCAACAAGCGCCGCTGAAGTATTTAGGTTCCATTGAGCTTGCTCCCCAAAAACTTAGGCTAGAAAAGGATTCCATCAGATTTTTGATTTCTGGAAAACTGGCGATCGGCTCCGGTCTTCTCACCAAGCAGCCCGAGGTTCGACTTCGGTTGCTGGCCAAGCAAGACAGCCTGGAGTTGGGAAGGGTAGATCTTAATAGTCAAACTGGAATTACAACCCTTCAAAAAAAGGTAGCGCTCTATTTCCAGCCTTGGATGGAGGAAGCAAGTCTCGTATTAGATTTTTCTCTCGGTAAAAATAAGCCAACCGTAGAGACAAAAATTTTAGCGAAAGGGGTACATGCTCCTCAGCTCCTGGTTCGTCTTGGACAGTATTTGCCGGGAGAAACCGTTCCTAGGGTTGGGCGATACGATTTTCAAGAAAAATTGGTGGAGGCAATTCCCCAAACCAAGGTAATTTATTTCAAGTTTGAACCCGGTAAGTCTGATTGGCTTGCAGATTCTGAGAATCAAAAAGCCAAAATGGAGATCTCAAAATTTTTAGAACAAAACCCAGAGATCATTTCCTTAAAAATTACAGGATTGCAGTCCCCAGAACAGGCAGAAGGTCGAACAAGTCAGCTAGGCTACCGTCGGGCTGAGCAAATGGGACAGAAGCTACAGGAATTTTTCCCCGCAATCTCAAAAGATCAAATCAATCTTCAATCCCGTTGGAACGACTGGCTTGACTTTAGGGTGCTCCTTAGTGATTACAGAGAGATCCCTGAACAAACCAAGGCGCGGTATTACAAGGAGCTGGACGCTGAAGGGACTTATTTGGAAAAAGGGATTCGGATCAAAGCCATACCAGACTTTGAAAGTGTAGCTACAGCGATTTATCCGAAGCTGCGTTCGGCGCTCGTGGAACTTACTGCCAAGCCTTATGTGGGTTTGGATAGGCAAAAGAAGAATCTTCTACGGGAATCCTTGGCAGCTGGGGGTAAAAACAAGCTCTCCTATGCGGATTGGGCGCTGGCTGCTGCAGCAACTTCTAGTTTAGACGAGAAGGCATTTTTATATGCATCCATGATTAAATGGTTTGAAAGCCCAGCACCCTTTATCAATTTGGCAGTGGTTCGGATGCGGCAAGGGCAAGAACTGGTGGACAATGAATCGAGAGCAGTGTTGTGGGAAGAAGCGGGTCGATTGCTAGAAGCTGCCAAACGAATTCAAATAACCCCCTTGGGGTTATACAATCAAGGGCAACTCAAAGCGCTGCAAGGTGAATTCTGGGAAGCCTATAAAATCCTTTCGGAAGCTTCTGTTTTGGCCAAGGAAGATGCTTCCCTTTCCCATGCCATTGAATCCCTGAGGGGAGCGTTGGATGTACAGCGTGGAGATTACAAGTTGGCACTTTTGCGATTTGGCTATCCAATAGTATCTACAGAGGATTGGTTCAACAAAGGACTTGCATGCTATCTAATTGGAGACTACCAGGGAGCTAATGCCGCTTTTGAAGCTTCAGTGCTTGCGAAAAGGGAATTTGGTTACGGCTATTACGGGCTGGCATTGGTGGCGATGGAATTGGGGCAGCTGGAGTCAGCTCGATTTTACTTAGAAAAGGCAATCACTGCCAAAATTGGGTTGAAGCAAAAAATAGCCGCGGACCCCGTCTTTAGCCAATTTGTCGACTAAAAAGCATTCGGTGGATATCCGAAAGGATTCCTTGGATCAGCATGCGGGTTCAGCGTTGCAAATCGTTCACAGACCACAGCTCATCCGATTGAACTTCAATTGGCATATTTTTACATTTGCTAAAAACCCAAGTGACCGTAATCCATTAAATTAAATCAAGAATAAATTCTTTTTTGTGAAGAATTCAGGCAGGATTTGCACCTCTTTTTAATGTTGTTGAAATGTTAAATTAAGGTGATTTTGATGCTGTATTGTTTCAGTGAAAAAAAATTAAATCCTTGTTTGAAGGGTTTGAATGCGTGATGAGGTGATTTTTCTTCTTTACTCTCCTATTTAATTTAGTTCATCTTGTTTGTTTTTTCTTTAAGATTATTTAACATTGGGTGTCGAGAAGTGACAACCAAACCCAAAAAACCAGCCTATGAGTAAATTTGCTTAATTAATACCCTTCTCTTACCTAGTATCAACCGATGCTAAACCTATCGGTTTTTTTCAGTTCGCAGGTCATTTGACCAGGTATAGGTGCAATAGAATCTCCAAAAAAAATCAAGGAATAGCTCTTGCAACTAGTTTAAAAATAATCGGAAACGATTGCATTTTCAATTAACAAACAGGTTATTGAGATTAATCTTGTTACCCAATCTATCTATGTTTATGAAAAAAATTTACAAAATCCTAAGTGTGTGCCTTACGCTTTTGGTACTTTCTGTTTCCGCTGCCTACGCGCAGAAGACGGTTACAGGTACTGTACTAGACGAATTTGGCCTTGGCTTGCCGGGAGTTTCAATCCTTGTAAAAGGAACGACCACAGGTACTGCCACCAACATTGACGGGAAGTATTCCCTCAATGTCCCTAATGACCAAGCTACTTTGGTCTTCTCTTTCATCGGTTATGCTGCTTCCGAGCAATTGGTAGGAGCTAGAAGCGTAGTAGATGTTACTATGAAGCCTGACGAAAGAACACTTACAGAACTAGTTGTAACAGGTTACTCCATCGACTCTAGGAGAGAGACGACAGGAGCGATCTCCACAGTTAGCCCTAAAGATTTGACTGTAATTCCTACAGGTAACATCGAGCAGACCCTTCAAGGTCGTGTTTCTGGTGTAACTGTAATTACCAACGGTCAGCCAGGTACCTCTTCAATCATTCGTGTACGTGGTTTCGGTGCCTTCGGTGGTAACGAGCCTTTGTATATTGTGGATGGATTGCCTACTGGATCTACAGATTTCTTGAACCCAGATGACATCGAGTCTACTACTGTATTGAAAGATGCTGCTGCAGCTTCTATCTACGGTGCTCGTGCGGCCAACGGCGTTATCGTCTACACTACCAAGCGTGGTGCTAGAGACAAGAAGTTGCGAGTAGATTACAACGGGATGTACGGAATCACAGATCCAGGCACAGGTTTGGACATGTTGAATCCACAAGGCTATGCAGACATCACTTGGTTGGCTGAGAAAAACACAGCTGCCTTGCAGAACCGTGCTCCAGCGTATGGACACCCACAATTCGGCACAGGTGCTACTCCAGTAATGCCTTACTACTTGAGCTCAATTAGCAGAAACCCAACTACAGGAGCATTTAGTGTGCTTTCTGGTCAGCCAGGACCATTTACAGCTGCTCAAATTGAACAGCAGCGTGAGTGGTACAACATCAATCCAGCTGCAGGTACTATCCGTCAATTAACCAGAGCCATGACTGGCGAAGGTACCGACTGGTATGCTGAGTTGACTCGTTTTGCGCCTTTGAACAGACACTCTTTAGGTTTTAACGGTGGTTCTGAGACTTCTCGATTTTATATTGGTCTAGGTGTTCAGGAGCAAGCAGGTATCATGATTGGTAACAACTTCAAAAGATATTCTTTGCGTGCCAACTCTGAATTTGATGTAACCAAGCGTATCCGTGTAGGCCAAAACTTCCAGGCTACTTACCGCCAGGTATTGGGTCAGCAAGGTGGAACTGGCGGACGAGGTGTATCTGATGACGAAAATGACATCCTTCAGGCATTCCGTATGCCATCTATCATTCCTGTTTTTGACGAGTTTGGTGGCTATGCCGGTACTGCTTCTAGAGGTTTCAACAACCCAAGAAACCCAGTTGCAAACCGTGAAGGCCTGTTGAACAACAGAAACT
>CAZPKI010000062.1:0-10740 GCA_964587015.1 uncultured Limnohabitans sp.
GCCGGAGAAATGGCCCTTTGGTTTCCGGACTTACGCGATAGGCTTCCTGATGGATCGCGTCAGGGGTAAAGTCTGTGGGGGCAACTTGAATTTCAACAGGGTTTTTGAGGAGTTGCTGGATAAGCGAAGTGAGTTCCTGGTCTTGCGTAGCAGAAAATAGCAGCGTCTGTTTCTTTTTGGGACTCAATTCCAGAAGGTGATCCATCTCCTCGCGAAAGCCCATTTGCAGGAGCTTATCTGCTTCATCGATTACTAGGGTTTGGATACGGCTGATGCCTACGGAGTTCCGTCCCACCAAGTCAATGAGTCTTCCCGGGGTGGCAATAAGGATTTCGACACCGCCCAATTTCATCATTTGGGGATTGATCGATACGCCTCCAAAGATGGCGAGGGATTTAATTCGTCTGGGAAGAAATCGACTAAAATTTTCAGTAACCTCTGCGACCTGTATCGCCAATTCCCGAGTCGGTACAAGCACCAAAACGGGTACCTGTCGGTCTCTAGGAGCCTCTTGCTGGAGCAGCTGCTGCAGGATGGGTAGGATGTAAGCGGCAGTTTTTCCAGAGCCAGTTGGCGCTAGGCCTAGGATGTCTTTTTGTTGTAAAACTGCAGGAATAGCCTCCACCTGGATGGGATAGGGGGTATCGTAGTTGGCTCGTTGAATAGCAGTCAACAGTGCAGGGGAAAGACCTAGGTCGGAAAAATGCATAAATAGGTATTTTTCACAAAGTTAGGAGAAGTATGGAGAAGCCTTTCCTTTTTCCTTTCAAGTGAACTAAACTTTGCTTTTGCAACTAGGGATGATTCCATTTGATGATTTCTTCTTGTAAATCAGAAGAATAAAAACCAAATTAGTTCTGTCCTGAATGCTTTGGATTCTTTCATCCTTATTTGTTTAAACCCAAAATACCTGATTGATGATGTTTCGGAGTTCCTTGTTGACTTGTGTGGTTGGTGCGATACTTTGTTTGTCCTGTAAAGAGTCCGGACCTCTTCCGGAAACACCCGATAGTCCTGCGCGGACAGCGGAGGAGGAGTTGAAAACTTTTCAAATTGAATCCGGATTTGAGGTTCAGTTGGTGGCTTCAGAACCCTTAGTCGAATCTCCTGTAATCATTCATTTTGACGAAGATGGAAGACTTTGGGTGGTAGAAATGCGTGGCTACATGAGTGATATTGATGGTTCGGAGGAGAATCAACCTGTTGGTTCTGTGGCAATTCTAGAGGATACCGATGGCGATGGCCTGATGGACAAGCGGACGGTGTATCTGGATTCGCTGATTATGCCTAGAGCATTGGGCCTGTTCAAAAATGGTGCCTTGGTAGCAGAGAACAATAAGCTTTGGATCACCCAAGACCTTGATGGAGACTGGAAAGCGGATTCTAAAATTTTACTGGATTCGACCTATGCTGCCAATGGAATTCCCGAGCATTCCGACAATGGTTTTGTGCGGAATTCCGACAATTGGTATTACAGTGCTAAATCACGTCTTCGGTATCGCCTTCAAGAAGGGTCTTGGATTCGTGACAGCACCGAGTTTCGTGGGCAATGGGGTATTTCTCAGGATGATCAGGGTCGATTGATTTACAATTACAACTGGTCTCAACTTCATGGAGATCTTGTACCGGCCAATTATTTATCCCGAAATAAAAACCACAAACCTTCCACCGGCATAGACCATGGCTTGACGATTGATCGAAAGGTATTTCCCATCCGATCCAATCTTGCTGTAAATAGGGGATATATTCCTGGTACCCTAGATTCTGCCGGACGTCTTTTAGAATTTAGTTCAGCCTGTGCGCCGACAGTCTATCGTAGTCAGCTTTTTCCCAAGGAATATCATGGAAATATATTCGTGCTAGAAAATGCCGGAAATCTTGTCAAGCGGAATGTGGTGACCGAAAAAGGAGTTTTTCTTGAAGCGCATGACCCTAATCCGGGTACTGAATTTTTTGCTTCCACAGATGAGCGATTCCGTCCTGTGTATGCCACGGTTGGGCCAGATGGCGGATTTTACCTTGCCGATATGTATCAAGGAATTGTACAACATGGCTCATACATGACTCCTTACTTGAAAGAGCAAACGCTTCAGCGAGGGTTAGATTCGCCAGGCCACATGGGCCGAATTTGGAGGGTAGTCCCTAAAGGGTTTGATCCCAAAAAGACTCCAAAGCTTTCGCAAGCAAGCATACAGGACTTGGTCCAATATCTTTCCCATCAAGATGGCTGGTTTAGGGATATGGCACAGCGGCTTTTAGTAGAAAAAAATGATCCGAAATCTGTGGGGCTATTGGAAGATCTAGTAAAAAACGGAAAATCTGAATTAGGGCGATTCCATGCTCTTTGGACCTTGGAAGGAATGGGGAAAGTCAATGCTCCTCTTTTGCTCGAAGTATTGAAAAACGGGACTGATCTGCTCAAGACTGCGGTACTTCGACAATTAGAAATTTCAGCTTCAAACGATCCTAGAATTTTGCAGCAACTAGAAGCTATTGCAATAGATCTGGCTACCAAGGCTTCAGACAAAGTCGCTCTTCAATTGGCATTGAGTTCGGAGATTTTTTCACTTGAAGTCAAGATTGATTTTTTAAGCCAAATCATCAACGACTATGGTCATTTGGCGTTGATCAGAGATGCAGTTATGAGTAGTTTGGAGGGTCAGGAGTATCAATTTTTACAAAAAATAGTTTCGAATAAAACCTGGACAACGACCAGTCCTGATCGGGAAGTTTTCCTAGAAATGCTCACCGCAGCCATTATTAATAACAGGAAGCCCGCTGAGATTACGGGACTATTGGCTATTTCGGATTCAAAGGAAATGGGCTGGAAGGAAGCTGTTATCCTTTCAGGTATGGCTATTCAGGCAGGAGATATTGATCATCCCGGTTTGGTAGCATTACAAAGCGAACCTTCTATTTTCAAACGGACTGATTTACCCATTAATCAAAATAGAAAGGCGGTGCTGAAGCGGCTTTTTTCCTGGCCTGGCTATCAGCCTTCCGCGAAATTAACTTCCACCGGAAATTTGGATGAAAAAGCCATGAAGCAATTTGCCGACGGCCGCCAGAAGTATTTGGTTTCTTGTGCAGGTTGTCATGGAAATAATGGAAAAGGTGCGGCTAGAATGGGTCCGCCGTTAGCAGGCTCTGAATGGGTGGTTGGAGATGAAGTCCGCCTTTCGCTGATTCTGTTGCATGGTTTGGAAGGCCCAATTGAAGTGAACGGAAAAAAATATGATGCCCCAGAGATTTTGCCGGTTATGCCTTCCCATTCGACGATGGATGATGCAGTGATTGCCTCTATTCTTACCTACATTCGAAACGAATGGGGCAATGAAGCACCACCTGTCTCCGGTAGGACAGTAGGTTCCACCCGTCACTTGAATCAGGGTAGGGTATATCCCTGGTCTGCTGCCGAACTCAAAAAGCACATGGAAAAACTTGTATCCAATTCCAAACCCTAACCCAAAATGTACCAGCCAATGGAGTCCAATGTTAGCACTAAAGAATTTTCCTCTGGTAGGAGGGAGTTTTTGATAAAATCAGGACTTGTGACTGCTGCCCTGGGTTTTCCTTTTTCGGTTTTACCGCAAAGTTTAAAAGGTGTACCGATGGGAGTAGTTGTCCATTCCTATGGGAATCGCTACGGTTCCAAGGTGCAAAGCACTAAATATCCTGGATTCCAAAATGCAGTAGATTTCATGAGGCATTGTCATTCCATTGGCGCAGGAGGAATTCAGACCTTAGTAAGTGGATGGGCGGATGACTTCGCTAGAAAAGTTCGGGATGAGCGAGAGAATCTAGGAATGTATTTGGAGGGAAGCATCGGTCTTCCAAAAAATGAAGGCGATAGTTCAAGATTTGAGACAGAGGTACTTTCGGCCAAAGAAGCCGGGGCAAATATATTGAGGACGGTATGTTTAAGCGGTAGACGCTATGAAAATTTCAATTCGAAACAGGAGTGGAATGAATTCAAAATAAATGCAACGAAGTCACTTCAACTTGCAGAACCCATTGTTCGAAAACACAAAGTGAGGCTGGCTGTAGAGAATCATAAGGATTGGAAGGCTACTGAACTTGCTCAACTCATTCAAAGCCTTGACAGCGAATGGATGGGGGTGACTTTGGACTTTGGGAATAATTTATCCTTACTCGAGGAACCGATGGAAGTGATCCGGACTTTGGCTCCTTTTGCATTTTCTACCCATGTGAAAGATATGGGGGTAAAGGCATACTCGGATGGATTTCTGCTATCAGAGGTGCCACTAGGGTTAGGAATTGTAGATTTAAAAGAAGCAGTGACCTTGTGCCAAAAATACAATCCTGCGGTGACCTTCAGCCTGGAAATGATAACTCGAGATCCTTTGCAAATCCCTTGTTTGGAAGAAAGATATTGGACAACCTTTGCGAATCCATCCGCCCAAGATCTGGCAAAAATCCTAAGGTTAGTCCGTGATAATTCTTATCCTGATTCTCTTCCTGAAGTAAAAAACCTGAGCGCGGAAGAAAAACTCGCATTCGAAGAGGAGAATGTGTTGAAGTGTCTTGCTTATTCTAAATCTCAACTTCTGTAAAAATTCATTTTGAGTGGTGAGTAGTAACCATGGATTTTATGAACTACTTACAATTTACGATTCATCCTAGTTACAAATTCAAAAGAACAAAAACATGCTCCAATTCGACCTATCCCAACTCCCTGGAATCGCTCTTTTTTCACTCAAAGGTAAATCTGCTATTGTCACGGGCGGTACCAAAGGCCTTGGATTAGCTATGGCAGCCGGACTGGCTTCAGCTGGTGCCAATGTAATGCTGGTGAGTCGCATGGCTTCCGAAGGGGATGCCGCTGCTGCTGAGATTGCTGCACAATATGGGGTCAAAGCCATGACTTTTGCTGCAGATGTAGTTAATCAATCAGCCATGGAAGCCATGGCAAAAACAGCTTTTGAGGCTTTTGGATCAATCGATATCCTAATCAATTCAGCGGGGATCAATATCCGGGGAGCAATTGATGAGCTGAGTCAGGAAGACTTTACCAAAGTGATGGACGTAAATGTTACTGGAACCTGGTTGGCAAATCGTGCAGTGACACCCTACATGAAGGAAAAAAACAAAGGGGCAATCATCAATCTAGCCAGTACCTTAGGCTTGGTGGGACTTTCTAATCGAACCCCTTATGCTTCGAGTAAGGGAGCGGTGGTACAGATGACTCGCGCTTTGGCTTTGGAATTGGCACCTTGGAACATTACCGTAAATGCGATTTGTCCGGGGCCATTTTTGACTGAGATGAATATTCCGATTGCGGATACCGAGGAGGGAAAAAAGTTTATAGTCGGTGCCACTGCCTTGGGACGTTGGGGCGAACTGAAAGAAATTCAGGGAGCAGCGATTTTTTTAGCTTCAGATGCTGCTACTTACCTTGTAGGATCAATGCTCACCGTGGATGGGGGATGGACAGCCCGATAAAGTGCGAACTGTGAGATGAGAAACCTCAATAAGCACAAATAAATGTCTTGGAAATTAAAAAGTTCAGAGGCTACCTTTCCCTAGTATTTTTTGAAAAGGTTTACAGGATTTTGGATAGTTGACAACACTCAGATTTAAAGAATTGAATGCCAAACCATGGCATTCAACTTTTTATCGGTCATCATACATCTGACCATTATCATGCCACCACCAGGGTCAATACGAAAATCAATAAAATTGCAGTCACTCCCGCAATTAAGGTTCCCAAGCTGTGCGACATATTCCCCTGTTTGATGCTCATCCCTGAAAGTTGAGTGACTACCCAAAATCCGCTGTCATTGGCGTGGGAAATGCAAAGTGAGCCTGCTCCAATTGCGAGTGCAGTGAAGACTTTCATTGTTTCAGAATCCAGTCCTAACTGTCCTAAAATTGGTGCTATAATGGAAGCGGTAGTGATCATTGCCACGGTCGTCGATCCCTGTGCTGTTTTTAATGCAAACGCGATTAGAAAAGGTAGAAATATCCCCCAATTTGCATCACTCATGTTGGAAGTGACAAGGTCGCCGACTCCTGAATTTTGGAGCATTTTTCCAAATACTGAACCTGCTCCGGTAATTAAAATTACTGGGGCTGCAAGGAGTATTGATTCCCCAACCCAACCTGAGGAAGATAGAAGTTTGCGGTCAAACTTTTTTGGTAAAGTGAAAGATAAAATTGCACCAATCAACAAGGAAATGACTGGAGAACCTATGAATTGAATGGCCTTAGTAAACCCGCTTTCTCCAAAAGGCTTGGTAGGATAATTTGCGATAGAGGCCAGAATAATCAGGATCAATGGAATGATTACAGGAAGTAACGAATTGAAAAATGTTGGGAACTCTTTCTTTTCCAATTTTTTTTCATCCGCGATTAATTGTGGTTCAAGCGGAATCTTGACCACAAACGTATTGACAAAGAAATAAAGTGGGACAAGTGTGATCATTGAAACAACCAATCCCCAAATTATCATTTGACCTAAATCTGCACCTATAATTGCAGCTGCAGCAATCGGACCAGGAGTTGGAGGTACTAATGCGTGACTTGCCATAGCCCCTAGTGAAAGAGCTACAATGGTGGCTGCGTAAGAAATCTTACTTTTTGATGCTAATGATTTGGCAATTGGGTTCATCATGATGATGGTACTATCCCCAAAAATTGGAACAGATAAAACCCATCCACTTAGCATTAAGGAAAGGTTGACAAATTTCTCTCCGATCCATTTCAGAATCCGGTCTGCAATGACGATGGCACCCCCCGTTTTTTCTAGAAAAGTACCCATGATTACTCCCAAAAGAATCAACAGACCCACACTTCCCATCACCCCTCCAAATCCTTCAGAAATTGATTTGACGATAAGGTCTGTTGGCATTCGCATCAGTAACCCATAAATAATTGCCCCAACAAAAAGTGCTAGAAATGGATGAATGTCGTATTTGACTATGGCGAGAAGAATCAAGGCCAAAGTAACCAGGAGAATCAGAAGTGTCAGCATTTCGGTTTTTTGTTAGGCTTAAAAGAATGAATAGAAACAATCTTTGTTCTCTAACTACGAATATTAGGGAAAAATGTAGAAAACCAAACCTTACCTAAGATTTATAGGATGGATGGTTGGAAGATTAGTATTAATTACTTGGTTATCCATTACTATTTCAATTCTAATTTTTATTCCATAGGTAAAAGACCAATTTTCCATTAATTTAATAAGTCAGAACAAATACTTATTCCTAAAAGTATTGTAAATTCCTTTTTAACCAAGCCCAACCGATGCGTTCTTCGATCCTCTATTTATTCATTTTCCTTTTGGGATTTATGGCTTGTCAGCCAAAGACAAATTCAAAGGTGCAATTTGTGCTTTTGCCAAGCCCAACAACTTTCACCATCAGCGGTGAGTCAAAATTGAAAGCTTCAGATTTGGAATCTAATTTCCAAGGTGCCAAAAATCATTTTACAACAGGTAAACTCCTGTCTGAATTTGAGGATGAGATTTTTACCTTCACGCTTGACTCTGGCATGCAGCATCCAGCTGAAGGCTATTCTCTTACGATTACGGCACAAAAAATAGAAATTAAAGCATCAACAAATGCCGGTCTTTGGTATGGACTGATGACTTTGGGTCAGCTGCTTCAAGATGCTAAAGATCAAAATGCTTTCCTTCCCCAATGCAGTATCGATGATGAGCCCGCCCTTGCTTACCGGGCAGTTCACCTGGATGTGAAGCACCATTTGGAGAAAAAAGAATACTACTTGGAACTAATGGATCGCTTTGCTGCACAAAAGATTAATGCAGTAATTGTGGAAATCGAAGACAAGCTGAAATATAAACTTCAGCCTAAAGTCGGAGCATCGGATGCTTTTTCAATTGAAGACTGGAAAGCGATCAGTGACTATGCTATGCAGCGAAATATTCGGATTAGTCCATTGGTTCAAGGCTTGGGGCATGCTTCATTTATCCTGAAGCACAAGGAGTATGAGTCTTTGCGGGATGATCCGAAAAGCGATTGGGCTTTTAATCCACTGAATGAGGAAACCTACAAAGTTCAGTTTGACCTCTATGAAGATGCACTGCGGGCATTTCCTCATGCCAATTACCTCCACGTCGGAGGTGATGAAGTGCATACCACGGGAAGAAACAGCGGAAAATCCCCTTTAGAGCTTCAGTTGATCTGGTTGAATCGAGTAAGCGAATATGCTTCGCAAAAGGGTCTTACTCCAATCTTTTGGGATGATATGCCTTTGCAAAATGCTGGCGTATACCGTTCTATTTATGATGGTAAACTGACGACTATTCAAGTCGATAGCATCTGGGCTGTAAATGAGCCTAACTTGAATAAATACATTGATATGTTTCCTAAAAACTGTGTGTACATGCGCTGGAACTATGACATGCCAGAATCTCAGGGAAATATCAGGGCGATGAAATGGTTTTCGGATAATGGCTTTAATGTCATGGGTGCTACCGCAGGACAAACACGCTGGAACCTCATGCCGCTAGACCAAAGCAATACCAAAAATATTCGGGACTTTGCCTTGATTTCCATTCGAAATAAGGCTAATGGCTTGCTGCTGACACTTTGGGATGATGATTCTCCGCATTTTGAGTTGTACCAGCGAGGGATATCCATATTTGCAGAATACACTTGGGCAGGGGAAAGAAGATCAAGTGATGAACTGCATCAGGCTTATCGTCAACGGGCATTTGGTCCAGCTTTGGCCCTTGCAGAACATGAGTTTATCAATCCCTTGGAAGGTCCTGTGGCCGATTGGAAAAATATGCTGTTGGATAACAGAACAGACCGAAATAGTTTGCGGAAACTAGATGACCCCATCAATCAAGCAGTAATCCCCTTTCCCAATTTGGATTCTGCAGGGTCATGGACTAAAAAATACCAAGACAAAATTACCAAAGCTGAGGCAAGCAAGCTTCAAGTCGATGAAGTGTTAAAGCAAATCCAATTCGCGAAAAAATCTGCTCTTCGTAATACACATCAACTTGAAGTGTATGAGCAGGTGGCCCAGGTGGCTCAATTTTCAAATAGGGCGATCTTGGCACTCGCTGAATATGACGAGCCAAGCGGAGAGAAAAGAGCACAGGGGCAAGCCAAACTCGCGGCAATGGAGGAGGAGTGGGCTTCTATTCAATCTAAAGTGGAGGAAGTTTATGGCAAAACCCGACAGATCAATAAACCCGCCGACTACATTTTGGATCAGGACCACCATAGACACTTAGCCAATCAAGCCCTGAAGTTTTCAAATTGGCAGTTTTATGTGGAGGGATTGTTTTTGGAGAAAGTAAAAAAAGAGCTGAAGTAATGCGCATCATTCAATTATCTCTTCTGAATTCACAATTTCCCAATTGCAGTTAGAAAGTGCTAGGTCTGATTTTTGAGTATTAAAAAGGGTTCTAACTATTCCCTTCTGAATCGGGATAGATTTAAAAAATGCTACCTATCGAAGATTCAAAAATATCCCAGTTTGCCTAAAAATCGAAAAAAAAGGAGGCTGAAGCCCCCTTTTGTCAGTTTGTATTTTTCCTGAAAAATGCGATTGTCTTTTCCCAAGCTGCCTTAGCCGCGGGTTCGTCATATCGTGGGGTGCTGTAGTTGTGAAATCCGTGGTTGACCCCAGGATAGTTAATCATTTCAAATTCTTTTCCATTGGCTTTGAGCGCAGCTTCGTAGGCAGGCCAACCCGCATTGACGCGCTCGTCTAGTGCAGCATAGATCACTAGGAGAGGAGCCTTGATTTGGGGCACTTCGCTGACTTCGGGTTGTCCACCGTAATAAGGAACCGATGCTTTCAGGTCTGGAATACGGACGGCCATCATGTTGGAGATCCATCCGCCAAAGCAAAAGCCGACCACGCCAACTTTTCCATTGCAGTCGGGATGGGTTTTTAGGAATTCATAGGCTGCAATAAAGTCCTCGAGCATTTCCTCGCGCGTACGCTTGGCCTGCATGGCACGGCCCTCGTCGTCATTGCCAGGGTAGCCTCCGAGTGGAGTCAAGGCATCTGGGGCAAGGGAAATAAACCCGTCCACAGCGCACTTTCTTCCCACATCTTCGATGTAGGGGTTGAGGCCGCGGTTTTCATGAACTACGATGATTCCAGGAAACTTGCCCTTACCGGTAGGTTTGGATAAGAGTGCTTTGATTTGTCCTCCACCTTTGGGGGAGTTGTACATCAGGTAATCCGAGCTTTGAAGGCGCTCGTCGTCTAGTGCAACAGTTCTACCACTAGCGTAGTCTGGCATCATGCTACCCAGCAGGGCTGCCACAGTGATGCCACCTACCGCATAGACGGAAAGCTTTTCGATGAAAGTTCTGCGATCCAACTTGTTGTGGCAGTAGTAGTCGTAGAGGTCAAAGGCCTCCTGCGGGATATCGGCTTTATTGAGTTTTTCCATGGGATGTTTGAATTATAGGATAAGATAATGAAAAAATGGTCAAGAAAAATAAGAGTTATTTCAAGAAGTCGAACAAGAGATTAATTGGTTTCTGATGGGGGTGGGCTTGTACTTTGGTGGTCATAGCTCAATACTTCCGTCAGTTTCCAGCTTTCCTTATCCAAGATCCATAGGTGTGTAAACCTTGCGGTGCTGGTCCAATAGTCTTTTTTGTCTTTCTCGCGGATGTAAAAATAGTGCATGCCAGTTTGTATGGCACCGTATAGTTTTCCCTCGGTATAAAGGGGAAAAACTTCCAAACTCTCAGCATCGACTTTCCGGATGGGTTTTTTGTC
>CAZPKI010000063.1:0-10610 GCA_964587015.1 uncultured Limnohabitans sp.
TCGGTTAGACCAATTGCAGCAAACTACTACATAGCACCCGCATGAATGTACTCGTTATCGATATAGGTGGATCCAATCTCAAATTGCTCGCCACAGGACAGTCGGAGCGGATCAAGATTCCTTCAGGTGCGGCTTTCACTCCGGAGCAACTCTATCCACTCGTTCATGAAGCGACTTCGGCAGCAGGCTGGCAGTTTGAAGTGGTATCCATTGGCTTCCCAGGCGTGGTAAAAGATGGAAAAATCGTCTCCGATCCGGTCAATATGGGAAAAGGATGGAAAGGCTTTGACTTTGCTGCTGCCTTTGGATGCCCAGTTAAATTAATCAACGATGCTGCAATGCAGGCACTCGGCAGCTACGCAGGAGGCAAACTTTTATTTATGGGTTTCGGTACTGGACTCGGCACAGCGATGGTCTACGAACACCTGATCCTGCCTTTGGAAGGCGGACACCTCCCCTTCCGTAGTAGTACCTTTGAGCAGCATGTTGGTAATGCGGCTTTATCCGAACAAGGTAAAAAGCAATGGAAAGAATGGGTTTACCAGACCATTGAAGAATTTAGAAATTGCTTCCAACCAGATGAGATTGTACTTGGAGGTGGCAACTCAAAGTACTTGGAAGAGCTCCCAGCCAACTGCCGTTTGGGTTCCAACAAAAACGCCTTGACTGGTGGCTTCCGTCTCTGGGAACAAGAATATACAATCTAGGACCTGATCCAGAAGTAAATACGTTTCAAAACCGAACCTTTTACCCCAATCCGATTCATTTCCTTATGGCTCAAGTAACTTCAGACGCGCTGGTATTTTATGGGGCCACTGGCGATCTGGCTTTCAAGAAGATTTTTCCAGCCCTATTTCTCATGGTCAAACGGGGTCAACTGCAAGCACCCATCATTGGCGTGGCTCGTGGAGACTATGATTTGGAAAAACTCCAGCTCCGCGCCAAAGAAAGCATCCAGCGCTATGGGCAATTTGAAGATGAAACTTTTGCCAAATTCCTTCAGCTCCTTGCCTTTGTAGGAGGTGATTACACCGACCCACATACCTTTCAACGCATCCGTGAAGCTTTGGGAAACGCCCAAAACCCTACGCATTACTTGGCTATCCCGCCCGTGCTTTTTCCTAACATCATAGAGCAGCTTGAGCAATCAGGATGTGCTAAAGGGGCTCGAATCATCGTTGAAAAGCCTTTTGGTGCGGATTACAACTCTGCAAAAACCTTAAATAACCTGCTGCTCTCCAAATTTTCGGAAAGTGCTGTGTATCGAATTGACCATTACTTAGGTAAAAGACCGGTCAACAACCTGGTATTTTTTCGATTTGTTAACTCTCTCCTCGAGCCAGTTTGGAATCGAAAACACATTGAATCCATCCAAATCACCATGGCAGAGGATTTTGGCATCCAGGGAAGAGGCGCTTTTTACGATGTCACTGGCGCCATTCGTGATGTGATCCAAAACCATCTATTTCAGATTCTATGCAACCTGACCATGGAGCCCCCTCAAAGTTTGGATAGTGAAGCTATCCGAGATGAAAAGGTACGCGTGCTAAAAGCGATCGCTCCTCTTCGTGCCCAAGATGTGGTTCGAGGCCAATACACGGGCTATTTGCAGGAAAAAGCTGTACGCGAAAATTCTAAAACTGAAACCTTCGCAGCCATGCGCCTGCACATCAATTCTCCCCGTTGGGAAGGAGTGCCTTTTTACATCCGCGCAGGAAAGTGCCTCCCCGTCACCTGTACAGAGATTTTGGTGCGCTTCAAGCACCATCCCTCGGCTTATACTTCTATTGCTTCCAAGCCCAACCACATTCGTTTTCGAATCAGTCCCGATGTAACCGTAGCCTTTGGCATGCTCATCATGGCACCTGAAGAGGATATGGCTTCGGTACTTTCGGAAGTGCAAGGAAACCCCACCCCTTTTTCAAACGAAAAAGATGCCTATGAACGCGTACTGACCGATGCGATGGAAGGTGATCCTACGCATTTTGCACGCCAAGATTATGTGGAAGAGGCCTGGAAATTGGTCGATGAATACCTTCATTCGGATTCGCCTGTATTTGATTATGCCCCCGGTACCTGGGGACCTGACTCAGTAGACGAGTTGATCTGCCCTCCAGGTGGATGGAACAATCCCACTTTGCTTAAGAAATAGCAATGAAAACTGAAATTTTTCCACATGCAGAACAAGTGGCCGTTCGAGCAGCAGCCTACCTGGAGCATTTGATTCGAGAAGCACTTACCCATCAAAAATCATTTTCCCTGGCAATTAGCGGAGGTCGTACCCCCTGGGAAATGCTGAAAATACTTTCCAAAGCAGATTTGCCCTGGCAGCGGATCAACTTGTTTCAAGTAGATGAGCGGGTAGCACCGGATGGGCATCCAGATCGGAACTTAACTCAGCTTTTTCAAGCGATAGCAGGTACACCCATGGTGACGCAATTGCGCATTTTCCCCATGCCGGTCACCGCTGAAGATTTGGATGTCGCCGCTAAAGAATATGCTGAAGTGTTGAATGAGGTTACAGAAGGTAAAGGACTTGATATGATACACTTAGGACTTGGAAGTGATGGGCATACCGCCTCCCTTGTACCGGGTGATGAAGTGCTAGCAGTACAAAATCGCCAAGTGGCTTGCACTCAAAACAACTATCAAGGAAGGATTCGAATGACCCTCACCTATCCCCTACTCAATGCAGCAAAACAAATCCTTTGGATCGTAACAGGAAGCGAGAAAAAAGAAATGGTCAAGCGAATGCTCCAGAAAGATCCAAGCATCCCAGCAGGCAGCATTCGACAGGAAAATGCCTTGCTTTTGGTAGATCAGGCTGCCATTGAAGGGTAATCCTATTTTTGGGCGGTAGGAATTTGATGCCGATGTTTTTTTAGATTGCAAAAAAATAGGTTTATGCTTCCCATTTTTACTCAAGCCCAGCTCCATCCCAACGAGATTGCTATTCTAGATTCCTCAGGTGAATATACTTACGGAAGCCTTATAGAGAAAAGTTCCCAGATCGCATTACACCTACTCCAAGGAAAAGTAGATTTGAACGAGGCGCGCGTGGCTTTTATGGTATCCCCTGGAATCAACTACATGGCCACTTTATGGGGCATTTGGAAAGCAGGTGGGATAGCCGTTCCCCTTTGCCTAAGCTACCCTTTGCCATCCCTTGCCTATGTGATTGAAGACACGAAGGCTGCAATGTTGGTGGTAGAAGAAATCTATTTAGACCTACTCAAGCCCTATGCCGTGGAAAAAGGAATTCCTTTGCTAGATGTACAGGAAGTTCAACAAGAAAACAGAGCGGCATCACTTCCAGAAGTAAATTCCAAACGAGGTGCTTTGATTTTGTACACCTCCGGTACGACTAGCCTGCCGAAGGGGGTACTTTCTACCCATGCCAACTTGGAAGCCCAGATTACCACCTTGATTCATGCCTGGGAATGGACTGCCACTGATCATACCTTATGCCTCCTACCGCTGCACCATGTGCACGGATTAGTCAATGTCACTTGTTGTGCACTTTGGGCAGGTGCAAAACTACAATTTCTCCATCCTTTCCAGGCCGAGGAAGTCTATTCCATCTTTCTGGAAGGCAAAGTCAATGTATTTATGGCTGTGCCTACCATCTATTTCAAATTAATTGCAGAATTTGACTCGTATTCAGAAAATAAGCAAAAAGCCCTTACCGACTGCATGAGTCAATTTAGATTGATGGTTTCGGGTTCTGCAGCATTGCCTGCCTCCGTAATGGAGCGCTGGCAGGAGGTTTCTGGGCAGCGACTCTTGGAACGCTATGGAATGACGGAAATCGGCATGGCCATCAGCAATCCCTACCGTGGCGATCGAAGAACCGGATACATTGGTAGCCCATTGCCAGGGGTGAAAGTTCGTCTGGTAGATGAAGCCTACGAAGAAGTTGCGGTCGGAACTCCTGGAGAGATCCAAGTAAAGGGACCGGGGGTATTTATCAGTTATTGGGGTAAAGCAGAAGCTACCCAAATGGCATTCACGGAAGACGGCTGGTTTAAAACGGGCGACATTGCAGTGGTTGAACAAGAATATTTCCGCATTTTGGGCCGAGATTCAATTGACATCATCAAGTCTGGAGGATACAAGATTTCTGCTTTGGAGATCGAGGAAGTGCTTCGAAGCCATGCCTTGATCAAAGACTGTGCGGTAGTTGGCATTCCCAATGAAGAGTGGGGGGAATTGGTAGCCGCGGTCTTAGTGACCGAAACAGCCCTTGAACTTTCGGAATTAAAAGACTGGTTGAAGGAACGCCTACCAAGTTACAAATCTCCCAGGGTCTACCAGATCTTAGCTGATCTTCCCAGAAATGCAATGGGTAAAGTGGTGAAAAATGAACTAAAACCCTTATTTTCCTAATTCGAAGCCCAACCCAATTTTTGTACACATGATCAAAGGTTTAGCCCTGCTTTCGTTTTGTTTTCTTGCCGGCATGTGGTGTGGCGCGCTGCTGGGCAGCTGGCTTGGAATTGATGCCAATGTGGGTGGCGTAGGATTTGCAATGGTATTTTTGCTACTCAGCAAAGAATACGCAACAAGCAAGGGATGGTGGAATGGAGAATTAGGTTTTGGACTCGACTTCTGGAACAAACTCTACATCCCCATCGTGATTGCGATGGCTGCGAGTTTGAATGTGAAATCAGCCCTATCTTCTGGACTATTGGCACTTTTGGCAGGCACATTGCCTGTCATTTTTGCTTTTGTGGTAGTGAAAATCTTACTTAAGCAAGTAAATTCCGAAAAATGAAGGAGCTAGATGTTATACTAGACAAGAATGGGCTGATTGTCGCCTTTCTCATCGTAGGTATCCTTACTTGGGCCACAGATGTGTTTTCAAAAAAGGTCTTGAATGGACGTATTCCTGGATCGGCTTTAGCCATCGGTTTAGCATTGGTGCTGGGCTACCTGGGGGGTGTTTTTGCTGAAGGTGAACAAGGGCTCGCTGACCTCTCCTATTTCAAGGGTTTGTCGATTTTGGGAGGCTCCATGTTTCGTGATTTCGCCATTGTGGCTACGGCTACTGGAGCGAGCTTTGTATTGATTCGAAAAAGCGGACTTTTGGGTCTACTTTCATTGGTACTAGGTATTGGGTTTTTCTTCTTTGCTGGTGTTGCCTTGGCTTGGATGATAGGCTACAGAGATGTGGTCAGCCTATGTACCATCGGAGCTGGAGCTTGCACCTATATCGTAGGGCCAGTGACAGGAGGAGCAATAGGAGCTTCTTCCGAAGTCATTGCCTTGAGCATAGGTACGGGAGTAGTCAAGACCATTGCAGTTACCATTTTAACTCCCGTCTTGGCCAAATGGATTGGCTTAAATTCTCCAAGTGCCGCCATGGCCTATGGGGGAATTATGGGTACTTCCAGTGGTGTAGCAGCGGGATTGGCAGCAACTGACCCTAGTTTGGTTCCTTATGGAGCAGTCACCGCCACCTTCTACACGGGTTTGGGCTGTCTCATCTGCCCTTCTTTGTTTTACCTTTTGCTATCCACCTTCTTCGGATGAAAAAACTTAAATTTTCAATAATGACTACTTCCTGTTCCTCCTACCGAATGGGTCTTGCTTTGCTCCTGCTTGTAGGCTTACAGGCTTGCAAAAAGTCTGAATCCACCGAAAAGCAGGCGAACGCACCCTTGGCCATTGCAGAGATTGAGCAAGAAATCAAAAACTTCATTTCCCTCAAAACCCAGGAGAATGGCGGTTTTTTCCCAGTAAAAGACGAAAATCACGACTTGAAAATGAAGTTGGTCCGGGTTCACACCGAATACCTCTCCAACCTTGGTCCGGAGAGTCATTTTGCTTGTGTGGACTTAGTCGATGAAAAAGGAGACGTCTATGATGTAGACTTCTTTATGGAAGGAAGCCCAGGAGACATGGACATCACGTCAACTTCCGTACACAAATTGAATGGGAAGCCTTATTACAGTTGGAAACAAAACAAAGATAAAACCTGGTACAAAATGCCGCTAGAACAAGCAGACAACTCCCTCCTTGGCGTACTCGAAGGAAAAGATAGTTTTGAATTTTACTACACCATCACTCTTCCCACGCTCACGGAATCAGCAGAACTCTGGGTGCCTATAGCACTATCGGATGGATTTCAAGAAGTGGAAATCTTAGAAAAGAAGGTGCCCGTTGCAGCCAAAGTCCTGAAAGACCAAACCAATAAAAATGAGGTGCTCTACATGAACCTTGGCCCAGAACACAGTGGGCAGCAGGTTTTTATTTCCTATGCCGTTACGCGCAGCGAAAAGGGACCTTACGCTGAGGCACTACCTAATCCATCTGCATACCTGCTAGGAAATAAACTGATGCCTGTAGGCGGAAGGTTTGAAGACATTGCCAAAGAGGCTTTGGGAGAAAAAATCAAGGAATCTCACTTGATTCAAGCCCGCAGACTATACGATTACATCATCGAAACGATGCGCTACATGAAGTTTGGTGACTTTGGACGTGGGGATTCCAACTATGCCTGTGACTCCAAAACAGGAAATTGTTCGGAGTTTCACTCCTACTTTATTTCCTTGGCTCGTTCGGTGGGCATTCCTGCCCGATTTGCCATTGGTGCTTCGATTCCTTCAGACCGGAACGAGGGCGGAATGGATGGCTATCACTGCTGGGCAGAGTTCTATGCCGATGGCAAATGGTGGCCCGTGGATATAAGTGAAGCTAATAAATACACGGCTTTGGCGACCTATTACTTTGGAAGGCACCCTGCCAACCGAATTGAGTTTACCAGAGGAAGAGACCTAGAGCTCAATCCTGGCCCAAGTGCTGGTCCTATCAATTTCTTGGTCTATCCCTATCTAGAGGTGAATGGAAAAGAGGTAAAAGCACCGACTACCTTTACCTTCCAGCGGAAATCTTAATCAAAAAAGAGGCTGTCAAGACAGCCTCTTTTTTAGTTTTAAGCAGGAGTATCCTTGGATGTAGTATCCATTGGATGCTCACCGCCCTCAGGATGTTCTCCACCTTCTGGATGCTCAACGGCTTGTTCTGTAGAATCTTTTGATTCGGTTGCCTCCTCCTTTTTGCCACCACAAGAAGTCAATAGTGTTGCAGAAAAGAAGGTTAATAGCACTATACTAGCGAGGGTAAACTTTACTTTTTTCATAAGTAGATCGGTTAGTGTACTAACAAGTTAAGGAATTGAATAAAAACAACTAAAAAATTACCCAATTAATTTGACCAGAGAGTTCTGGTCAAGACTGAAAATGAAACCAAAGTGAAAGAAAAACTCAGATTGCTGATTTACAGCTTAAAATTTAAAGCAAAAGAGTTAGCTGGTTAAATTAATAAATAAGAATTTTGTGGATTATCCTGTGAATCTCATTTACATTTGACTCAAGATCGAACGAAATGAGCTACTCTGGGCTATTTAAAAATCCGGACAAACAAATTTTAGCCCTTCAATGGGTCAGAAAAACAAACAGCTTCGTCAGGGTAATTTTCACCTTGTTGATCTTTCTAGTTTGGATTGTTGACTTGGGTTTTCCGAATCAAGAAATCTTCCCCATTCATTCTCTTGTATACGGAATTACACTTTTTGTACTGGGACAAAACTATTTGTATCGGCTTATTTTCATCTTTAAAGATTCCAGTAGAGGGAGAAAACAATTTGAAATTTTCCTAACAGCATTACTTCATTTTTCTGCTTTTATTCAGTTTGGCTGGATGGACAGTTGGACTTGGCTCCAAGCCTATGAATCCTTACTGACCAACATTCTAATTTTCCTGTTGTTTTTTATTGAATTGAGCCGTTTGAGTCTCGGGGTTAACAAAATGTCCTTGCATCCAGCACTGATATTTATACTCAGTTTTTTGCTTGTGATTTTGATTGGCACCTTACTATTGAAGCTTCCTAATGCTACCGTACAAGGAATTAGTTGGATCGATGCGCTATTTACCGCTACTTCTGCAGTATGTGTGACGGGATTAATCGTAGTGGACACAGCTACTGCATTTACTGGATTAGGTCAAACCATTTTGATGGTTCTTTTTCAATTGGGTGGATTAGGAGTCATGACCTTTACCAGTTTCTTTGGCTTTTTTTTCAAAGGAGGTCAATCACTTCAAAGTCAATTGTTTATCAAAGACTACATCAATGAGGATAACATTGGTAAAGTTGGGTCAACACTTATCAATATCATCCTTTTCACAGTAGTTTTTGAAGTACTTATTGGTTCAATCATTTTCTTTCTAATTGATGGAAACCTCTTTCAAACAACAGGAGATCGACTCTTTTTCTCACTTTTCCATTCCATTTCTGCTTTTTGTAATGCAGGATTCTCCACATTAACTAATGGGCTTTACGAGATGGGATTTCGTACCGAATACCATGTACATCTTGTGTTAGCCATTTCCATCATCGTAGGGGGAATCGGTTTTCCCGTGATCGTTTCTTATGCACAGTTGGCTAAGCGAGTAGTCAATAATTGGCTGAATGTATGGACTAAAAAAGATTCTTTTTACCACCATACTCCACGGATATTCAACATCAATACCCGATTAACCATCACTAGTACGCTGATTCTACTTATTCTTGGTTTTGTAACCTATTGGATATTTGAACAACAACATACCCTCTCTGGCTTGTCGGGATATCCCAAATTTGTTACCGCTTTTTTTGGATCTGTTACCCCTCGAACTGCTGGTTTTAACACTGTTGATGTGACTCAACTTGCCTTACCCACCGTCTTGATTTACCTTATTCTGATGTGGATTGGAGCGTCTCCAGGTTCTACTGGAGGTGGGCTTAAAACAACCACTTTTGCTGTTGCCGTATTGAATGCCGTCAGCATTGCAAAGGGAAAAGATCGCGTAGAGGTATTTAATCGTCAAATTGATCCTGAAACAGTCCGAAAAGCCTTTGCAGTCATGCTTCTTTCCTTTATTGTCATCGGCTTTGGAGTATTTCTTGTGCTATTTCTTAATCCAGACCTTCAAATTTTAGAAGTCGCATTTGAAGTATTCTCAGCATTCTCCACTGTGGGTCTGAGTTTAGGCATTACAGCCAAACTCTCAACAGGATCCAAATTGGTAATCTCCATAATAATGTTTTTGGGGAGGGTGGGTACCCTCACCGTATTGGTTGCATTTATTAGAAAAACCCGCTCACTGCGTTACAAATTCCCGCAGGAAAGCGTATTCATCTCTTAATACAGATTTACTATGAAATACATCATTGTTGGAATGGGGAATTTTGGAGGCTTTCTTGCCGCCCGCCTCACCGAAATGGGACACGAAGTTATCGGCGTGGACTCCAGTGAAGTTAAAATCGAACAGGTCAAAGATAAGATTACTCATGCTATCCTCATGGATGCAACAGACTCTGTCACGGTAAAAACCCTCCCCTACAAAGATGCGGATGCAGTCATCATCACCATTGGTGAAAATGTAGGTGCCTCAATCATGGTTACGGCCATATTTAAACAGTTAAATGTGGAACGATTGATTAGCCGCTCCATCAATGACGTTCACGAAACAGTAATCAAAGCTATCGGCGTTTCGGAAATCGTTCACCCAGAAGAGGATTCTGCTGAGCGAATGGCTAAGCGCCTTCAAATGAAGAACGTATTGGATTCCCTAGATCTTTCCGATGATTACAATGTGATTGAAGTTAAAACGCCAGAGCGATACATTGGCATGACCTTGGAAGAGACCAATCTCCGTAAAGAATATAAGGTTACGGTCATCACCATCATTCACGAGATCGAGCGAACCAATATGTTGGGTAAAAAATCAATTACCAAAAAAGTAGTGGGTGTCGTCAATGGAGACACCAAAATTGAATCGGGAGATATTCTAGTCCTATTTGGATTAGCTAAGGATATCCAGCGCATCTTGGAAATGTAATTCCTAGGGTTTGGCTGTTTTAAAAGCTCCCGCTTCCCACTAACTTGGAACGCAGGGAGTTTTTTTTGTGTTATAAAAGTCCTTAATCCTGTTTTTTGCGCCCTACTTTCGTAGCTATCCAGTAAAGTGGTTGTTGCATCAAGTGCATACATTGAAGTAAAAAAATCCGTTAATGCCCAACTTAAAACCTTCGGTAAGCAAGCAAACTTTTCCCGTTACAGGAATGACCTGCGCAGCATGTGCATCTAGTGTGGAGACCATTTTGACACATACCGAGGGAATTCAGTCTGCAACCGTCAACTATGCCACCACCACCGTAGCGGTGGTCTTCGACGAGCAGCAAATCACTGTAGCGGGCATTGACCAAGCGCTGCAAGACGTGGGCTATGGCCTAGTAATCAGCTCGAAAGAACTCCATGAGTCGGTGCGCGAGGCGCAGGAACTAAAATACAGCCAACTCAAAATTCAAACGATCGGTGCCGGGCTTGCTACCCTACCCATTGTGATCCTGGGCATGTTGTTTATGGACTGGATTCCAGGCCGTTGGATCAGTCTCTTCCTTTGTATTCCCGTCCTATTTTATTTTGGAAGACACTTTTTCACGAATGCATGGAAGCAACTACGCCATGGAAAAGCGAGCATGGATACCCTAGTAGCCTTAAGCACTTCGATAGCCTTTCTATTTTCTGCTTTCAGTACCCTATTCCCCGCTTATTGGCTAAGCAAAG
>CAZPKI010000064.1:0-4788 GCA_964587015.1 uncultured Limnohabitans sp.
ACATGCGTGCTTCCGGTTCCGATGACAACGTTCGAATTGCTCCTCCAAAGCGTTTTTCTTTGGAAGAATCCATGGAATACATCCAAAAAGATGAGTACTTGGAAATCACGCCAAAGTCCATCCGTATGCGAAAAATCTACTTGGACGAAAATGAAAGAACGAGAATGGCGAAGAAGGAAGATTAATCCTACCTACTCAACTTATAAAATGTCTCCAAGAATTTTTGGGGACATTTTTTTTGTACTTACCACTGCCCGTGTACTTGTGCTTTGATGTGCTGCTCGTAAATACGGGAAGCCTCTTGCATCTGATTGGGATTCAAGGGAGGCAATTGACCAGCACGAATGTTCTGATCTACCTGAGCCAAAGAAGAGGCACCGGGAATCACGGTACTCACTTGCCGATGCATCAGCACCCAACGAAGCGCTTGCGCTCCTAGATCATGCCCTTCTGAAAAATGATTTTTCAGTTCCTCAACTGCCGCAAAACCCAAGTCCAAAGGCACTCCTGAGAAGGTCTCCCCTTTATCAAAAGCCTTGCCCTCCCGATTGAAAAATCGATGGTCCTCGGCATCAAAAGTAGTTTGCCTAGTAATTTTCCCCGTAAGCAATCCGCTAGCCAAGGGAACGCGTACAATCAATCCCACATTTTTCTCCTCGGCTAGTTCAAAAAGTTCTTCAACTGGTTTTTGCCGAAACAAATTGACGATCACTTGAATGGAAGACACTACCGGATAATCAAGCGCGCGAATTCCTTCGTCTACCTTTTCGATACTCACCCCAAGCGCGGCTACTTTTCCTTGCTGAATCAACTCTTCAAAAAGTCCAAAGACCTCATCTCGCCCATAGACTAAGCTAGGAGGACAGTGCAACTGAATCAAATCCAGCTGCTCCAATCCAGTATTTTGAAGACTATCTTCCACAAATTTCTGAAGATTTTTAGACGAATATCCTGCAGCATCATGCGGTTGCAATCGTCGACCACACTTGGTGGCTACATAGATCGTTTCACTACGCTCACGAACCGCCTTTCCTACGGCCGCTTCACTCAAGCCTCCATCGTACACATCGGCAGTGTCAACAAAATTCACTCCCTGATCAAAAGCTGCATGCAACAGTTGAGAAGCTATTTTGGAATCAAAAGGCTTTCCCCATCCCCCTCCTACCTGCCAGGTACCTAGCCCAATTTCTGAAATTGACCAGCCAGTTTTTCCAAGTATTCGATAATTCATAGTTTCAATTGAGTTTATCATCAATCAAAAAGGCCCCTAACTTCAAGCCATTTTCGAGAAAGCAATATAAATTTTTATATTTAACCCTCCTCAGGAAAACTCGGTGGATTTCATTTGAGTGCCTGAAAGCTATACGATGAAATCTAGACGAAAATTTATTCAAACCCTCTCACTTGCAAGCGCTGCAAGCCTAGTTCCCATTCACTTTAGTCATTCAACTGCTATGCCTACACAAAAAATCATTCACCAAGTTTACTTTTGGCTACATAAAGAATCGGATGTTGCTGAATTTCTTAAAGATGCAGTTCCCATACTTGGTCGCTGCAAGGATGTAACCCAATTTTACCAGGGGATCCCTGCTCCTACGGAGAAAAGAGAAGTGGTAGATCACAGCTTTCACGTGTCCTGTACACTCTTTTTTGATTCATTAGAAGGCCAAGCCGCATACCAGAAGGATCCGCTTCATTTGGAATTTGTTGCCAAATATTCATCCTTTTGGAAAACTGTGAAAGTATATGACATCCTGCTATGAAACAAGAAACCAATTTACACGTTTAGAATAAAAAATTAGACTACTCCTATGAAAAGATTGATTTGGATAAGTGCTTGGTTGTGGATCGGCTTGTGGTCTTGCGAACCAAAAGAGGAGGATCCTGGAACTGCAGATCCCACAAAGCCGGTCGTTGACGAGGTAAAAAAAGCCATCTTAGACGTCATGCGTGAATGGTACTTCTGGAATGGGCAGCTGCCTGTGACCGTTGACTTGACCAAATATGCCTCTAACGAAGCCCTCTTGGATGGTATCATCAACAAGCCCATCGACCGCTTCTCCTACCTAACCACACAGGAAGCATTCAACAATGCCTTTGTTGGCAGAAATGCAGGTCATGGTTTTGGCTTTGCCTTTACCGCTGATGAAAAACTCTATGTATCCTTTGTATTTGCCGAATCTCCTGCAGGTAAAGATGGCTGGAAAAGAGGTTGGGAAATCACCCAAATCAATGGTAAACCCATCGCTGATTACAAAGTAGCTGGGGGCTATGACTTTAAACTAGGAGGACCTGACCCAGGAATAATCAATTCCTTTACCTTCAAATTGCCTGACGGAACCACAACTACGCGAAGCAATACGAAAGCTGAATACCAATCCAATTCGGTACTGGATCAACGCGTGATTCAAGTTGACAACAAGAAAGTTGGCTACTGGGCTTACCAAAGTTTCAAAGCAACTGCAGGCTTGAGCCCTACTCGAAGTGCTGAAGTACAAACCAGCATGGAGTTCTTCCAGAATCAAGGCGTCCAAGAGCTTGTAATCGATCTACGATACAACGGTGGTGGCTCTGTGGCCGTGGCCGAACAGATTTGCAATTACATTATCCAGTCCTCAAATACAGGTAAGTTGATGTATACCAATCAGCTAAATGCAATGAAAACCGCTCAAAATACTTCCCGAAATTTTAGCAAAATCGGAAGTATTAACTTGAGTCGGGTGATTTTCCTTACCTCGAGGAGTTCAGCATCAGCATCCGAATTAATTATCAATGCCCTAGATCCTTACATGCAAGTAGTGCTTATCGGAGATAATACATTTGGCAAGCCGGTAGGTTCCTTCCCACTTTCTAGTTACAACCGCGTCTTACAAACCAATAATGTGGAAGTGGTACCGATTACTTTTGCTATTGCAAACTCAGCTGGGAAAGCAGAATATTTCGATGGGTTTCCTGCCAACTTTAAGGTGGGTGACAGTCCTCAGTTTCCATGGGGAGATGTGAAAGACCTTCGTTTGGCTGCAGCTATTCAGTACATCCGTACTGGTACCGTAGGTAATCGTACCCTAGATACCTATTATAAGCCAAGTTGGGAACTTATCGATGCCTTCAAAGGCTTGCAACAAGAGTTTCCAGTATTCTAAATAGAACGATTTTCATCAAAAAAAGAGCGCTGCATTCACAGCGCTCTTTTTTTATACCCTATTTGGAGCCTATCACTTAATTTGACTTCGGCTTATAATCATAAAAACTAAAATTACAGGTTGATTAAAAAGTTTTGTAAGTTTAATAAGAATAAAACTATACCACGAAAACCGCTTTGTAACTAGTAGTTTTCGTAAATTAGGTTTTTAGTTTATGATTATTCTATAAAATTGCGGACAAGCAAACATTTCTAAATAAAGTGCCGATGAAAAATATAATTTGGCTTTGGGCAGTACTCTTGCTTGGCGTAATAGCATGTGGTCCAAACGAGGTTCCTGCAGATGGTGCACTTTCAGAGACTGATCTGGCAGAATTGAAAAAATATGAGAGTGCTCTCATGAATGATACGCTCAAAAAGGCCATTTTAGATGTTATGCGAGAAAATTATTTTTGGAATAATTCCATTCCCTTGACCTTTGATGCAACTAAATTTAAGACTGCTTCAGAAGTTCTTGAAGCACTTAAGTTCAAGCCAAATGACCAATTTTCAGAACTCTTTCCCAATTCTTTATTTGAATCCAGAATTATACAAGGAAAGGCAACTGATACAGGAATCGGCGTTGCTCATGACGATCGAAAAAAACTATATGTGGCTTATGTGCTCGAAGGTTCTCCAGCCCAACTGGCTGGCGTAAAAAGAGGATGGGAAATCCTTAAAATCAATAGTAAACTTATCCCAGAAAATTACGACCTGAAATTAGCTATTGCAAGTTTGGTAGGTACGCCGGGCAAAAAATATAATATAAACTTTCAAGTTGCAGAGAATGAATTTGTATCAAAAAGTATTGAGATTGCAGAATATAAAGTTAAAGCGGTTTTGGATAAAAAAAGAGTATTCACCGTAGACTCCACAGGCAAAGAAAAAGATAAAAAGGTCAAAGTGGGCTATTGGATTTTCCAAAATTTTATAGCTACAGAAGGTTTGCTCCCAAAACGCAGTGCTGAAGTCCAAGAAAGCATGGAGTATTTCCAAACAGAGGGTATTCAAGAACTAATTATCGATCTCCGGTACAGTATTGGAGGTGAAGTAGAGGTAGTAGAAAGGCTTTGTAATTACATCGTACCTGCTCAACATAATGGTAAATTGATGTATACTTTAAAAAATAACTCCAAGCAGACGAAGTATGATCGATCAGTTCCCTTTGGCAAAGCGGGTAGCCTAGCACTTAATAAGGTAATTATCCTAACAAGCAAACAGACAAAAGGTCCTGCAGAATTCATCATGAACGTCATGGAACCCTACCTAAGAGTGGTACAAATCGGTGAAAGCACTGCAGGAATGCCTGTGGGTTTAGATCGAATTGGGACCACTGGTAATTCAAATTTTTCAAAATTTAATGTGGAATTATTGGCAGTTAAGTACATCTTGACAAACTCCACTGGAATTACCAATTACTGGGATGGCTTCCCTAAAAGCTTTCCTACCACCCCTACTAAAGAAGCGGGGTATGCCTACATTTCCGCTGCCGATAATCCAAGGCTAAATTGGGGAGATACCAAAGACCCTCTATTGGCAGCAGCGATCAAGTACATACAAACATATGTTCCAGACTGAGGTTGGAGAATGTTGTTAAGGAATAAATA
>CAZPKI010000064.1:4888-10448 GCA_964587015.1 uncultured Limnohabitans sp.
ACTGGTTTGATTGCATCTATTCAAGATTTTTCTATGCCTATTCAGTTTTATGTCGCTGCTTGAGCACCTCTACCACCTCGTCCAATTCATAGCCTTTAGCCTCCAGAAGCACCAGGTAGTGGAAAAGCAAATCTGCTGCCTCCCCTAAAAAAAGTTCCTTGTTGTCATCCTTGGCCTCAATCACCAACTCTACTGCTTCCTCCCCCACTTTTTGAGCCAGCTTATTGATTCCTTTTGCAAAAAGACTGGAAGTATAGGATGCTGAACTTGGATTTTCTTTTCGCTCTTTAATAATTCCGCGAAGTTGGTCAATGAATGCAGTTTGAGAGCTGTGGTTAGCTTCATCAAAACAGGTATCTGCTCCCGTATGGCAAACTGGTCCGAGCGGCTTGGCTTTGACTAAGATCGCATCCCCATCACAGTCCTCCTGCATGCTAATCAGTTCGAGAAAATTACCTGAAGTCTCTCCTTTGGTCCACAACCTGTTTTTGCTGCGCGAGAAAAAGGTGACTCTGCCAGAGGCTTCCGTTTGGGCCAATGCAGCTTCATTCATGTAGCCCAACATCAATACCTTTCCGGTAATCGAATCCTGTACCACTACAGGAATGAGGCCCTCCATCTTTTTGAAATCAATATTCATTTTAACTATTTCTTTACTTTTAAAAATGAAATATAATGGAAATACCCGCAGCGGCGGGCGAGCCTCGTGAAAGAGGATGGAAACACGAATTGAATTCCCTATTTCACCGAGCCAGCTCGGTCTATTTCCACTCTATTTCATGGTATTTCTACCTTATTTCCATTTTATTTCTAACGTATTTCCCTTCCCTATTTCAATTCCGTACTACTACCCCTTTCTTCTCCAAATACGTTTTCAATTCCGGAATACCAATTTCCTTAAAATGAAAAATGCTTGCTGCAAGTGCTGCATCTGCTTTTCCAAGGGTAAACACGTCTTTGAAATGGAGCATGCTTCCCGCACCGCCAGAAGCAATAATTGGAATAGGCAACGCACTTGAAATCGCAGCAGTTAACGCTAATGCAAAACCAGCTTTCGTGCCGTCATGATCCATGGAGGTTAGCAGAATCTCCCCAGCACCGCGATCCGCCAATTCCTTCGCCCAAGCTTTAGTCTGCAAAGCAGTCACCTTTCTTCCTCCATGCGTATGCACCAAATGTACTCCGTCGATGTGCCTAGTGTCAATGGCAACCACGACACATTGCGAACCAAATTCTTTTGCAAGCTGATCTATAAGTTGAGGTTTTTGTACGGCTGCTGAGTTGATGGAAATCTTATCTGCACCTGCAGCTAATAAGGCATACACATCTTCTACCGATCCGATGCCTCCACCTACCGTAAATGGAATTCGAACTTCCTTGGCCACCTGCGTCACCAAATCTACTAGCGTTTTTCGCTTGTCTACCGTCGCTGTGATATCCAGAAACACGAGTTCATCCGCACCCTGCTCGGAATACAACTTGGCCAAAGCCACAGGGTCTCCTGCATCTCGAAGCTCCACAAAATTGACCCCTTTGACCGTACGGCCATCTTTGATATCAAGACAAGGGATAATTCGTTTGGTTAACATGGGTAGGTTGGAGACAGGTAAGTTAAGTTGATATGGAAAGGAGTGATGTTGTGGGGTTGTTAATGTTGATGAAATTGGGCAAGTTCCTCCAAACTCAGCTTCCCTTCATAATAGGCTTTTCCTACAATAGTCCCATAGACGCCTAGTTTTTGCAAGTCCTCCAGGTCCTTCAAGCAAGATACTCCTCCACTGGCGATAAGCTTTAAATCAGGCAACTCCTGTAAGATTTCTGCATACAAGCCAAAAGAAGGTCCTTGCAGCAATCCATCCTTTGCTACATCGGTACAGATAACCTCACGAATGCCCTTTTGGTAATACCCTTGAATAAAGGGAATCAATTCCAGTGCAGTGGTTTCCTCCCAGCCTCCTACGGCAATTTTTTTATCCTTGGCATCCGCACCTAGAATAATCCGATCTGCACCAAATTTTACTAGCCAAGCCTCAACTAAACTTGGATTCCGTACTGCAATACTTCCTCCAGTCACTTGTCGGGCACCTAGGTCAAATGCCTTTTCTATTTCTTCCTGCGATTGAATACCTCCCCCAAAATCTACCGCCAAACGAGTTCCAAAACAAATACGCTTCAACACGTCTCCATTCACGATTTTTTTGGCCTTGGCACCATCCAAATCTACCAAATGAAGGCGAGTCAGCCCAACTCCTTCAAAGCGCTTGGCCATCTCCAATGGATCATCGTGGTATTCGGTCTTCCGCTGGTAGTCGCCTTGGCTAAGGCGAACACATTTGCCTCCAATCAAATCAATAGCGGGAATTACTTGCATGGCTTTAGGGATAAGGGACGGTTTTTACAACCTTTCATTCCTTGTTTAAACTTAGTTAAGTTGAAGGGAGTGCTAGAAAATTTTCCAAGAGCTTTTCTCCTAAAGTACTGCTTTTCTCGGGGTGAGCTTGAATCGCCCAATAGTTGGCCCGATGGAGAATGGCCGTAAAATCCTGAATGTAGTGGGTAGTGGCAAGGGTTCCTTCTCCAAGAGTTGCATAGAAGCTATGTACATAATACAGGTACTTGGTGTCGGGAAGGTTTTTGAGTAATGGGTTGTCGACCAGGTTTTCAAGGGAATTCCAACCCACATGAGGCACTTTTTCTTGACCGGTTGCACTAGGAACAAAACGTTTGACAAGCTGGGGAAATATGCCCAAACAAGAGGTATTGTTTTCCTCCGAATGTGTGCAAAGAAGCTGTAAACCCAAGCAAACTCCCAAAAAAGGCTGCTTCACTTCTCGAATAACTTGATCTAGATTTCGCTCTTTCAAGTAGGCCATCGCAGAGCTGGCTTCACCCTGGCCAGGGAAAATTACCCGATCTGCAGCACGGATTTTTTCAGGATCATCTGTAAGTTCAGCCTCCACCCCTAGTCGCTCTAGCGCATAGCACACGGATTGGACGTTACCGGCATTGTACTTGATTAAAGCTACTTTCATGGACTTTTTGCAAGTGGAATCAATCTGAACCGCCAACTGAGCGTCTGCAGTCCAGTTTGTTCCCAAACCTGCCTAATTAAGTTTAATATTTATTTTCTTCTGCCAGCAGCTCTTCAAGCACTTGCTCAATTTCTGGCAAGGACTCAAAAAGTTGCTCGTAACTATCAATCACCCAGTACTTGTCTTGAAAGTGGTCTTTCCAATAGGAAGTCATCATGATCTGACGCACATCGTAGGGAAAGTGACTTGGCTTATCCGAGAGCGCATAGGTAGTTTCTCCTGCGGAACTCAGGATTCCTGCTCCATACACCCGGAGCTCACCTTCCTCACGAATCAATCCAAATTCAATGGTAAACCAATAAATTCGGCTGATCAATTGGATCGCCCAGGGGTTCTGAATATTTTTCAATGCCATCGCACTGAGCCTTTCTAGAAAATCAACATAAGGTTGATTGATTAGAAGTGGAAGGTGCGCAAAGGCGTCGTGAAACATATCAGGTTCTTCCAAATAGTCTAGCTGCTCCATTTTTCGAAGCCAGGTAGAAGATGGAAAACGCTTGTTGCTCAGCAAGCCGAAAAACAAATCATCGTCTATCAATCCTGGTACTACCTGAACTTGCCATCCTGTGGTCTGGCGGAGGATCTCGTTTAGCTCCTCAAAATTTGCAATACGATCAGCAGTAAAATTTACCGCTTTCATGCCTTCCAGATAAGCTTTTGAAGCTGCTTTAGGAAGCTGAGGAACTTGCCGCTCAAAGAGAATTTTCCAAACCTGGAAATCCTCTACAGTGTAAGCGGCATAATCCTGACGCATGACCTTTAATCTCGGGTCCGAAAAGACCCACTCTTTGGGTTTTTCAATCATTGTATTTGGGTTTTATTCACTCGGTACTTCTCGCTTGATAAGAATGAAGATGAAAGCCAACTTTCCTATTCAGTAATTTTAACTCTAGATTAGCTATGGCTGTTGCACAAATCCACAACTAAATTTTTCCTACCCTTTTTCCTTCAAAAAAGGATAAAAAAGTCAGCAGACTCTCTAGTTATCGGAAACTAAGTTACGCAGGGATTTCAGTCGGCACAACCAAATTTCAAACCCAAGCACTCTCCTAGGAAAGAACTAACCAATAACTCCTTGAATAAAGGAATTGATGTCCCGATTCAGGTCAGTTGAATTTTTAATATGCTTGATAAATGCGGATCCAATGATCGCTCCTTGACTGTAGCGGGAGGCGAGTTGGAAAGTAGCTGCATCCGAAATCCCAAATCCGATAAGTCGTGGATTGGAAAGATTCATCCCAGCTACCCGCTCAAAATACTGCTCTTGCTCTGGTGAAATCTCCGCCTTGGCGCCCGTGATGGCATGGGAAGAGACCATGTAGATAAATCCATTGGAATGCTCATCCACTTCTCGAATTCGCTTTTCAGAGGTTTGAGGAGATATCAAGAAAATATTAAACAAGCCATAGCGCTCAAACAACTCTTTGTACTCCTCCAAGTAATGACTCATGGGTAGATCCGGAAGGATCAATCCATCAATCCCCAGCTCCTTGCATTTCTTACAAAACTCCTCTACACCATATTGAATGATTGGATTAAGATACCCCATCAATACCACAGGAATATGGATTTTGGCTCTGAAGCCAAGCAGTTGAGCAAATAGCTTTTTGATGCTCATCCCATTCTCTAAAGCAATGGTATTGCTATCTTGAATGGTAGGCCCATCCGCAATAGGATCTGAGTAGGGCAAGCCAATTTCAATAATATCGGCTCCTGATTCTTGGATGGCCTCCATGACAGTCAATGTGTCTTCAAGTTTTGGGAAACCTGCCGTCACATAGATGGAGAGCACGCGCTCTTTTTTGGTTTGAAATAAATAGTCTATTCGATTCATAAGATCAAGGCGTAGTTGAAAAGGGATGGGTAGCGATTCTTCAGAGCGCCGCCTTTCAATAATTTCCCCATTGGATGTAGGTTTCCAAATCCTTATCTCCCCTTCCAGAGAGGTTGATGACGATAAGGTCGTTTGGATTAAATGAAATTTGATTCACGGCATGTATGGCATGAGCTGTTTCGATGGCAGGAATAATCCCTTCTGTTCTGCTAAGTAAAATACCTGCCTTCATCGCATCCTCATCCTCTACCCCGACAAACTCCGCCCGTCCAATTTCATGCAAATGAGCATGCACTGGGCCTATCCCAGGATAATCCAAGCCTGCAGAGATGGAATGAGGCTCAATCACCTGACCATCTTCAGTTTGCATCAATAAGGTTTTTGAGCCATGTAAAATCCCCGGAGTACCCAACACGGAGGTGGCAGCAGACTTGCCGGAATGAATCCCATGCCCCGCCGCCTCCACAGCAATCAATCGCACTGAAGACTCATTGTAATAATGGTAAAATGCACCTGCCGCATTGGATCCCCCTCCAACGCATGCAATCACGAGGTCTGGGTTTTCTCTACCTTCTTTTGACTTCAATTGCCACTTAATCTCTTCTGAAATGACAGACTGAAATCGTGCCACCAT
>CAZPKI010000065.1:0-10372 GCA_964587015.1 uncultured Limnohabitans sp.
CTTTTTTGGAGGCGAGGTCTACGACATGAATGGAGACCAACGCATTTTTTTCACCTGCCTTGGGGTACTTAAACTTGTAGTCTTGAGGATAGAGTGGTCCCCAAGTTTGCATGTTGAATTCAGGCACATCGCTTTCGTCAAATCGGATAAAGGCTATTTTTTTGCCATCTGGAGACCACTTGAAGGTCTGGGCCATGGAAAACTCTTCCTCATAGACCCAGTCTGCAGCTCCGTTGATGATGCGGTTGGCCTCCCCATCGAAGGTAAGCTGGGTGACGCTGTTGGAAGCGAGATTGGTCACGTAGAGGTTGTTGTCCTTGACAAAGGCCACCTGATTGTTGTCCGGGGAAAGGGTGGCATAGGAGATTTTTTCTCCCTTCATCAGTTGCTGCTTTTGTCCTGAAGCCAGATCGACCACATAAAAAATCCCTTTGGAGGAACGGCGGTAGATGGACTCCACTTCCGTAGCCAATAGGGCCTTGGATTCATCGGCATTGAAACTATAGTCCGAAAATGCGATACCCAAAGCTTGTCCATCGAGGAGGACTCCCACCTCTTCGCCAGTAGTTACTTTGATTTTTACTACGGCTGGGGCTCCATTGCGCTGAACCAAGGAACTGTAATAGTTGCCGTCCTTCATCCAGTTGATGCCATACACCGACTTTTGGGAGAAGGTTCCTTTTTTGAAAACGTCCTCCAAACTTACCTTTTTAGGAGTTTGTGCTTGAAGCGAAAAGCTAAACACTGCCAAAGCGCAGCAAAGCAGCACAGAGAAATGCCAATTCTTACTCATATTTTTTTATTTTTGGATACAGATCAGGTGATTCGAAAGGCCTAAAGATATAAAATGGCCCAGGGATTCTAAACCTTTGGAGCGTAAACAGAAAATAAGCTATTTCGCAGTGTAAATTTTTTCCCATGAAAAAGAAAATTGCCTTGGTCACCGGAGGCTTTACAGGTGAGTCAGTAATCTCCTTAAAAAGTGCCGCCGTGGTGGAGAAGACCATCGACCGTACGCTTTACGAGGTATTTACGATCTACATCTATCCGGGGGATTGGTACCATTTGACTCCTTCTGGGGACAAAATCGCGGTGGATCTAAATGATTTTAGCCTGCAATTGGAGGGTAAAAAAATCACTTTTGACGGGGTGTTTACCATTCTGCATGGATCTCCTGGCGAGGACGGCAAGCTAGCGGGCTACTTTGACTTGCTCGGCATTCCCTACACGACCTGTGACCAGCTTACCTCTGCGATCACGATGAACAAGGGCTATACCAAGGCCATTGTGCAAACCATCCCTGAATTGCAGGTGGCCCGTTCGATGCAGCTTTTTGAGCAGGAGCCAACTGCCGCAACTAGAATTCAAGAGGAACTTCAATTGCCGCTATTTATCAAGCCCAACAATGGGGGTAGTTCCATCGGCATGACTAAGGTGAAGACTTGGGAAGAATTGCCGGAAGCCTTGGACAAGGCCTTTGCGGAAGATTCCCAGGTGCTTGTGGAGGAATTTGTGTCTGGTAGGGAGTTTTCAGTGGGTATATTTAAAGAAAAGGGTCAGATTACCGTGTTGCCAGCGACGGAAATTGTCAGCAGCAGGGAGTTTTTTGATTACGAAGCCAAGTACGTACCAGGAGTATGTGAAGAGATCACGCCAGGCCGAATGAATTCCGAAGAGGTGGCGCGCGTGGAGCGCATTTCAAAAAAGGTATATGCGGTGCTCAACTGCAAGGGGGCGGTTCGTATCGACTATTTTCTTCAGGAAGACACGGGGGCCTTCTATTTTATTGAGATCAACACGGTGCCAGGACAAACCGAAACCAGCTTGATCTCGCAGCAGGTGCGAGCAATGGGAATGGATCAGTCCCATTTTTACACCCTCCTGATTGAGGAGATGTTTGCTGCTGCCAGTAAGAAGTAAGTTGAGCAAGATTTGCTTTTACTTCCAGAAAAGGGGGTATTTTTTACAATAAGTTCTATTTTTGTGAAATAAAGCGATTGCTAATGATTCAAAAATTATTTCCTCTGGACAAAAACTACATCCTTCGACAGGCCCAATCGGTCATGGAAGAGGAGTTGTTGGACCAGATGGTGGTTGAATTAAAAGCATCTTACACCCAGCTCTACAATCCCTTGCAGCTGATGGATCAAACTTATCGCTCGATTATGGAGCGGAATGAGTTTCCTCGCGAGCGGGTTCGATTGATTTACCGACAACTTTGTGGCGTCTACCGCTACCGTCACGGAGACAATCAGCTGGAGCTTCTATTTGATGGGCGTACGCATTTTGAAAAGTTTCAAGAAGACTGGACAGCATCCTTATTGTCCTATGTACGGCAACTGGGGCAGCACGAGCCTTATGTGAAGACCCTACTTCGAATGACTTTATTGCACGATACCGAATCCCGTGCAGAATGGGCGGAGAACCATTGCAAAGCCTTTATCAACCAATTTTTTGAATTGAAAGTGGTCAAAAGGCATGGCGAACTTCTTCTGAAGGTTTCCTAATTCTCGATTTGTAATCTTTGAGAGGGCAGCCTTAGAAATTAGGGCTTAGCAGGTACTTGCTGTAGAATTCATCGATTACTTTGACGGCTTCCGTAGCGGTGTCGACTACACAGAATAGGTCTAGATCCGATTCACTGATGTAGTGGAGGTCTTCCTGGAGCAATCTGCTTTTGATCCAATCCACCAATCCACCCCAGTAGTCCTTGCCAACCAATACGATTGGAAATCGACCAATTTTGTTGGTTTGGATGAGCGTAAGTGCTTCAAAAAACTCATCCAGCGTACCAAAGCCTCCGGGGAGCACAACGAATCCTTGAGAGTAGCGAACAAACATCACCTTACGCACAAAGAAGTAGTCAAAGTTGAGCAGCTTGTCGCGGTCAATGTAGACATTGTTAAACTGTTCGAATGGAAGTTGGATATTGAGTCCTACAGACTTTCCTCCTTCCGAGTGGGCGCCCTTATTTCCTGCTTCCATGATGCCTGGACCTCCACCGGTGATCACGCCATAGCCATGGCGAACGAGTTTGGCGGCTATTTCTTCCGCGATTTTGTAGTAAGCATGGTCTCGAGGAGTCCGGGCGGAACCAAAAATGGTGACACAAGGGCCTATTTTGGCAAGCTTATCAAAGCCCTCGACAAACTCCGACATTACCTTAAATATGGCCCAGGAGTCTGCACTTTTAATTTCGTTCCAATCTCGTTCCTTAAAGGCGTTTCGGATACGGTCTTCCGACTTTTTATCTTCTGGTTCAGTCATGTTATTCCTAATTTTTGGTTCAAGGATACGAGTCTCAGGGAGTAAAGATGGGGAATTTTAAAAAAATCAATACAAGTGACTGATATAGAGGGGAAAAAAATCAAATTGAATTCTAAGACAAATACCCAAAAGGCCTGCTAATTTTGTATGTTAACTCGATAAAAATGAATCTTCTTGAAAAGTCCAAAGCCGTAGAAATCCTGTTTGGGGAGTTGGAGGAGCAATCCAAGCAATTTCATGCAGAAGCGGGGATGGGCTGCATTTCGGGATGTGGCTTTTGCTGTTCCAACCCCGAGGTTCCTGCATCGGCTTTGGAGTTTTTGCCCTTGGCTTTTGACTTGTATGAAAAGGGACTGGCAGAGGAGCTTGCTGCTCAGCTTGCTGCAGACAAATCCAAGGGAGTTTGTGTGGTGTATCGAGCGCAGTCTGCCGACCTGAGCAAGGGATTTTGTGGCAACTATGCCAAGCGAGGCCTGATTTGCCGTGTATTTGGGGCGTCTGCTCGAAAAAATAACAAGACCAATTTGAAAGAATTGATCACCTGTAAACTGCTCAAAGCAGAACGGCCTGAGGCATTTCAGGGAGTGACTGCGCGCATCAACTTGGATTTGGACATTCCTTTGGCTCCAGCCTACTACACCCGACTCAAAGATATCGACGAGGCGCTTACGGCATTACATCCTGTAAATGAAGCGATTTTGTTGGCCTTGGAACTAGTCCTGCGCTATCGATTCTACGAGGAAGAGGATAATGCGAGCTAGGGGGTTTTAGGCATCGCTTTTTTAAGTATATTCGGTGATTCATAGGAGGACTTTCCCCACAAAAAACTTTCGGTATGGTGAATTTTACTGAGATTATTCAAACCATCAAATCCCTGGTTGAGACTAGAATTGAACTAGTCAAGTCAGACATTCAAGACCAATTGGTGGGGATCCTTTCTCGACTGATTTTACTAGTTCTCATTGGGTCAATCTTGTTGGTGTCAGGATTATTCCTTTCCTTATCCTTAGCGTTCTACATTAGTCAAGTGACGCAAAGCCCTTATCTTGGATTCTTGGTTGTGGCGCTGTGTTATCTAGTCGTAGTGGTATTTCTATACTTCACAAAGGACTCAATTGGGTTTCAGCAGCAGTTTAACGCGTTTTTGAAAAAATCTATTTTTAATTCACCTTCCCGAAAAAACTCCAATGAGTAAAGAACTTGAGAAAAAATCAGCAGCATTGGAGCAGGCCTTAGAAAAGCAATTGAGTAGCTTCAAAAAAGGATCTGAAGACTGGGTCAAAGTAGGGGCTGCAGTAGCTGTAGGCGCTTTGGTCGTGTATGGACTTTCGCAACTGAGTCACCGTAAGAAAGAAAAAGATACAGATAAGGCACTCGAGGTATTGGAGCGGGAGGGCCTACTGAATCCAGAAATTAAGGATCGGCTTACGCAACCCAAAAGCTCTTCCCTCTGGACTAGCTTGGCTCAAAAAGTGCTTTTCTTGGGTCTAGCCCTAGCAAAGGACAAGCTGTACGAACAATTTTTTGCAGGGAGTCCTGCCCCAGTGGAGCAGTCTTCCGAGGAGAAAAAGGTGAGCTAAATGGAAAAAGCCCGGTACACTACCGAGCTCTTGTTCTTGACTTGAGTCTTTTTTTATCCCTTCAACTTTTGGGGGCTGGTCCAAAAAGCGATAGCCTCTTTTTTTATTCCCCAGTCTGAATCTGTTGTTTAGCTACTTTATTTCCGAATACTAAAGAAAATAAGAGTTGAGGTTCAATTTACTGAGCCGTCGACCGTGGACCGTTAGCCAATTGTTAAATTTACACGTTAATCAGCGACTCCCGTCTACGCATTTTGCCGGCAGGTACTCCATACATCATCTTAAATCTTCGGCAGAAATAAGCCGTGTCCTTGTAGCCCACTTCCTTACCGATGGTGCGGATGGATTTTTTGGTGGTGCGAAGTAAATCTACAGCTGCCTCCAATCGCTGGTATTCGATGTAGTCCTGGGGATTGATTCCGGTGAGCATCTTGAAGTACTGACCTACATAATCTTCCGACACATTGGCGATTTTGGCCAGCACCTTGTTGGAAAGGTCTCCTCCGATATTGCTCTTGATGTAGTTAAACAGGTCAATCAAGCGTGGATCCTTGAAGTAAGTGGCGTTGGTGGAGAGCTCTTCGGTGAAAAGTCGGTTCTTCAAAATGTGTCGAAGCAATTCAATTACAAGCACTTCAGTAAGCGATTTCAAGCTGCGCTCCTTGCCTACTCCAGTGCTTTCAATTTCTTTCATCAAGTCCTCCACTAAGGTGGTGATTCGGTCATTGAATCGGATGATAAAGGGAGGGATGTCTAGGGAGTTGAAAAAGTTGACTACATCAAACACCTTCGATTCAAACTGGAACATGGAGATGCAGTCTTCTTCGGCAGATTTAATGTCTTTGTAGCTGATGCTTTGCAAGTGCTTTCTTTTAGTCTCCGCAAATTGCTCTCCTGCGACTTCTTGCTTGGAGGTTTTGGTGCCAAAGGTGAGGTTTGTCTTGCGGTCTTTGGGAAGGAAAATTACCTCGCCCTCGTTCACCAGCTCTTGATCTTCCCCAAATTTTAAGCTCCCATGATGGAGCAATAGGAGCGTATTCTCGTTTTCTTGGTAGTTAGTAACGGTAACTGGTTTTTCGATTTTGTAGTTGCTGCCTTTCAAAAAGCGCACTTGAACCGACTCGATGACTTTATTGTAATACTCCATAGCCGAATAAAAATTTATGTTTAAAAATATGATTTTTCCAATTACAAAACTGCATTTTAGAATTAAAAAATTAGAATCACTAAAAGTAAAGGGAGTAATTTTTGGCTAATTACCCCCTAGTTACTCCCCCTTGAGGGATTATTTCAAGATGCCTCTAGCTATTACGATGCGCTGTATTTCCGAGGTGCCTTCATAGATCTGTGTGATTTTGGCATCTCGCATCAAGCGTTCTACATGGTATTCCTTCACATAGCCGTAGCCGCCATGTACCTGGACGGCTTCGACGGTTACGCTCATGGCAACTTCCGAGGCGTACAATTTGGCCATTGCGGATGCTTGGGCATAGTCTTTACCTTCGTCCTTGAGCCATGCTGCTTTGTAGACCAGCAGCCGAGCAGCTTCGATTTGGGTAGCCATATCGGCCAACTTGAACTGAATGGCCTGGTGTTGGCTGATGGGCTTGCCAAAAGCTTTTCGTTCTTTGGAGTAGGCCAATGCCAGTTCGTATGCCCCTGAGGCAATTCCTAGTGCTTGTGCTGCAATCCCGATTCGCCCTCCATTGAGGGTTTCCATGGCAAAGGTGAACCCAAAGCCTTCCGCTCCAATGCGGTTTTGGACCGGTACCTTGACATCTGTGAACATCAACGAGTGCGTATCCGATCCTCGGATGCCGAGCTTATCCTCTTTCTTGCCCACGACAAATCCATCCCAGCCCCTTTCCACAATAAATACGGAAATGCCCTTGTGCCCTTTGCTAGCATCGGTTTGAGCGATGACGAGGTAGATGGAGGCGGAGGAACCGTTGGTAATCCAGTTTTTGGTTCCATTCAAGAGGTAGTAGTCGCCTTCAAGCGTGGCGGTAGTTTGCTGGGAGGTGGCATCCGAACCAGCTTCGGGTTCGGAGAGGCAAAAGGCACCGAGCTGTGCTCCTGTAGCGAGCTTGGTGAGGTACCTTTGTTTTTGCTCCTCGGACCCGTATTTCTCCAATCCCCAGCACACCAAGGAGTTGTTGACGGACATAGATACGGATGCGGAGGCATCAATTTTGGAAAGCTCCTCCATCGCAATCACATAGGAAATGGTATCCATGCCTCCACCTCCGTAGGCGGGATCCACCATCATGCCCATAAATCCAAGGGCTCCCATTTTTTGGATTTGCTCCTTGGGGAATAGTGCTTCGGTATCTCGTTCGATTACTTCCGGGAGCAATTCACTTTGGGCAAAATCTCTAGCCGCTTCCTGTACGGCGAGCTGCTCTTCGGTCAATTGAAAATTCATCATTGCAAATTGGGTTTATAGCTGGTCAAATTCAGGGAAAAAAGAAAAGGGACATCAGAGTCCCTTTTCGAAGTAGTGTGTAAACTTTTAGTCTCTGTTTCCGAAGAAAACAAAGATGTAATAGGCAAGCGTTACCAAAGAGGCCATGGCGGCTACAAGGTAAGTTCTTGCTGCCCAGTTGAGTGCATCCTTGGACATGGCATACTCAGAAGGAGTCACCACATTGCGATTTTGTACCCAAGCCAAAGCGCGGTTGGAAGCGTCAAATTCCACAGGAAGGGTCACCAAGGTGAAAAGGGTCATGACAGAATAGGATCCTACGACCAAATACCCAATGAATTCGTAAGGTAGTCCCAACGCAAATCCACCAAACAAAGAAGCGATCAATACGAAATTCAAGACTTTGCTGGAAATATTTTGGATTGGTACCATGGCAGAGCGCATCGTCAACCAAGAATAGGCAGTGGCATGCTGCACCGCGTGACCGCATTCGTGAGCCGATACCGCAGTAGCTGCGGCATTTCTTCCATAAAATACATCTGGAGAAAGGTTGACAGTCTTGTCTGCTGGATTGTAATGGTCTGTAAGCTGTCCCTCAACACAAGTAACACGCACATCGTGGATGTTGTGATCGGCAAGCATGAGTTTGGCGATTTCCTCCCCAGAAAGGTTGGCCTGAAGTGGCGTTTGGGAGTACAACTTAAATTTACTTTTCAATTTGCTGCTTACCACAAAACCGAGGATGGCAAATACAATGACGATAAGGATAATCATGTCTATTTTGTTTTAACTGGGTGTAACTACGAATTTAAGAAACGAAAGGTTTTTTCCAAGCGGGAATTTTCAGCATGAGAATCCAGCTGATCAGTCCAACTCCGATTACCAAGAGCATTTGGGTGCCATGAATGATGGCAGCAAATATTTTGCCATCAGCTTCAGGAACTCCAAACACCACTAAAATATAGGCTACCAAGGCGTGGAAAGTGCCAATACCTCCTTGAACAGGGGCAATCATGCCAATAGTTCCCATCACCATCACCAAAAGTACTTGTCCTCCCGACAAATTGGCAGCCGACTCAATCCCTTGAGAAACAGTGTATAGGGTTAGGAAATAAATAATCCAGATGATTACAGAGCTGATCCAAAAGCCCATGGGATTTTTGAGGTTGCCGATGGCACGAACCCCAGAAAGTAGCTGCCTGAAGAATAGCTGAAGTTTATTGACCAGGCCGTGGTTGCGGTATTTTTTACCTAGGAGGTACAGGAAAAGGAGGAATACAGCAGTTCCACCTAGCAAGAGGGGAAGCTTATCGAGTAGGGAGGAAGTGAGTGAATTGAGATTGACCAGTTGCCCTGCGAGGGAAAGAAATAATTCATTTTCGAGGAGAAAGGCGGTAAAGATCATCCCTGCCAAAAACAGGAGATCCACGCTTCGTTCGACGAGTACGGTGCCGATGGCTTGACCGATTGGAATCCCATTGTTGCGTGTCAAAACAGTGCATCGAGCTACTTCTCCAGCTCTTGGGATGAGGAGGTTGACCAGGTAGCCGACCATGACCGCATGGTAGGCTCGATTGGAACTGACGGGCAGCTGATCGGCTTCCTGACGGAAAAGTAAGGCCCAACGCCAACCCCGAAGCCAGTACCCAGCCCAGGCGATCAGTAGGGAGAGCAGGATCCAAAACCAGTTGCTCGAAGCGAGCTGTGCTTGGAGTTGGGCAACCTCGATGTCTCGGTACAAAAACCAAAAAATCCACAGGGCTATTCCCAGTGAGAGGGCCACTTGAAAGACTTGTTTGATTTTGGGATGCATGATCAAATGACTTGGTTTTTATCGTCTGGAAACACCAGGATAGGTTGGTGCGTTTTTGCTTCTTCTGGGCTCATGCCTGCGTAAGCGATGATGATGACTACATCGCCCACCGCTGCTTTTCTGGCGGCAGGACCATTGAGGCATACCGTCCCAGACCCCCGTTCTCCTTTGATGACATAGGTCTCGAGGCGTTCCCCATTGTTCACATTGACCACCTGCACTTTTTCGTTTTCGAACAGCTGGGCGGCATCCATCAGATTTTCATCGAGGGTGATGGATCCTACATAGTGCAATTCAGCTTGGGTGATTTTTACGCGGTGGATTTTTGATTTTAAAAGTTGGACTTGCATGTGGTTTAGTTTTCGCGCTGCCAAATTAGGCAATAATGGGCAAGTTATCGATCAATCTCACAGGGCCTACATAGGCAGCGATGCAAAGCGATCTTGCGTCCTCTTGCGTAAACGTATCAAAAATTTCAAATGTTTCGGGATGCAGCAGGGCGAAGTATTCCAGTTTACAACTAGGAGCAGTGGCAAAGGCTGCAGCAGTGTCGGAGTGGATCTGTTTCCAAGATTCTCCTGCCAGCAGACGTTCCTTTGCTTGGCTGAGTTGCTGGTACAAAAGAAGCGCTTGCTGACGCTCTTCTAAATTGAGACGCATGTTTCGTGAGGACATGGCTAAGCCGTCTTTTTCCCTACGGGTAGGCACCACTTCGATGCTGATTCCAAAAGAAAGGTCTTGGACGAGGCGCTTGATGACGGCTACTTGCTGCAGGTCTTTTTGACCAAAAAAGGCACGGCTAGGCTGGATAAGGTGAAAGAGCTTGGATACCACGAGGCCTACTCCATTGAAGTGACCTGGGCGAAATGCGCCTTCAAGGACATGTTCAAGGTCACCAAAGTCCAAGCGTAAGTGGGTAGGCTGGGGGTAGAGGGTCGCTACCGAAGGCACAAAAACAAAATCTGCCCCAGCGGCTTTGAGCTGAGCTAGGTCTGCCTCAAGAGTTTGGGGATAATTTTCAAAATCCTCATTGGAATTGAACTGAGTGGGATTTACAAATATTGAAACCACCGTGAAGTCCATGGAAGCGGTACTTTGGGCCACCAGATCCAAGTGCCCTTGGTGCAGTGCGCCCATGGTAGGAACAAAGCCCAGTTGTTTGCCTTCCTTAAAAATCGCAGCCCAAATGGGTTTCCATTCGGCTTCGGTGCGGATTACCTTCATGACTAGGAAATTTTTCGGCTAAATAGGGGCAAAACTAGATTAATATCCACAAATCCAATGCTT
>CAZPKI010000066.1:0-10361 GCA_964587015.1 uncultured Limnohabitans sp.
AAAGGTAATTTTATTTTATGCATCAACTAGTTAATTTTTATTAATGTCGAAGCAGTGAAAAGTGAATTCAATCGGTTGATTTTTGAGGCAAAGCAGAAAATTGACACCATAGACCCTATTTAAGTTTATTTCGGCTCCGAATTTTTTCTAAGATGACGCAAATTCTTTTGCGGCTTTCTGCGTTGAAAATGATAATTTCACCCCTCGCCCAACGAAGAACAAGTTCATGTCTGCCGAACATACACGTTTACAAGAAGATAAAGAAAAAAAGAAACATTGGAAGAAATGGGGACCTTACCTCACGGATCGGCAATGGGGCACAGTGCGTGAAGACTACAGTTCCGATGGAGCAGCTTGGGAAAATGTGACCCACGACCATGCCCGAAGCAAGGCCTACCGCTGGGGCGAAGAGGGAATTGCAGGCATTTCCGACCACCGACAGATCCTTTGCATGGCCTGGGCATTCTGGAATGGCAAAGATCCTTTTTTGAAGGAACGATTTTTTGGATTGACGGGCAACCAAGGCAATCATGGGGAGGACGTCAAAGAAATCTACTTCTACCAAGATTCCACCCCCACCCACAGCTACATGAAGATGCTGTACAAGTATCCTCAGGCGGAATTTCCCTACCAAACCCTGGTAGATGAAAATAAAAAGGCAAGCAAACTTCAAGACGAGTACGAATTGCTGGACACTGGTATTTTTGATGAAGACCGGTATTTTGACATTGTCATTGAATATGCAAAAGAGGACGCAGAGGATATTGTAGCCTCGGCGACCATAACCAACCGAGGTCCTGAGGCAGCGAAACTTTGGGTCTTGCCAACGGTCTGGTTTCGCAAATTTTGGTTTACCGGGCACGAACCCTTTATGCCCAAGATGACCCAGCTGAACTCGGATTCCTTGAAAGCCTTTAATCCGAGGTCAGGGAACTATATTTTCAGTTTCAAAGGTCACCAAGAACTTGTTTTCTGCGACAATGAAACCAACCGAGAACGACTTTATGGCATCCCGAATGAGCGAAAATCCACCAAAGACGCCATCAATGACTACCTCCTGCACGGAGATGCCTCCAGACTCACTAACGGCACAGGCACCAAGGCCGCTGCCATTTATGAACTGAACATTCCTGCTGGCGGAGAGGCGAAAGTTCAATTCCGCATGCAACGACAGCTCGAAGAAGATTCACAGGAGGCCATTCCTGAGATTCTCGAAAAACGCAAAAAAGAGGCGGATGAATTCTACCAGTTACTGCAACAACAGGTTACCAATCCAGAGCATTTAGCCATTCAGCGTCAAGCTTATGCAGGCCTGCTCTGGTCCAAACAGTTTTATTATTACGATGTCAGCCGTTGGCTAGAAGGGGATCCAGGGCGCTACCAACCTCCACAGGAACGGAAAAAAGGAAGAAATCACAGTTGGACTCACCTGCAAAACTTTGACATCATCTCGATGCCAGACAAGTGGGAATATCCCTGGTATGCCGCGTGGGATTTGGCATTTCATTGCATCCCGCTCGCACGCATCGATTCTGAATTTGCAAAAAATCAATTGCTGCTCCTCCTCAATGAGTGGTACATGCATCCCAACGGGCAGATTCCAGCCTATGAATGGAATTTTTCAGATGTAAATCCACCCGTACATGCTTATGCGGTTCAGCGGGTATATCAAATAGATAAAAAATTAAACGGGGGGAAGGGCGACCAGCAATTTCTGGAGCGAGCCATGCACAAACTCATGCTCAACTTCACCTGGTGGGTCAATCGGAAGGATTCAGAAGGCAACAACATCTTTGAAGGCGGATTCCTTGGCCTGGACAACATTTCCTTATTTGACCGCAATCATGCCCAATACTACCAGGGCAAACTCGAACAGGCGGATGGTACCTCTTGGATGGCGATGTTCTCGCTCAACATGCTGCGAATTGCCCTCGATCTCTGCGAACACAATACCGTCTACCAGTTTAGCGCAACCAAGTTCTTAGAGCACTTCCTCTACATAGCCGGTGCAATGAACACCATCTCTTCGGAACAAATATCCCTCTGGGATGACGAAGACAATTTCTTTTACGATGTGTTTCACTACCAAGGAAAGGAGCCTAAAAAACTAAAAGTACGCTCCATTGTTGGCTTGATTCCTCTTTTTGCGGTGGAGCCCATCCGAGAAGAACTTTTTGATTCCCTCCCCGATTTCAAGAAACGACTTGACTTTATTCTCAAAGAAAAACCCAAACTAGCCGCCTTGGTGTCCAGTTGGGTTCAGCCCGGTTACGGAAAACGACGGCTTTTCTCGCTCCTCCGGGGTCATCGTATGAAGAGTGTACTTCAACGCATGCTCGATGAAAACGAATTTCTTAGCGAATTTGGCATACGTTCCCTCTCCAAATACCATGAGGACAACCCCTATACGATGAAAATTAACGGGGACACCCTTTCGATTCGCTACACACCGGGAGAGGCAGATACCCAAATGTTTGGTGGAAACTCCAATTGGCGAGGACCGATTTGGTTTCCAATCAACTTCCTGATTATGGAATCTTTGAAGAAATTTGACAGCTACTACGGGGATGACCTTTCCATCGAATATCCCACTGGATCAGGAAAATTCTTGAGCATGGACATCGTTGCGAAGGAACTATCCCTTCGCTGCATCTCCATCTTTACCCGAGACAAAGACGGGAAGCGCCCTATGTATGGCAACCAATCTAAATTACAGGAAGATCCTTACTTCAAAGACCATTTCCTTTTTTACGAATACTTCCATGGAGAAAGCGGAAAAGGCCTAGGTGCCTCCCATCAAACGGGCTGGACAGCATTGGTCGCAGAAATGATCCACTCCTATTACCAACCCACAGTTAGCCACAAGGATGACCCTTCTCCCCTTTTTAGAAGCTAAAAGAATCGAGGCTGGTTGCGATGAGGTCGGAAGAGGCTGCCTGGCAGGCCCAGTAGTGGCAGCAGCTGTGATTTTGCCGCCAAACTACCACAATCCCTGGATCCAGGACTCCAAAAAACTGAGTAAGCAAATTCGAGAAGACCTAATTCAGGAAATCAAAGACAGGGCAATTGGCTGGGCGATTGCTGAGGCTAGCGTCGCAGAAATTGACCAAATCAACATCCTGCAAGCCTCTTTTTTGGCCATGGAGCGCGCCATTCAGCAGCTACCACAGGCACCCGAACACCTGCTAATTGACGGCAATCGATGGAAATCCAGCCTCCCCCATTCGTACACCTGCGTGATCAAAGGAGATGGGAAATTCGCTTCCATTGCGGCAGCATCCATCCTGGCAAAAGTTTACAGAGATGAGTTGATGGAAAAACTTTCCCGTGAGTTTCCCCACTACGGCTGGGAACAAAATGCAGGCTACCCTACTAAAAAGCACCGGGAAGGAATCCAATCCCATGGAAGCTGCCTTTGGCACCGAAAAAGCTTTCAGCTACTTCCCTTACAGCTATCCTTGGGATTGGAATAAAGCACAACCCTTAGGCCATGTCTTTCATTTCACTGACTACCTTGGTAATGGTCTGCTTGGCATCGCCAAAGAGCATGAGGCAGTTTGGATACCCAAAAAGCTCATTTTCAACGCCTGCATAACCTTTACCCATGCTTCGCTTGGACACAATCACCGTACGCGCTTTGTCTGCGTTCAAGATCGGCATTCCAAAGATTGGGCTTTGCGGGTTCGTCCTAGCCGCTGGATTGACCACATCGTTGGCTCCTACCACGAATACCAGATCTGTATTCGAGAAGTCCTCGTTGATATCGTCCATCTCGATCAACTTATCGTAGGAAATATTCGCCTCGGCAAGTAGCACATTCATGTGCCCAGGCATACGGCCTGCTACTGGGTGTATTGCAAATCGGAAATTGATATTTCGCTTTTCACACTGCTCCATCAATTCACGAATCACGTGCTGCGCTTGTGCCACAGCCATGCCATAGCCAGGAACTACAATCACAGAAGAGGCCGAATCAAATAACATGGCTGTTTCCTCCACTCCAATTTCTTTGACCACTACCGCAGGACCATCCGCTCCACCTGTAGCAACTGTTTGTCCAAAACCGCCCAGCAACACATTGACCAAAGAACGGTTCATGGCCTTGCACATGATCTGTGTCAAGATAATTCCAGAGGCCCCAACAAGGGAACCTGCCACAATCAACACGTTGTTATTTAAAATAAAACCTGTAGCACAAGCTGCCATACCTGAGTACGAGTTGAGCAAGGAAATCACTACCGGCATGTCTGCCCCTCCAATCGGAATCACGGTCAATATCCCGAGTAGCAAAGAAATAACAATCAATAGAATAATATAGGAAACCTGACTTGGGTCCAGAAACACCAATACTGAAGCTGCTACAAAGGCGAGCAGCAAGAGTAAATTCAGTAAGTGTTGGCCCCCAAAGGTGATGGGCTGCCCAGACACCTTCCCGTCCAGTTTGAGGTAAGCTACCATGGAACCCGTGAATGTTACTCCTCCGATCAACAAAGACAAAAGAATACTCGTCAGGTTAATGGCATCCAAAGAGGCGAGATTGGTTTCACTCTTGAGGTAATAATCCGATAAAGCAACAGCAAAGGAAGCCAACCCACCAAAACCATTGAACAAGGCCACCATCTCTGGAATCTTGGTCATGGCCACCTTTTGAGAATAATACAAGCCAATGGCTGAACCAATAAGAATAGCGATCCCAATTTCTAAGAGTGAGAACAACTCAAGAGTCAGCAAAGTGGCCACAATCGCGATTAGCATCCCTACGGCGGAAATCACATTTCCTTTACGAGCATCCTTAGTCTTGCCCAAATACTTGATCCCTATAATAAACAGCACCGAGGCTACCAAATAGGCAAGTTGAATTCCTGTGTTCATTTCTTCTTAAACATTTTAAGCATGCGATCAGTCACTGCGTAGCCGCCGACCACATTGATGGTAGCCAAAACTAAGGCAAACAAACCCAACCATTTGCTAAGGGTGGTGTAGCCCATTTCGTTGCAAGCCATCAAAGCTCCAACAATGGTAATCCCAGAAATGGCATTTGATCCGGACATAAGGGGTGTATGCAAGGTGGGTGGTACTTTAGAAATAAGTTCAAACCCGAGGTAACTCGCCAAGACAAGAACATAAATCAGTACGATTAGCGCTGATATAGACATAGCTGATGGTATTTATTGAGAAAGAATTTGTTTGGTAAACGCATGCACGAGTTCCCCCTGATGTGTGATCAATACACCCTTGGTGATCTCGTCCTCCAAGTCAAGCGTGATTCCAGATTCACCTGCCAGATGGAAGGCTAAGGTACTAATGTTGGTTGCATAAAGCTGACTCGCATTGACTGGAAGCAAGGAGGGAAGATTGGATTCCCCAACTAGGGTAACTCCATGTTTGACTACAGTGGCGTTTTTCTCCGAGATTGCACAATTGCCTCCAGACTCTACCGCCATATCTACGATTACAGATCCAGCCCTCATACTTTTTACCATGTCCTCAGTCACTAGAATAGGAGATTTTTTACCCATCACTAAAGCTGTGGTAATCACCAAATCCGCTTCCTTGATTTTCTCACGAATAAGCTGTTGCTGCTTCTCCAAGTATTCTGCGGAAACTTCCCGCGCATAGCCTCCTTCGGTTTTCACACCCTCCACTCCTTCTACGCTTAGGTACCTTCCTCCAAGAGACTCGACTTGCTCCTTTGTTTCAGGCCGCACATCGGTACATTCCACCACCGCTCCCAGCCTTTTGGCTGTCGCAATGGCCTGCAATCCTGCCACTCCGGCCCCAAAAATCAAAACCCGAGCAGGTGTAATGGTTCCCGAAGCAGTCATCAGCAAGGGAAATATTTTCCCTAAGTAATTTGACCCAAGAAGCACTGCTTTATAACCTGCAAGGTTGGCCTGCGAGGAAAGCGCATCCATTTTTTGTGCCCTAGAGATTCGTGGCACCGCATCCATTGAAAAAGTGGTGATGCGTTTTTTATTGAATGCCTCCAAAATCTCAGGATATTGGTAGGCATACATGTAGGAAATGTATCCTGCATTCTCCTTCATTTGGGCAATTTCTGCTAAAGTTGCCAAGTTGACCTTAAGCACTAGATCAGCACCCAATGCCTCTTTGGAAGTTCCTATCTTCGCTCCCGCAGCTTCATACTCCTGATTTGAAAAAAATGATTTTTCACCAGCACCAGACTCCACTACCACCTCAAATCCCTTTTTTCGAACAAGCTTAACCACCTCTGGGCTCAAGGCCACTCGGTTTTCATATTCCTTGGTTTCTTTAATTACGCCGATGATCATGGATTGCATTAATCTTTAGGTGGTTAGGGTACTGAACAAGAATACTCAGTAAATATTCGCCTACAATTTGGTTTATAATTTTACTAATTTTCTAATGGAAAGCAGGTCTAAAGAACGAAAACTTTAGAATAGAAGAAAATTCATTCGCATATTTTTAAAATTAGTTGATTTTTTTTCTTCTGTTATTTTAACCACAAGGCTACCTGAAAGTTTAAATTCGAGTGAATTGCGGAATTTTTGGTTTTTTCTTTGCCTTTCACAAAAATCAAAGGCAACTTGGGGAATAATGAAGGCGGGCAAGTAGAAAACGTGTTTTGGGAAACCTACCCACTTGTACAACCAATCCTTCATCCAGCCAGTACCTGTTTTCTTTGTCAATTACATCAGCCATGAAAAAACCTGAAACCCAAACCTCCGGACAATCCCGAAGAGAATTTATCAAAAATGCAGCCATCGCATCTTCCTTTTTCATCGTTCCCCGTCACGTACTCGGAGGCGTGGGATTCATCTCACCTTCTGACCAGCTCAACTTGGCTGCAATTGGCGCTGGAGGCAAGGGGAAAAGTGATATCCTCAATGCCTCTGTCAATGGCAGAGAACGCGTCGTAGCCTTATGCGATGTGGACTTCTCAGGCTCCGCTAAAGATTCGGTTGCCAATTTTCCAAAAGCAAAGCTGTTTGCAGATTACCGCAAAATGCTCGAGGAGATGAAGGATATCGACGCGGTCACCATTTCCACTCCAGACCATGTACATGGTCCAGCAGCGAAGTTCTGCATGGAGCGTGGCAAACACGTCTATGTGCAGAAACCAATGACCCACAACATCCGCGAAGCACGCCTACTCACCCAGATGGCAAGAGACAAAAAGGTGGTTACCCAAATGGGAAACCAAGGAGCTTCCAACCCACTCATGGACATGATCAAAGGCTGGATGGATTCCGATAAAATTGGAAAAGTTTCCAAGGTTCAAATCTGGACCAACCGTCCCGTTTGGCCTCAAGGAGGCGCCTTTCCAAAAGCAGACCCCAGCAATAAGCCCTCAGATATGGAATGGGACCTTTGGCTAGGCCCTGCCCCCGAAATACCTTTCACCCCCAACTTGCATCCCTTCAACTGGAGAGGATGGTGGGATTATGGAACAGGCGCACTAGGCGACGTAGGATGCCACCTAATGGATATTCCTTTCCGAATGCTTGGCCTCCAGTACCCACTTGACGCGGAATGTTCCGTAGGATCGGTCTATTCCCAAATGTGGACTCCCGACTACAATCCAGCAGGCTGCCCAGCTTCTTCATTCATCACCTTACATTATGGCCCAACCGGCAAAAATGCGGTTCCTCTGGAAATGACCTGGATGGATGGTGGAATTCGACCTTCTCATCCAGACATTATTCCTGCAGACCACGATCTTGGCGGTGCCAACTCCGCCAATGGAGTCATGATGATCGGTGAAAAAGGAATCATTACCCACAACATCAACGACAGTTCCCCACTGATGCCGAAACTTTACCTTTACGATGGTACCAAGGAATTTGGTCCTGACCGCATTGAGGGCACAGAACCTGAGTATGGACACCAACGAAAGTGGGTGGATGCCTGCAAGGCTGGCTTTGGCTCCAACGAACACAAGGGACTCACCTCTTCCTTTGACTATGCAGGACCAATGACCGAAACGGTATTGATGGGCAACCTTGCTATCCGAAGTTTCATGCTTCGTAAACCAAACAGTAAGGGTCAACAAGAATTCTTTGGCCGTAGAAAGTTGCTCTGGGACGGTGAAAACATGCGGATCACCAACTTGGAGGAAGCCAACCAGTTTGTCGGCCGTACCTACAGAACTGGATTTGAGGTTTAATTTACCTAAACCTATAGAATTTAACCGTGAGACAAGTTCTCACGGTTTTTTTATGCGTAATTTCATTCCTACTTACCGTAAAATTTCCCTGCATGAAGGCCTTAGTCTTTGAATCCTTTGGGCAAGCCCCAAAGGTCGCCCAAGTACCCGACCCAGATACGCCAGACCAAGGCATTCTCCTGGAAGTGAAAGCCTCTGGGATTTGCCGAAGTGATTGGCATGGATGGATGGGACATGATCCCGATATCGTCCTTCCACATGTTCCAGGACATGAATTTGCAGGGATCATCCGCGAGGTGAGCAAGGGCGTTAAAAACTGGAAAGTAGGCGATCGCGTCACCGTCCCTTTCGTTTGTGCCTGTGGTACCTGCCCGAGCTGCCATAGCGGAAACCAGCAGATCTGCGACGATCAATACCAACCCGGATTTACGCATTGGGGCTCCTTTGCTCAATACGTGGCTGTACACCGGGCAGAAAGCAACTTAGTTTTGCTCCCCGACTCCGTTAGTTTCGAAGCTGCTGCAAGTTTGGGATGCAGGTTTGCCACCTCCTTTCGTGCGATGGTGGCGCAAGGCAAGGTATCTGGGGGACAATGGGTGGCCGTGCATGGATGTGGAGGAGTGGGCTTATCTGCCATTATGATTGCTGCTGCGCTAGGCGCCACAGTCATTGCGGTGGATATCGATCCGGAGAAATTAGCACTTGCCAAGGCTGCGGGAGCTGCCTATTTGGTGAATGCAAGGGTCCAACCCGATGTTTCAACCGCCATCATGGACCTCAGCAAGGGAGGCGTCCATGTATCCATCGACGCCTTGGGAAGTAAACTAACTTGCTACAACTCGATTTCCTGTCTTAGGAAACGCGGAAAACACATCCAAGTTGGGCTTCTGGCAGGAAGCGAAGCCAATCCACCTGTACCCATGCACTTGGTTATTGCCAAGGAATTGGAGATTCTAGGGAGCCATGGCATGCAGGCACATGCCTATCTAGAAATGATGCAAATGATTTTGGACCATAAAATAGCGCCTGAGGAATTGATTGGGAGGAGAATTTCGCTGGAGGCAGCAGCAGAGGCCTTGATGCGCATGAACTCCTTCGAGGAAAAAGGGATGGCTATGATTACTCAATTTTAAATCGAAAAAGGGCTATGAAAAAAAATAAAAAACGCTGGTTTATTCAGTCCGTAGCAGGATTACTACTCACAGGTACTGGACTTTCAACTTGCATCCATGCTGGAGTGGAAAAATTAGGGGGAGAAGATTGGTTTTATACAGGCACTTTGGGACTTGTGATTTTCCAGGCGGGCATGTGCCTAGTAATTGATGGAGTAAGGTACCGCTAAGGGAGTGAAGCGGGCATGGAGCTACTTCCTAGTCAGAAATTAAAAAAAATCCAGGCATTACTTCACGGAATTTTCTAAATTAGATGGTGTTCAGAGCAAGTCCCGTTTTTCATTATTTTTTACAATCGGGCAGGAATAAGCTTAAGAATAGGGGTTAAAACTCTTGGATTTGATTTTAAACTAGAGCGCTTCACCTAAGTCTAACCTTTTAAACTTTCATATCATGATCAAAAAAATCTCATTCGCCGTCCTTGTCATTCTGGTAGGTATTCAATTTGTTCCCCTACAAAAAAATGAGTCCGGAATACAAACCTTTGACATCAGCCAAAACTACCAGGTTCCAGACCATGTCAGCACCATTTTACAAGGTGCTTGCAACGATTGCCACAGCAACATGACTACCTATCCTTGGTACAGCAAGGTTCAACCCATTGGCTTTTGGCTCAACCACCATACCAATGAAGGAAAGGAACATTTGAATTTTTCTGAATTCACCTCTCTTCCGCTTCGGGTGCAAAATCATAAGTTTGAAGAGATCATAGAAATGGTGGAAGAGAAAGAAATGCCACTGCCATCCTACACATACATGGGCCTACATCCTGAAGCCAATCTTTCCGATGCCAACCGAAAAGTATTGGTTGATTGGGCCAAAGAGCAAATGGCACTGCTTGCAGCCACACATCCTGCAGATAGCTTAAAGATGAAGCCCAGACCAGCAGCTTCTAAATAATAAACTTTCATTTGATTAGACTGGGAAAGGAAAATCCCAGTCTATTTTTTTCTACCCTTCCTACCATGAAAAAATTTTCAGCTACAGAAGTCCGATGGGGAGTACTAGGCGTGGGCAAAGTGTGCGAACTCAAATCTGCA
>CAZPKI010000067.1:0-10239 GCA_964587015.1 uncultured Limnohabitans sp.
AATCACTTTTAATGTCTCGAAGGAAGTTCACCTTCTGAAAAGCTGCGCCCAGTTTGCAGGCAGGTTCTTTTAGCCGTTGGTATTCCGCATCATTCCCTTCGCAAAACACCCTCAAACACATTAATCCCACTACTTCTGCTGAGCCATAAATGTATTCGTGGTATTTGGAGTCGTTGTAGGTTTTGAAGTCCAAGTCCATTTCCATGGAATGGAGGAACGCTTCAATGAGGTCTTTTTCGATCTGGTATTTGTTGACAATCAACTGGAAGGCATGCAAGACTGGATTGAGGGAGATTTTGGCATCTATGGCTTCGTAGGTGTCTTTTTTGAAGCGATCCAAAAGCGCCTGCTTATCCTGATCATGAAAGGTGTCTACGATTTCATCTGCATACCGCACAAAGCCATAGATGGCATAGATGGGTAGATGGAGGCTTTTGTCTAAGGTTTTAATTCCCAAGGTAAAACTTGTGCTGTAGCGCTCAGTGATTAGCTTGCTGCACTCCAAGGTGGTTTGATTATACAGAGAAATGGCGTCCATTACTGCAATATATCGTTTTGTTTACAAATTATTTTCTTTCATCACTTCTTTGGCCACCACCTGACCTGAAATAAGCGATGGAGGAACACCCGGTCCTGGGACAGTCAATTGACCGGTATAGTAAAGATTGCTTACTTTTTTGCTTTTGAGACTTGGCTTGAGGATAGCAGTTTGGAGTAGTGTATTGGCTAGGCCATAAGCATTGCCTTTGAAGGCATGATAGTCCGACTTGAAATCGTTGTGTGCATAGGATCGCTTGTAGACGATGTGGGAACGGATTTCTTGTCCTGTGATTTTTTCTAAGCGATCTAGAATCATGTGGAAGTATTTTTCCCGCATGTCTTCGGTATCCTCTAGGTCTGGAGCGAGTGGAATGAGCAAAAACAGATTTTCCATTCCTTCAGGAGCGACGGTTGGGTCGGTTATGGAGGGGACAGAAGCATAGAAGAGCGGCTTTTCAGGCCATCTTGGATTGGTGTAAATCGCATCTGCATGCGGTCCTAGTGGCTCGTCAAAGAATAAGTTGTGGTGCCGTAGATTTTTAAGCCGCTTGTTTACGCCAAGGTAAAAAAGCAAGCTGGAAGGCGCCATCACGCGCTTATTCCAATAGTCTTCGGTATAGTTGCTGTAGGCTGGATCGAGTAGGTGCTTGTCCACGTGGTGGTAGTCAGCCCCTGCCACAATGATGTCTGCTTGGATCCGCTCGCCTGAACGCAGCACTAGGCTTTGAGCCTTACCATTGGCAACTTCAATTTTTTCTACTTCAGAATTATACTTGAATTGCACCCCCTTTTCTTCTGCCAAGGAAACCATCCCTTTGATGATCTCGTGCATCCCTTTTTTAGGATACCAGGTACCCAAGGCGATGTCCGCATAGTTCATCAAGCTGTAGAGTGCAGGAATATTATTGGCTGTTTCGCCGAGGAAAAGTACGGGAAACTCCATGAGTCGCACGATTTTGTCGTGCCTGAAATAGCTGCGTACATGCTTGGACATGGACTGGAAGATATCCATCCGAATCATGTCGAGAAGCAAGCGCGGAGAGGTAAACTCAAAAAGGGAGCGACTAGGTCGGTGCACCAAGTCGTGAATGCCTACCTCGTATTTGTATTTCGCCTGGGCTAGAAACTTGTCTAAGTTGGCAGCGGCGCCCGGCTCGATGCCTTCGAGCATCGCTTTAAACTCGTCTAAGTTGGCAGGAATATCCAAGACATCCTGCTCTCCGTAGATGACTGCATAGGAAGGATCTAGACGGATTAGGTCGTAGTAGTCGGCCGGTTTTTTTCCAAAATTGGCAAAATAAGACTCAAAGACATCTGGCATCCAATACCAACTGGGACCCATATCAAAAACAAATCCCTGGTGCTCGAACTTTCTAGCTCTTCCACCAGGGGAATCATTTTTTTCTAAGAGGGTAACAGTGCAGTTGCCTTGATCTGCCAGGTGAGTAGCTGCGGAGAGTCCAGCAAATCCGGATCCAATCACTACCACATGTTTTTTTGACATAGAATTAATTTTTGTGCTTGTAGACCATCAGGTCTTCTTTCAATAGCTTGCGGGCAATATGGATTCTATTTTTAACTGTTCCAATAGGAATCTGAAGCTTTTCTGCGATTTCGTGGTATTTAAAGCCTCTGAAATGCATCAAAAAGGGAGTACGGTACACCTCGTCCAACTTCTGGATGGCTTGCTGAATGTCATCCATCGTGAAATTGCCAAATACACCATTGTCAATTAAGGCATCACTCGAGTTGAGGTAATGAAGATTGTCCGTTGTGTCTACAAAAGTACCCCTTCTTACCATTCTTTGGTAATTGGTAATAAAGGTATTCTTCATGATCGTATACAACCAAGCTTTTAGGTTGGTGCCCTCAGTGAATTTGTCCTTGTTGGTGAACGCCTTGACCATGGTGTCCTGAAGCAAGTCATTGGCATCGTCCACGTCACGAGTAAGCTTCATGGCGAAGGGCTTAAGGGAGCTAGAAAGCTTTTGAAGAGAGTAGCTAAATTCTAGAGTGGTCATGGGTATGGCGTTTTGTTTAATCAAATCTAATAACGATTAAACAAAATCCAACAATTTTGTGGAATTAATTTTAAAAAAGATTAAACAGAAAAATTATACAAGTAGGGATAAGACAAAAAAACGGCCTTATTGATGAAATAAGGCCGTTTTTTTAGAAATAAATTTGTTTAAGTGTTAAACAATTTTGTTTAACTATTTCTCCTGAAAAACTTGATCGACTTCCTCCAACAGATCTTTGATGTCTCGGATATAACTCATTTGTCTCACATTGGAAGGGAAGCTTAGGTCCTGTCCCAGCACTTGGTAGCCCGTAACTAAGATTTGAGCATTGGTAAATCTATCGGATAGTGCATTGATGTATTCTTGCACATATTCAGAGGATGGAGAGGTAGTGATGACAGTCAATAGGTACTCGGGTTGGTGCAATTTATACACAGCGAGTAAGTCGTCATTGGGGGTACTTTGTCCCAAATAGATGACTTTATGTCCTTTGGACTTGATCAAATAGCTTGCGAAAAGGATGGAGATTTCATGCAGCTCTCCTTCAGGCAAGAAGAGCAAGAATTTTTTGCCTCCTCGCTGTGGGACCTGCCCATCGATAGCCACAATTAATTTTTGTCGTACCAGATTGGAGATAAAATGCTCTTGTGCGGGATTGATCGCACCTGTTTGCCAAAGAATCCCAATTTTGGACATAAAGGGATAAATGACATTGAGCATCGTCTGCTCAAAACCAAGCTTTAGGATATTGGTACTCAATATTTTGTCAAAGCGCTCCTCATCCATTTCGATCATGCAGATCGTCAAGGCGTGGATTTGGTCGTCATGAGTTAAGGACCTTTCGGTGAGCTTCATGACTTCCTCACGCAACTCGTTAGCAGACATGGATGCGATCTTGCTGATTTTGACCCCATTGTCATTGAGCAAGGCCACGTTTAAAATCAACTTTAAGTCGTCATCATCATAAAAGCGGATATTGGTATCCGTGCGCTTGGGCTGCAGCAAGTTGTAACGCTGCTCCCATATCCGCAAGGTATGGGCTTTGATGCCTGACAATTGTTCGAGATCTTTTATGGAATACGTGCTCACTGCTCCTCCTTGTTAAAGAATTCTTTGGGGACTAGGAATAAACCAAAGGAAACTGCATCATCCTTTTGGTTGGTTTTATGGTGTGCCTGATGTGCTTTGTAGATCCCTTTCAATATAGGATGCTTGGGCTTGCCAAACCAGGTCAGTCTTCGGTGTACCAATACGTCGTGCAGCACAAAGTACAACGCGCCATAAAGGCTAATGCCTATTCCCATCCAAAAGCGGTAATCTAAAGTCTCTACACCGAGAAAGATCAAGATCACTGCAATGCTTCCGAATAAAAGGGAAAACAAGTCGTTCAGTTCAAAGAAAGACTTGGAATGTTGGTGGTGGGTCTTGTGAATCATCCACAAAGGACCATGCATCACATACTTATGGATAAACCATCCGGAAAATTCCATGGCAGCAAATCCTAGAGCGATATAGACAATAGACAGCAACATTTAATCAGTAACTCTTAAGGGGGTCGATTTGTTATTTATTTTGTGTTTCCGTTAGTATACCTGTTGATAGTTGTCAACAACCCGCTGCCTACGGACCAAAGTAACTGTTCCTCATCCGCGTCGCTTTAGTTCGTAATCGTTGAAGTAGGCTTACCGATTCATTTAATTATTCGGGGACAAAGAAAAAGATTTAAGACACGACTGTAAAATTCAACACCGTAAAAAATAGAATCCAAATAAGTAACAAAAAGGTAGCCAAGGGATTAAATTTTTCAAATTTGGCTTTTCTCCAGATGAGCTGAACTAGAAAGGACACACCAAACCAACCGAGGTAGTTACTCAAAGGGATAATTTCCCACTTCCAAGCCCAAAAATCGAGCGATACGGCGACTGGTTCCAAGATGTAATCCAAAGCGGTCATGGCCGTGGCACCCAAAAAGGCCGCATACCAATCGTTTGGAATCTTGTGAAAAACAGATCCAGTGAGGTAACTGAGCACAAACCAGTTGACGCCGATAACTAAAGGAACTTCCCACAGCATCACACCAAGTGTTGGGCCATACACGTAGTCTCCATACAAATAGCCAGTATGAATCCCGATCAATTCCGACCCAAAACCTATCCAAAATGCTGCCGCTCCAAAAATCGGAAAAGCATCGGTCCATCCTCGATGGTAGACCAAAATAAGTACCATCGTAGCCAATAAATGAAAGGGAGTCAACTTCAAAAATAAATCCCTGAATTCTGGTAAGCTAAGTCCAATTGCCCCGACCACATGCAATGCAACCAAAATGATTTTTCCGATCCACACGCGAGATTGCAGCGTTTTACCTTCATGGGAATCTAGTGTATGCATAGTTAAGGGACCTTGGGAGGTATTCTGTTTGGGATTTCTAACTTTGTTCCTTCGCAATTGTTCTTTACAAAAGTAAGCAAAACCCTTTTCTTGACTTATGATCCTCTACAATATTACCTTTAATCTCAGCCCATCCATCGAAGAAGACTTTATCTCTTGGATGAAAACTACCCATATCCCTGAGGTCTTGGCCACAGGGATTTTCCACCACCATGTTTTTTACCGATTGGTTCACCATTCCGAAGATGGCTCCCTCAATTATTGCATTCAATACTTTACGGAGTCGATGGAGCTCATGCTTCAATACGAACGAATCCATGCTCCAGCTTTGCGTGCCAAAACTCAGGAGCGGTATCAGGATCAAGCGATTGCTTTTCGTACCTTGTTGGAAACGATTTAAGAAATGAACAAGTATATCAAACTCTTTGTCAGCCTGCTCCTTCCCCAAATCGCGGGAGGCTTAGGAGCATTTTTTACCCTGAGCTCCGTCCAAACTTGGTACCTGACCCTCAACAAACCTTCCTGGAATCCACCCAGCTGGCTCTTTGGTCCCGTATGGACAACTCTCTATGTCTTGATGGGGATTGCCTGTTTTCTAATTTGGAAAAGCAACCATCCCCTCAAAAAGCAAGCACTGACCCTGTACTTTGTGCAGCTTTTTCTCAACTTTCTTTGGTCACCTGCATTTTTTGGTGCGCAAAACCCCCTCCTCGGTCTCGTGGTGATTCTTCCGTTGTGGGCCTGTATCCTCACTTGCATCTTTAAGTTTCGACAAATCAATCCTTGGGCAGCCGCCTTGTTGATTCCTTACCTGCTTTGGGTCAGCTTTGCGACAGTTCTGAATGGGACGATCTGGTACCTCAATCCATAAAAAAAGCCAGTCAGTAATCCTGACTGGCTTTTTTGATACTTTTTAGAAAACCGCATTTAGCGGACTCCCATAGGAAATAAATGTTCAACTCTAAGCAATGTGCTGTCGACCGTGGACAGTGAACAGTTGACCCAAAACCCTACTATTCTTTCACCGTCGTAGTCACCTTAGGCACTTCCTTCGTCCATTGACTTGGATCTAGTTTTCGAGGGGTAGGAAGCAACTCATCCAAGGTATTGCCGTCGTAGACCCTTCCATCTTTTACCACGTGGGTGATGGTGTTGGTATTCCGGATATTCTCCAATGGATTTTTATCTAGGATGACTAAGTCTGCCAATTTTCCTACTTCAATACTTCCCAGTTCCTTATCCAAACCAAGCGATTCTGCACCCAAGATGGTTGCTACCTTCAAGGCATCTAAGTTCTTCATATCTCCACTCGCGATGGACCAAAGCTCCCAGTGGTAGCCCAATCCTTGCAGCTGTCCATGGGAACCTACCCCAGCTAGACCGCCTTGCTTGACGATGGAATTGACACCTTGTGCATGCTTTTGGAAGACGTGGTCTTCTGGTGCAAACCATCCCCCAAGTCCACCCACTCGTCTCCTTGCTTTCTCATTCAGCTCGTTGTAGGGCGTAAATCGGTTGAGCTTCGCGTCATGAAGGGGACTTTCGGTAGTGTAGTAGAAGTTTTCTGCCCAAGGGCCACCATAGGCTACCAACAAGGTAGGGGTGTAAGCCATCTTGCTTTTTGCGATCGTTTGTGTCACGTCGCTGTACAATGGAAAGACAGGAATAGAGTGCTCATGACCTGGGTAGCCATCAAATAGCTGAGTCATGTTGAGCTTGTAGTCCAAGCCGCCCTCGGTAGTTGGCATCAGCTGCTGCTCTTTTGCAGCCATGATCACCCACTGTCGGTGCTGTCTGTTTCCTACCAAGTACATTTTGATGTACTGCGTATTGTAGTACTTGCTGTACTGCTTGAGCACAGATTTAGTTTGCTCCAAAGACTTCAAGTTGTACATCCAGTAACCCACTCCAGGGCCTGTGGAATATACTCTCGGACCAGGAACCGCGCCTGCTTCTACCATGTCTCCGTAGGTAAGCACGTCGGTAGTGGCTGTTTGAGGATCTCTGGTGGTGGTCACCCCATAAGCTAGGTTGGCAGCATAGATCCAAACCGAGTTTTTATGCAAGCCCCAAGTAGGCCACATGTGTGCGTGGGTATCGATAAATCCTGGGGTAATGGTTTTGCCCGTAGCATCGACCACGGTAGCTCCAGCTGCATCTAGGGTACCAGTTTTTCCGACTGCCTTGATGCGGTTATTTTCAATCAAGATGTCTCCTTGCTCGATGACCTCATCGCCTTTCATGGTGACGATGCGCGCATTTTTCAGCAAAATGCTTCCTTTCGGCGTGTCCTTTGCAAAGAAGACCTTCACCTGCTGCTCGAGTGGGCTGTAGGTTTCTTTCTTTTTGAGGTCCGCTTTGTGGAGGCTGTCTGCCTTGAAAAGTCCTTTATCGGCTTTGAACAGGGAATCGATTCGCTTCTTGTCTGCTTTAGCCAAAGAGTCTGCCAATTTAACGGCAGCATCTCCTTTAGATTTGAGGGTGCTCACGCTGTCGGCATCAAAGCGAATTTTTTCTTTCTTGGCCGCTTTTACAGAGTCTTCTACAAATTCTGCTCTACTGATGTCATACACCCAGTGTCCATTGCCTAGGGACCAGTGTACTTTCTTGCCATTGGCTTCCCAGTAAGGCCATTCTCCACCGATCTCGGTAAGCTGGCGAGCAGGAAAGCTACTGGCGCTTGGCTCGGACACGTTGATGGTAGGTACTTTGCCAGCAGTAGGGATGGTAACTACATACACGTTGTTGTTTATTTGTGCCAAGGCCTGGTTGCCTACAGGTGCCATGTAAATGGTACTTGCGCTGGCAGGCATCATGTTGGGTTCACGGGAATTGGATCCTTCAGGAAGCATGCAGTAGTTGACTGCATCGGCATTCGAAAATGCCTTGCCCATCACGTAACGCACATCTTGGCTATGTCCATGCCCAGCATGCTCAGGATCTGCAGCAGAGCCAAAAGGAGTAATTCCGGTGATTCGAGCGAGTATCTTCTCATCCGTTCCATCCCACTTCACGCTTAAAAGTGCTCCTCCCCCTCCGTTGAGGAAGATTCTGCTGGTGTCTTGGGTAAAGTGTGCATTTCCATAGTTACCTGCATCCATAATTTTGCGGAAAGTTCCTCCGCTTGCTGGTATCCACACGAGTTCTCCTTCTGCGCCATCGACAAAAGGACCTTCTGCTTCAATCAAGGCTCTTTTTGGGCCTTTAAAAACAAGAATTCTATTTTTTGGTCCCCAGACTGGGCCTGAATAGTAAGCATATTCGTTTGAGACCTTGGTTACAACGCCTTTATCTCCGAGACTAGCTTTGTAGAGGCTGCCTCCATTTTTTTCCTCCCAGGTCACAAATGCCAATTGGGTGCCCTCTGGATTCCAGGTAGGCATGGCTTCCGTAAACTCATTTTTGGTTACTCTTTTTGGAGCACCATTGGGGTAATCCATCACATAAAGTCTGTTGAGCACAGTGAATGCCAATTTCTTTCCATCTGGAGAAGGTACGGCATCACGAATTTGGGTGGCAAGCTTGTGCGTGCTGTCTTTGATTGCATAGTTGAAATACAGTCGAGGGCCCATGGCTACATTGACATCAGCTTGGAAAGGAATCTCTGTGGCAGCAGTACCGTCTACGGGCATCTTCCAGATTTTTCCTCCATAGGATGCCACCACAAACTTGCTGTCTGGGGTAAAAGCCATCGCAGGAAGTACGCCTTGAGGGGCAATGGACTCCTGCTCGTCACGCTGCACTGGGTAGGCCAACCATTTTTCATCGCCAGTCTTGAGGTTGCGGATCACCAAACCGGTCTTATCTTCCCATCTGGTACCATAGACCATCCAGTTGCCATCCTTGCTCAAGGTTGGGGTGAAGGCAGAACCGTAGCGAGAGGTGATGCTGGTGATTTTTCCCTTGTCAAAATCGTAGTAGCCTACCTGGTACTGAGGTAGAAGGGCATTGTAGTTCCAAGAACCCGTTCTCCAAGAGAAGTATACTTTTTTGCCATCTGGGCTTACAAAAGGATCGATGGTCTTCATGGTTGCTGGGGCATCGTTGAGCTGTATGCCTCCGCCTCCATCTACATGGTACATCCACAGTTTGGGCACTCTTCGACCCTTGGAAACGACGATGTAGTCACCGTCTGGCGTCCAATGTGCTCCTGGCACATCCCCGTTTTTGTCCTTGGTTACCTGTACCGTATCTTTTTTGACCAAGTCGATGTACCAAAGGTTGTCACTTCCCGCTCGGTCAGAAGTAAATAAAAGTTTATTGCCATCTGGAGAATAACGAGGGTGAGTTTCGTAGGCCATGCCTGTGGTGAATGGAGTTGCTTTGCCCCCTTCTACTGGCATGGTATAAATGTCTCCCATGAGGTCAAAGGCGATGGTTTTGCCATCTGGACTGATGTCCAAGCTCATCCAAGTACCTTCGGCAGTGGTGAAACTTACTTCCCGCTCCGGCTTGAGGGGAAGGTCTTTGAATTTTGGGTAACTCTTGAGCGAGTCTTTTTTGGTGCTATCCGACTGAACGGACTCGGTACCTAAGTTGGGAAAAAGAAATTCCGTTGTTTTAGGCATCCAAGCAGCCATGCTTACCGTTGCCCCCAAGGCAAGGAGTAAGGCGGGATGGGTTATTTTTTTCATAGATAATGGATTTAAGTCAATTTGGAGTACGCTTCAGTTCGCGGTTTAAAATTGGCCATTAAGTTAATTGAAAGAAGTCGAATTTGAGTATATAAAGTAGACGATTGGGTTTGGATTTGTTTTAATGACTTGGATGTTCATCTTCCTTTTTTAATTAGAATTATGGACCATGGACTGCCATCTGTTTACGATTATCAGCAGTAGCTAACACTACTAAGCTGCTGCTAGAATTGTTGACATTCCTAAAAAATAATATAAAGTATCTGTGGTTTTTGTTAATTTAAGAGAACAGTTTTTACCTCAAGCCAAATGATTTATGCTGTCTTATGTTTCCTTTATAAGCCTTTTAGGCTTTTTTTCTTTTTCTGAACTCGAAGAAATCACTCCAAAAATTCTCTTTTCAGGTTTCATCTACGAAACAGCTCCCTTCCCTTCTTGCCATGCTTCTACCCTTGTAGAAACTTCAGATGGCATCCTAGCAGCATGGTTTGGAGGCACCTATGAGCGTCATCCAGATGTAAGTATTTACACATCGCACAGAAAAAATGGAGGCTGGTCTACCCCAGCATTGGTGGCCGATGGTATAGAAAATAAGGTATTCAGAAATCCTACTTGGAATCCAGTTTTGCATCGGAAAAAGGATGGCGAAATTGTCC
>CAZPKI010000068.1:0-10091 GCA_964587015.1 uncultured Limnohabitans sp.
AAATTTTGTAGTTTTGTTTGTTGGGGAGTGAACAAAAATAGACATTTTATTCTTTTGCCTTCAAGGTGTACCTAATCTTAAAAAAACTTTGGTCGAAAAAGTAATTACCCTAGAGCATGTTCCCTTGGCTGAGTTTTTTGGAACAGCCGATGAAAACATTCGTCAGATTGCACAGGCCTTCCCTCAGTGTAAAGTAATTTCCCGCGGAAATGAAATCCGAATACAAGGAAGTCCCCCGGAAATTTTGAGAATCAATGATTTGATCAACATGCTTCTGGAGCATTTTGAACGCTTTGGACACCTCAGTCCAGAACATGTTAAGGATTACTTGGCCATTGAAGGTGGGCCTTTCGAAGAGGCAAATAAAGATCAAGTCATTGTTTTTGGTAACAAAGGACTAATCATCAAACCCAAATCTGCGAATCAACGCAAATTGGTGGAAGCTGCATTTAAAAACGATTTGGTATTTGCATTAGGGCCCGCCGGAACAGGCAAAACCTACATTGCAGTAGCTTTAGCCGTGCGCGCTTTGAAAAACCGGGAAGTGAAGCGGATCATTATTACCCGCCCAGCAGTGGAAGCAGGGGAGAATTTGGGGTTCCTGCCAGGGGACTTGCAAGAAAAACTAGACCCCTACTTGCGGCCAATTTACGATGCCCTTCAAGACATGGTGCCCCCAGAGAAATTGAAATTTTACCAGGAAACACGTGCCATTGAAATTGCTCCGCTGGCATACATGCGTGGAAGGACGCTCCATGATGCCTTCATACTTTTGGATGAGGCTCAAAATACCACGGCCCAACAGATAAAAATGTTTTTAACTCGAATGGGGCCAAATTCCAAGGTCATCATTACGGGAGACCAAACGCAGGTAGATTTACCTTCACGCCAAAAATCCGGACTTTCCGAGGCACTTCGTGTGCTGAATGATGTCAAAGGGATTGGCGTAGTGAGACTGAGTGGCAGTGATGTGATTCGACACAAACTAGTCAAAGCGATCATCGCTGCTTATGAAAAAAGCGAAGAACAAAAAGAAAAACTGCCCCATGATGCCAACAGTAGAGAAAATAACGACTGAGGAAGGTCTTCAAGCTGCATTTCAAATTCGAGAACTCGTTTTTGTAGTGGAACAGGAAGTAGATGCGGCAGAAGAATACGACGAGTTTGAAACCACTTCTATACATTTTTTGGCAATGCTGGAAGGTGCTCCCGTAGGTACCGCCCGCTGGAGATTTACTTCGAATGGAGTGAAAATGGAACGATTTGCCGTTCTGAAAGAAGCTAGGTGCAAAGGAGTGGGTCAAGCTTTGGTGGCGGCAGTCTTGAAAGACATTGAAATGCATCCAGATGGGAAGGGGAAAAAGAGATACCTCCATGCCCAAATTCATGCGATGCCACTCTATGCCAAATTCGGTTTTCAGCAAGTAGGCGAACAGTTTGAGGAGTGTGCCATCTTGCACTATAAAATGGAACTGAGCTAGGATTCGCTCTTTTCCAATTACGCGTACCCCATTTTTTTAAGTCGGTAGATTTTTAGTACACCTCCTTATTCAGGGTCATATTTAACAAGCCAGTTAGGCTATTATTTTTTGCAATTAGTTGGCTGGATACTTTCAACTAAAGTAAATAAAGTTTGAAATTTAGGAAAGCGGGCTGTTGACAGTGGACAGCCTGCAGACCGTGGTCTGTCGTCCGTTGACAGTTATTCGCAGTGAATAAGCTGCCATTTTATCCACTGGAAGGATTGCGAATAATCATTTTTTAGTCACTAATTTTTTTGACATGACCTTTGCCGATTTTCCTTTTTTAAGGTACCTCTTCTTTTTTGCGCTTGGAACCTTACTTTTCACTACTATTCCTGAAGTCCAGTCCCAACTAGTTCTCGGGGTCCTTGCTGTTCTTTGGATTTTCTATGTGGTTTTACTCAGTAGACCTATTTTTTCGGGTCTCTTGCCAATTTCCTTTTTAGCCTATTTACTTTTAATTGGATTGGGGGCTTTTGGTTCACTTCATTCCTATCAAACTGCCCAAGAAGGAGAAATCTCCTGGGGAGAGGGGCAGGGCTACCTTGCAGAAGTGCAGCGTTATGACCTACCCAAAGCCAACTCTTCGGAGAATTTACTTGCGGTCTTTGCCATAAATGGAGAGCAAGGTTGGAGCAGCCAAAATGCCTTGGTCTTGGTATATCACCAGATGGAAGTGGCTCTTTACCCCGGTCAGGTGATTTGGGTGCCTGCCAATCCAGAACCGGTAGCCCCTCCTAGTTTTCCCGATGAATTTAACTACAAACGATTTTTGGCCGCCAAAGGAATTCATTTCCGGCAGTTCCTCGGCAAAAAGCTTCAAGTACTCCCGCTAAAGCCAAGCAACGAGCTGAACTTCGCAATGGAGCACTTGCGGCATTATTTTGCGGGAGTGATTGATCAGTATGTCCAAAGGCCGGAGTCCAAACAAATTGCTTTGGCACTACTCTTAGGTCAAAAAGAATCTCTAGGCAAGGAGGTTAAACACGCCTATTCCGCTACGGGTACGCAGCATATTCTGGCAGTGTCCGGCCTCCATGTAGGGATCATCTATTCCATCTTGCTGCTGCCCTTGACATTTTTCAAGCAGAAAGGGCAGACGCTTCAAAAGAGCTATTTGATTCTAGTCTTGGGCTTGATCTGGGTCTATGCGTTGATGACTGGATTTTCGCCTTCCGTGGTGCGCGCGGTCGTCATGTTTTCGTTAGTTACCCTGGGCCAAATGCGGAAAAGAAAGCCCTCCATTTGGAATATTTTGGCTTTTTCAGCCCTTCTGCTGCTAGTGCTTGATCCTGCTATTCAAACAGATCTCGGCTTCCAACTCTCGTACTTGGCAGTTGCAGGGATCGTGGGATTGCAGCCTATCCTCCTTCGGATGTGGACTCCTTCCAATCGCGTGTTGGACTATTTTTGGCAAATGGCTACCGTCACCCTAGCTGCGCAGCTAATCACCAGCCCACTGACCCTCCACTATTTTCATACTTTCCCCACCTATTTTTTAGTTGCCAACTTGCTCATAGTGCCGCTGTCCTACATCATCTTATGCACGGGAGTTCCATTTCTTTTGCTCGCTTGGATTCCTATGGTGGGGAGTTTTTTAGGTGCAATAGTTGATTTCTTACTATTTATCCAAAACGAAATCACCTACACTCTTCAGGAATTTCCAGCTGCACTTTGGCAGGGGATTCACCTCTCCCTAGCTGGTATGCTGGTAATTTGGGGGATGTTGTGGATTTGGGGAAATTGGGAGTTGGGCAATCGAAAAATCCTCTTTCGGCTAGGATATGGCTTATGTTTGATTTGGGCAATCTCAAATCTGTGGACTGAGTTTCGACGCCCTAGCCAGGAGCTCTACTTTTTTACCAAGGAAAAGCAGCGAATCCTGGACCTAAGGCTTGGGGAGCATCACCTTTCTTGGAATCAGGATTTTCCTGTTGCCCAACTCTCGTATTCCATTCTTCCCAACCGACTTTCAGGCCAACGGAATCCAGTTCCAATTCCTTTGAAAGGAATTGTAGGGAAAGATTCTGTTTGGTTTCCAGGGTTAGACTTTACCTTTTTTCCAGCTCAAAACTGTATGACTTGGGGATCGCTTCAGCCCAAAGAACGGATAGATTTTAGCCAAATTAATCTTGCGAACTCCCTACTAGGAGATTCCATAGTTGGAGCTTCATCTGGATTTAGGGTGATATTCTAGCCAAAACTACAGCTATTGACTTTCTTTTTGTGACTTCTCATTCACGTGGGAACAGGGTTTTTTTGTAATTTCAAAGGTTCATGACTGAAGCAAACGACCGATTGTTAATTCTCCTAAAGGAGGTATTTGGATGGAAGGAATTTCGTCCTGTGCAAAAGCAGGTCATCGATGCGGTGTGCCAGGGAGAAGATACGCTTGCCATCCTGCCTACGGGTGGAGGGAAAAGCCTCTGCTACCAGGTGCCTGGATTGGCAAAAGAGGGCATTTGTATCGTCATATCTCCACTAATTGCCCTCATGAAAGATCAGGTGGATTACCTCAAAGCCCGTGGGGTAAAAGCCGTAGCTCTCCATGCAGGAATGAGTGCTCGGGAGATCGATACAGTATTGGATAATTGCATCCGTGGGGGAGTCAAATTTTTATACCTGTCCCCAGAGCGCCTAAAATCCGAATTGTTTGTGGAGCGGTTTAAGCAAATGAACCTCAACCTGATTGCTGTGGATGAGGCGCATTGCATCTCCCAGTGGGGTTATGATTTTCGGCCTGCCTACCTCGAGATCGCTACCATCCGAGCTTATCATCCCAAGGTGAATGTACTTGCCTTGACCGCCTCGGCTACACCAGAGGTGGAAAAAGATATTTTAGAAAAGCTTCAGCTCAAGAAGCCAGTCACCTTTCACCAAAGTTTTGCTCGGAAAAATCTGAGTTATAGCGTTCGCTTGGTAGAGAACAAACTCGAAAAAGGGCTCGAAATCTTAAAGCGTATTTCTGGATCTGCCATTTGGTATGTTCGGACCCGCCAAGCGACACAACAGCTGGCCAAGCAGCTCCAGCAAATGGGCTTTTCAGCAGCAGCCTACCATGCAGGCATGACTGGGTTGGATCGTTCTGCCAAGCAAGAGGCCTGGAAAACAAACCAGGTACGAATCATGGTCAGCACCAATGCCTTCGGGATGGGGATAGACAAACCAGATGTCAGGGTAGTGCTGCACAGCGATTTGCCGGAAAATCTAGAAAGTTATTACCAAGAAGCAGGCCGAGCAGGTAGAGATGGTCAAAAGGCCTATTCAGTGCTCCTGACCAATGCACAGGACTTTGAGCAGCTCCTGGACCGGGCGGCTTTGGTGTATCCACCTGTAGAATTTCTGCGGCGCGTGTACCAATGCCTAGCCAACTATTTTCAATTGGCCATTGGAGCACAGTCTTTGCGTAGCTTTGATTTTGAGATTTCTGATTTTGCATCTACCTACCAGCTGCCGGTGGTGGATAGTTTTTATGCTCTCAAGGTACTGGAGGAAGAAGGGCTGATTGCACTCAATGAAAGTTTTTTTGCTCCTTCACGCGCACATTTTCTAGTCAATCCCCAGCGCCTTTATGAGGTTCAAATCCAGCATGCCAAGCTCGATCCGGTGGTCAAAATCTTGCTTCGGACGCATGGAGGAAATCTCTTTTCAGAATACTTCACCATTCAAGAGGCAAGGCTAGCCAAAGCTGCAGGTATGGATGAGGCGGTATTGATCAAAGCGCTACTCGAACTGGCCAAAATGGAGGTGTTGGACTACGAACCGCGAAAGGATCGACCGCAACTTACCTTTTTGACCGAACGCTACGATGCAGCCACCCTGCCGCTTAATTTCAAGCGGATCACTTTGAGGAGAACGCTGACCCTCGATAAGGCTACCCAAATGGTGGCTTATGGGCATCAATTTAGAATCTGCCGTACCCAGTTTATTCAAGCCTATTTTGGAGAATTAAGTGATGAGAGCTGTGGGGTTTGCGATCATTGTGTGGAACAAAAGAAAGCTAGCCTTCCGCTAGACCTTGAAAACAAGTTTAAGGAGCTAGTCCTGCAAACTTTAGCAGTTGGTGAAGCGTTTAGGGAGGAAGAGCTTTTTGACGCAGTCAACAAGCCCGCTACTTTGGGACATCTCAAATGCCTTCGCCAATTGGTGGAGGAAGGAAAAGTGGAGGTGAGCGCCTCAGGAAAATATAAACGCATAGGAGATGGCTGATTTCTTTGATGACTTGTTGAAAAAAATCTTTCCCAATCGTGAAGGAAATCCACCCCTCTCCGTAAAAGAGAATTTTTTACTGAAAGAAAAAGACCTACATGATTTAGAAGAATGGAATAAATCAGAAGAGTCCAAAGCGCTGTTTGCGCTCGTTTATAGAAACTACCACTACAAAAGAGCTCAAATCAATGATACTCCAGAAGTACATGTGTTTAGCTCAGCCTATGCGAATGGCTTTGCACTAAGCTACAGCTCGGAGGTCGGCACGAATTCTTTTTCCTTACTTTTCTTGGGATTAAGTAGACGGATTATAGCTTTGGGGTACGAACAGGTGAGTTTGGATCGGAAGCTAGAGGAAGTGAATGAGCAGGTGAAAGAAACTGAAAAATTTTACTTCAAGCCCCCATTGCAACTGCCCAGAGAAGGAGAATTAATCAGCCAACTTTACGGCAACATTTCCTTAGAAAAAATACGAATCAACCAGCAGCCTAGCTATTTCAAATTGCTGGCCTCGGTATATTCTGATAGATTGTATTACGATGCCAAACCCTTTGATGAGTTGATGGATCGGTTATTTGAAAGACCCTAACATGGATAGAATTACCCTTAAATCCCAATTGAAAGCTTACCGCAGCCCTTACGAAGAGGAAAATCAGTTTGTGTCTGATTTTCTGGCCTTGACTGATGATCCTTTGGCCTATTCGAGAGAACGGATTGCAGGTCATTTTACGGCCTCTGCCTGGATTGTAAATAAGGAAAGAACGCATACCCTGCTCACACTTCACCGCAAGCTGGGTCGTTGGCTGCAGCTAGGCGGACATGCGGATGGAAATGAAAATCTCCTGGAAGTGGCTCTACAAGAGGCAAAAGAGGAAAGCGGATTGACTTCCCTTCAATTTGTAGACACTTCAATTTTTGATCTGGACAAGCACATCATTCCAGAGCGCCCTCATGTGGCAGAACATTTTCATTACGATGTTCGCTACCTGATTGAAGCAGACCTCCATGAACCTTTGGTGCGAAGTGATGAGAGCATTTCCTTGGCTTGGGTTACCTTTGATGCGGTCATTGATTTGATCGGCTACAATCCTTCCATTTTGAGGATGCTTGAAAAAACAAGTACCTCAGAAATCTTACATTGATGCGTAATTTTGATATTCCTCAGCTTCGCGCTGATTTTTCCTTTTCCACACCCATTCAACTTCGTTTTTCCGATATAGATGGGTACCTCCATGTCAACAATGGGGTTTATTTCAGTTATTTCGAACATGCAAGAGCCGTATTTCTCTACCTACAAGCAGGTTGGGATGTCCTAGATGTGGGTACAGTAGTCGGTAGAATTGAGATTGACTACATTCGCCCCATTCATTTGCAGGATCAAGTGGAGGCTTTGGTAAAGTGTTCACGCCTTGGCAACTCTTCTTTTGATCTGGAACAAGTACTTTTGGGGAGAGATGCTGCTGGCAAGGAACATGTTTTTGCAACCTGTAAAAGTGTGTTGGTATCTGTAGACAAAAACAGCATGAAACCAGTTTCAATCCCAGATGCCTACCGACTAAAACTAGCCTCTACCTAATTTCTATTCAGTAATTTTATTTAAAAATACCTCTGTGAAATATTTTTGGATCTTTTGCCTGCTTGTAATCAGTATTTCTGCCTGCGCTCCTAGTGAAGAGGAGTTGATGAAAGTGGGTTTGCAAAAAATGGATTCTCAAAATTGGGCGGACGCTGTTGTCCAGTTTGATCAGGTTTTGGAAAAAAACCCAACCCAAATCACCGCCTTAAATGCCAAAGGTGTTGCACTTTTTCAGCAAGGAAAAATTAAAGAAGCCATACCCTTATTTGATCAGGCGATTCTTGCAGATTCGAGCAATTACAAGCCTTGGTTTAACCGAGGTAATGCAAACATGGAGCTCAACAACTACAAGGCTGCATTGGCAGATTTTAACCTAGCAGCTGCGCTTGACCCCAGCCAACTAGACATCCTCTTTAATCGAGGCACTACTTTGCTGACCATGGAAGCGTATGAGGATGCCCTACTTGATTTTCAAGCAGTAGTTCAGAAGGAGCCCAACCATGCAGAAGCACATTTTCGTTTGGCTAAGGCCAATTTAGGAATGAACGATCCCATCCATGGGATGGAATCACTCACCAATACCGTTAATTTGGATCCCAAAAATGGGGAAGCCTATTACCTACTTGGCGTCACCCGAATGAGTGCTTTGGGTCAAAAAAATGAAGGCTGCGCAGATTTAAAAATGGCCCTTTCCTTGGGTTACAAAGAAGCAGAAACTTGGATCAAGGACTTTTGTGAAGCAAAGTAATGGTGGAGGTAGGTACCGATATTTCTAAAGCATCTACGTACCTCAAACAGGGGCAGCTGGTAGCCATTCCAACCGAAACGGTTTACGGGCTAGCAGGGAATGCACTCGATTTGAAGGCAGTGAGTTCCATTTTTGAAACGAAAAACCGACCCAGCTTTGATCCATTGATTCTACATGTGGCTTCCTTGGAGCAAGTAAATCCTTTTGTCACTGCATTCCCAGAAAAACTCAAGCGTTTAGCCGAAACCTTTTGGCCAGGTCCCCTGACGGTTTTATTGCCTCGGAAAGCCAGCGTTCCCGATTTGGTTACCTCAGGTTTGGATCGAGTGGCAGTTCGGGTACCCAATCACCCGTTGACTTTGGCACTTCTGGCGCAGCTTGACTTTCCACTTGCAGCACCAAGTGCAAATCCTTTTGGTTACATCAGCCCTACACAGGCAGCGCATGTGACTGCGCAGTTGGGAACACAAATCCCCTACATTCTTGACGGCGGTGCTTGTGCCGTAGGTTTGGAAAGTACCATTGTGGGAATGGAAGAAGAGCAAGTTGTGATCTATCGCCTTGGAGGGCTTGATATTTCCGAAATTGAATCCCTCGTAGGACCGGTGACAGTTCAGGCTCATAGCTCGAGTAATCCTAGTGCACCCGGTCAACTGGCAAGTCATTATGCGCCGCGAAAACCTTTTGTCTTGGGTGATTTGACAGAACTCGTTCCGCAGTTGGTCAAACAAGGAAAAAAAGTTGGAGTGCTGAGTTTTTCTACCCATTTCCCATCCCTATCTGTAGATCGCCAAGTGATTCTCAGTGCCAGTCAGGATCTGAAAGAAGCAGCGCAGCGTCTTTTTATGGCCATGCGACTCCTGGATGAAAGTGATGCTGAGCTGATTGTAGCCGAGTTTGTTCCAGAAATCGGATTGGGCCGTGCCATCAATGATCGCCTCAGGAGAGCCGCAGCACAGCCTACTCACTAGGCTTAGTTTTTCCAATCGTTCTATTTCGTATTGGCTGGATTTGAGTTAAATTCGTCTCGATATTAAATGCATTAGTAGTTCTCACCTATTCGACCCATTCCCATGTCCTTGAATGTAAAAAATGTAGATAGCCTCAATTTTGCAGGTAAAAAAGCCCTGATCCGTGTTGATTTCAATGTTCCTCTAGACGAACAGCTGCATGTATCTGACGATACCCGAATTCAGGCGGCTGTTCCTACGATCAAAAAAATTCTTAATGATGGAGGATCTGCCATCTTGATGTCTCACCTAGGACGTCCCAAAGGAGGACCAGAAGATAAGTATTCCCTGAAGCACATTGTGTCAGCGGTTGAGGCTGCTCTTGGACAGAAAATCAGCTTTGCAAGTGATTGCATTGGGGAGGAAGCCATCCAAAAGGCTGCGCAGCTCGGTGCAGGTCAGGTGTTGTTGTTAGAAAACCTCCGGTTTTACAAGGAAGAAGAAAAAGGAGATGAAGCCTTTGCTGCCAAGCTCGCTCAACTTGGAGATGTGTACGTCAACGATGCTTTTGGTACTGCCCACCGTGCACATGCCTCCACTGCTGTGATTGCTGTAAATTTCTCTCAAAAAGTAGCCGGATACCTGATGGAATCTGAGTTGACCAATGCCGATAAGGTGCTAGGCAATCCCGAACGCCCATATACTGCGATCATGGGTGGAGCAAAAATTGCGGATAAAATCTTAATCATTGAGCGTCTCCTCGAGAAGGTGGACAACCTGATTATTGGTGGGGGCATGTCCTACACCTTTGCGAAGGCGCAGGGAGGATCAATCGGCACTTCACTTTTGGAGGCAGACAAACTTAACTTCGTATTGGAGTTGATGGAGAAAGCGAAGGCAAAAGGAGTGAACTTGATTTTGCCAATCGACACCGTGATTGCAGATGATTTTTCGAATACGGCCAATCAGGGATTAGTCGATAAGGGAGAGATTCCAGACAATTGGATGGGTTTGGACATCGGACCAAAGACCAGAGAGCTGTTTGGAAAAGTAATTTTGGAATCCAAAACCATCCTTTGGAATGG